>CAYVDO010000158.1:0-16315 GCA_964450125.1 uncultured bacterium
AAAAGTCGCGCCTTTTTCGGGGCGGGGGTCTGGAACAGACCCCCGAGGAAACATCGACAGGTGCGAACAACTCGCGCCTGCGAGTTGTTCGGCAGCCCGTTACGGCACGGGCGGAACGAAAGGGCAGGACGAATCTTCGAGGCAGAGATCGTCGCGAAGGGTGCGGCCGCCCGAAGACAGGAAGAGCCCGATCTGGTTCTGCGACCACACGGCCCAGTCGACGGGAGCGTCGGGGGTCGAGAAGCCGATGAACTCGTGCTTGATGCCCATCGGGAACCGCACGGCCGCGAGCCCTTCTCCCGCAGGCACCGCCGGCAGCGGCCCGATGCCACCGTTGTTGCGGTCGAGGTCGTCGATGTCCCAGCGCGCGGCGTACGGGATGTCGCCCTCGGGCAGCATCTCGTCGTGGTCGATCAGGATGTCGTTGATGCGCAGCGTCTCGTCCTCGTCACCGAAGAATCCCGCGGCGCGAGCGAGCGCCAGGTGACAGTTGAACGGCACCGTGAAGTCGCCGGGATCGCTGGTCTGGAGCACCGGCTTCGCCGGCACGCCGGGCAGCGGATCGAGGAAGAGGTGCGGCGCGTAGTTCACCGGGTCACCCGGCTCGAAGACCATCTGCGCCAAGCCGATGAAGCGGCGCACATCGGGCGTGTTGCGGCGGAAGCCGAGCCCTTCGTGTTTCGAGATCACGGTGAGGGTCTGCGGCGCACCGTCGGTGCCCACCTGCGTGATCTCGAGCGCATCGCCCACGTCGGCGGGGATGCCGACGGCGAAGCCACCCGAGTCCTCGGCGACACCACTCGCCTCCTCGCCGTTGGCGAGGTTTCGCACGCGGACGACCGCGCGCGCCTTGGCCGGCAGCGAGCCGAGCGTCACCTTCGGGATCACCTCGGGATCGCAGCCCTCGTCGCCCGCTTCCTCGGCGGCGTCGTTGTTGAGGGTGAGCGCGAGCTCGCCGTCGCCCGTGGGGCAGCCGACCACCACCGGCCCGATCACCTGCAGGAACATGTCCTGGGTCACGAAGCGCAGCCGTGAGCGCAGGATCATGTCGGAGAGATTCCCACCCGGCACGATCGGCGCGGCGGCGCGGATCGCCGGCTCCACCGCCGACGCCACGTTGGTGAGGATGCCGCCGAGCGAGGTGCCGGACATCACGAAGGTCGCGTCCGGCCCGCCGAGGTCGAGGCGTCCGTCGGCGTTGAAGTCGCCGTCGAGCTCGGGAACGCCGTCGCCGTTCAAGTCGAACTGCGACTGCTCGCCGAAATGCTTCAGCATGCGGATGAGCTGCATCACGTCGATCACCGTCTGGCGCACGGTGTCGCGGGTCTCGAAGGCGTTGGCGCGGAAGAACGAAGCGCCCGAGTCGGTGATGCCGTCGCCGTCGGCGTCGACGGCGCGCCCGGTGACGCCGATCGCCTCGATCACGCCCACCTGGAAGAGCTCGTCGGCCGCCTCTTGGAGATCGTCCACGGGGCCGAGGTCGATGCCGGTCAGGATGCCGATCAAGTTCACGATGAGCTGGGGCGGAATCGGCAGGTCGCCAGCGAGGCCTTCGATGTCGCCGCGAGCGTCGGCAATCGCGTCGAAAGGTCCGTGGCCGACGGCATCGATGGCGGCGATGGCGATACCGAAGCGGCTCATGGTGTTCGCGAAGCCCACGCTCTCGAGGCGCGAGGTGTTGGAGCCGTGCTGGTAGACGAGCACCGGGAAGGGCGGGTGGTGGTCCTTGGTCTCACGGGGGATCGACAGCATGAACGTCACACGGTCGGTCGCGATCGTGCCCTCGCCGGTCTCGGGGTTCACGTCCATGACACCGTCGGGCGTCTGGATCAGGCTCGGCGAGAGGAAGCTACCGAACACGAAGTACTCGACCCCGTCCACGCCGAAGTTCGGAAACTCGCCGGGTGTGGCGAACGATTCGGCGGCGTCGAGGATCGGCGACAGGAACTCGGACTGGAGGATGAACTTGTTGTCCTGTGGATCCTTGGGGATGCCGAGGAGCCGGAGCGAGCCATCACCGTCGGTGGTGATGTCGAGATCCTCGAGCCGATCGATCTTGGGCGGCGCGATCGTGGCCATGCGCGCGAGCGGTCCCTCGCCATCCAGCCCACGACGCGCAGCCTCCAGCAGCGACGTGACCGACTGGGTGGTGAAGCTCCACGCGAACGCCCAGCGCGAAAGAGGCACGCCGAGCCGATCGAAGACCGGGATCGCCGCCGCCAGATCGTCGCTCTGATCGAGGTGGTGGACCGCGTCGAAGGGCGAACGGATCGGCTGCCCGTTCCGCCCCCGCAGACCGTCGGTGATCACCACGGCGTAGCGGCTGCGCTGCTCGAGGGGCATCACCGGCCGCACGATGAGCGTGTCGGTCGCGACCTCGTAGAAGTCCACCCATTCCAGCTGCCCGTCGCCGTCGCGGTCGGCGACGTTGTCCGGCGGGAACACGTAGCCCGAGAGCTCGCGATCGGGATCGAACGGGAAGAAATGGCTCGCGTCGTCGCGGACCGGGAAGCTGCCGCGTCCGAGATCGAGCGGCACGGGCTTGCCGTAGGCGCGCGAGTCGGGATCGATGTCGACCAGCCAGATGTTGGCCTGGGTCGCGGTCGAGAGATCGAGCGGTGCCTCGAAGCGGAGCGTGAGCGGTGCATAGGTGCCGAAGCCATCGAGCTCGTCGGTGTGGCGGCGGATGCGTCGCTCGAGCGCCGTGGGCGCCTCTTGGCTCACGTTGACGCGGCGGCGCGTGGGTGTGGTCTCGTCGAAGAGGGTCGCGACGTCGTTGGGAAACGGGATCTCGGCGAAGGGCCGGGCGTAGAGGTCCCAGACGATGCGCGGACCCGCGCCCGGCGGCGTGGCCTTGAGCCCCGGTGCCGGCTCCGACGAGCCGCAGCCCGCCACCGCGAGAGCGAGCCACACGAGCGTCACGAGCGCGCCAGCAGGCTGCTGAAAATGGCGCGCGCCAGAGGCGCGCCGACGAGCGAACGCGAGCCGACTTGGGGGTGGCGCCCCGAAAAAGCCACGCCTTTTTCGGGGCGGGGGGCTGGAACAGACCCCCGAGGAAGCATCAAGCGAGGAGCCTGTCGCCGTGCGCGGCACATTCTCCGACAGGCTCCGGACCGCCGCGCGCGACGTGCCCTCGAATGGACGGCTCACCATCGTGCGCTCAGCCGGCCTTGCACCAATGCCATCGCGTCCGGTTTGGCACCGCTCGCGTCCCGGAAGGCGCCGCCGGGCCAGTAGCCGCCCGCTTCGACGCCCACGAAGCAACGGAGCATGTCGGCGTGGATGCGATAGCCGACGCCGCCGTCGACCTCGATCCCCAGATCGTGGTCGCCGACGGGGCCGCCCAGGTAATTCCGCGGCGCACCACCCGCATCGAAGCTCGCGAACGGGTCCACCACGTCCTCGAGCGCCCGCGCCCAGAGCACGCCGAGCTTCACTTCCCAGCCCGCGTCGCGCCCCTCGCGCCACGTCGCGCGGGGATTCAGGTAGACGGCGTTGGTGACGCCGCCGCGGGTCTCGACCAGATAGGCGCCCGGCGTCGCGCTTCCCACCAGCGCGGGATCTCCGAGGTTGTAAGCGCTGGCGGCGGTGAGCCCGGCCAAGTACTCCTCGAACAAGATGAGCCCGACGTTGAAGTCCGGATCGAACGTGAAGTTCCGCACTTCGTCGTCGAATGGGTTGCCGTCGCCCGACGCGTAGCCGGTGCCGAGGAGCACGTCGAGCTCGTCACTCGACCACCCCGCGCTCAGCGCGGCGCCGTGCTCCAGCACGTCCGCCTGCGAGGGGCTCGCCGGAGTGGAGACGAGCTCGGTGTTACCCACGGCGAGGACCGCTTCGCCGTCGGCCACCCATTCACCGGCGCGCACGCTCAGATAGACGTCGGCGAGGTTGATGCGGGTGTTGGTGTCGCGCTCGTTTCGTTGCAGTCGGTAAGCGTCGTAGACGCCCATCCGGAACGACTCACCCGTGTAGAGCACCGAGGCGATGTAGTTCCACGCGTGGTCGCGCCAGCCGTGACGCGTGAGATCGTCTTCCACGGGCTTGTCCACGGCCACGGCGAACGCCCACGGGTGAGCGGAATCGCCGGGTGCGCCGCCGATCCGAATCGCGATCCGATCGACGTAGTCGCCGAAGCGCTGGTCACCGAAGGGTGCTTCCGCGGCGCCGTCGTCGGCGACCAGGCCGAGCCCCCAATGGCTACCTTGCCTGCCGACGCGAACCACCGCGCCGTCGAGGACAGCTTCCGCGAAGAGCTGGTTGAGGTCCGCCACGTCGATCTCGTCGTCGCGAATGGCGCGCGCCGGCGGCGTGTCACCACCGATCACTCCTTCCGCGAAGTCCGCCTGTGCCACGACGCGCACGTGGCGAAGCGGCGCCAGCTCGGGGCGCCACACCAGCGAGGGGTCGAGACGCAGCCGCTGCTCGAGCCACTGGGAGTCGGGTTGCTCGGCGTTGGGGATGAGCGCCGCGTCGACGGGCTGAAAGGCCGTCAGATACGAGAGCCGAAGCCTCCAGTCGCCTTCGAAGCGCGCGGTCCAGTCGTCGTAACGAAACTCGAGGAGACGCTGAACGTCGGCGGGTGGTGCCTCCGCCGCCGGGCTCGCACCCGCGGCGAGCACGCCGACGATCACCAACGCTCCGACCCGCGCGCGAAGCGCTTGGAAACGCTGCATCACGACTCGGCGCGATCGCTCGCACGGGCGGTGTTCATGGCTGCCCAGCGAGGTCGGGATGGCGTGCGAGCGTGAAGCCCGCCGCCGCGAGGCATCGTACGAGGCGTTTCATTTCGCGACGCAGCTTTCTATCACGAAGGCGCACGCGCTTTCCTTGGCGCCGAACGCATGAGTACGATCCCGCGACACCCGCAAACGATCGAATCCAACGAGGATCCGCATGGCGCTCGACGTCCGCATCGATCACGTCCCCAACGGTGCCGGCTGGGAGCTCAAGCTCAAGCGCGTGGTCTCCCCCGAGCACCTGCGCCCGGGGTTGAATCCGCTCGCGATCATCCCCGGCTATGGGATGAACGCGTTCATCTTCGGCTACCACCCGAGCGGCATGCCGATGGAGGAGTTCTTCGCTCGGCGCGGCTTCGAGGTGTGGTCGCTCTACCTGCGCAAGCAGCGCGGCACGCGCCGCCGTGGCGGCACCACACGTTTCGGGATGGGCGAGGTTGCGATCACGGACCTGCGTGCGGCGTTCGATCACATCGCCTCGGTCACCGCCACCGGTGCCGCCCGCATCGACTCGATCGGCTGCAGCCTGGGCGGTACCTATCAGTACATCCACGCGACGATGGTGCCCGCCAACCGCATGGGTGCAATCGTCTCGATCGGCTCACCGCTCGCGTGGCACGACGTGCATCCGCTCATCAAGCGGCTGTTCGGCAACCCGCGCATCGTCGGCTCGGTACCGTTCGCGTTCTCGAGCCATCTCGCCGAGCTGGGCTTTCCGCTGCTCAAACGATTTCCGAGCGTGCTCAAGATCTACCTGCACCCGGAGATCACCGACACCAGCAAGATCTCGACGCTGGTGAAGACCATCGAGGACCCGATCCCGCAGATCAACCGCGAGATCGCCGAATGGATTCGCAAGCGCGACTTGATCGTGCAAGGCCGAAACGTTTCGCGCGGCATGAAGCACGTGACGAACCCGCTCTTGGTGGTGGTCGCGAATGCCGACGGCATCGTGCCGGAGGCAACGGTGCTCTCGGCCTTCGAGGCGAGCGGTGCGTCACGCAAGGACGTGTTGCGGGTGGGCACCGACGCGCTGCGCTTCGCCCACGCCGACCTCTTCATCAGCCGCCATTCGCAAGAGCTGGTGTTCGAGCCCATCGCGAGCTGGCTCGAGCGAACGAACCAGGCAGCGACGGCACCCCGGCCGCGAGCGAAGCGCTCGCGCGAGAAGGCGCCCCCGCCGCGGCGCAAGGCCGCGGCGCGGAAACGCTGACGACGGTCGATGGCGACGTAGCCGCGGAGGGCTCTGCTCCGTCAGCGGCGGCATCGAACCGCGGGCACGACCGAGCGTGCCCCTCCACCGTTCGCCACTCGGGTGTCAGGGCAGGTTCCCGGTGCTGTAGACGACCCACTCGGGGTCGGGGTTCGCGGCGAGCCGCGCAACCATCGCGTCTTCGCCTTTCAGGGTCCAGCGGAAGAAGGCCGCCGCCGTGCGGTTCAGGATCGGCAACGCGATCGACGGATCGATGAATGTGAACGGTTCGCCGCCGTCGATGCGCTCGCCTTCTCCGCAGCCGTCGCCGTCGAAGATGAAGGCCAGGAACGCGCAGCCATCCGTGAACGTGAAGTGCCCGCCGTCGCGGATCTCGGCGAGCATCTTGGGACCAGCGGAGCGCTCGAAGAGCGCCTCGTTCTGAGCGAAGCCGCTCGACCCGATGGTGCGGTCCTCGAACGCCGTCCACTGCAGCGATGGCACGTGGAATGGCTGCGAGAGGATCGGGACGGGGACACCGGCCAGGGTCATGGCGCTGGCGATTCGCGAATCGAGTGGCGTCACTTGAAACGTGGTGGTGCCGCCGAACGAGTGGCCGGCCATCCCCACTCCCCGCCCCAGCACGATGGTGCCGGTGAAGAAACCCGACGGATCGGCATCGCCCCACGCCAGGAACGTGTCGTAGAGGAGTTCCACGTCCAGCACGCGGTCGATGTACGAAAACGGGATCAAGAGTGGATTGAGGATGGAGAAAGTCCCGTCCGCGCGCTGAGCGAAGAGCGCGTTGCCGAGGTGATCCGGCGCCACCACCACGAAGCCGTGGCTGGCCAGGTACTCGGCGAGCGAGAAGTTCTGGAAGCGGATGCTGCCATTGCCGTGGGAGAGCGCGATGAGCGGATACGGGCCGCTCTTGCGCTCGATGGGGGCATCGCGTACCGCGCCGGTGAGGGCATCGAGGTTCTGGATCCCGTCCACGCCGTAGAAGCGCTGGATGATCGCGGTGAGCGGCTCCTCGAGATCGTCGGGAATGAAGCCGAGCACCGGGTCCTTGGGACGTGAGCGCGCCGACGCGACCGCCGGGTACCACACCTCGGTGTCGATGCGACGGGGGAGCGGGTAGCGAGCAGTCAGGTCCTCGCGGCTCGCATCGTCGAGCGCAACGGTGCGCACGCCGACGGGAAAGGGGCCGAGGGCTGCGGGGTCGGCATACGACGGATCGATGCGCGTGGCGTCATCACCACAGCCGGCCAGCGCCACCGCCGCGACCAGCGCGAGCGCAGCCATGCGTCCAGCCGTCACCGTGGCCCCGTTCGTCCTCTGCGCCGAGCGCGCATCAGCGCAGCTCATCGGTGGGCGTGTCGGCGAAGTACTCGGGATAGAGCCGCTTGGCACAGCCCGGGCAGATTCCGTGGCTGAACTCGGCGCCCGAGCGCTCGCTCAGGTACTGCTCGATCTGCGTCCAGTAACCCTGATCGTCGCGGACGCGCTTGCAGGACGAACAGATCGGCAACATCCCCTGCAACGTCCTCACCTCGGCGAGCGCCGTGGTCAGCTCGGCGATGAGGCGTTCACGCTCCTCGTCCGCCTCCACGCGGTCGCTCACGTCGCGCACCGAGCCGATCACGCCTCGCACCACGGCATCCTCGAACGAGATCCGACCCGTGCCCTCGAGGTGCCGCCACGCGCCGTCCTTGTGGCGGGCGCGAAACCGTGCCGGACGTGACCCCGGGGCCTCCTCGGGGGCGGTCGGCCAGGCCGCCACGTCGGCAGCGATCCGTGCTTGGTCTTCGGGATGGACCAGATCGAAGAGCGAGGTGTTCTCGAGCTCCTCGGGCGCGTAGCCGAGGATCTTCTCGATCTGCGGGCTCACGAAGCGGATCACGCCATCCGGCTCGAGAATCGTGATCGCGTCCGAAACCTGCTCGATGAGCGCGCGGAAGTAGTGCTCGCGCGCCACCAGCCGCTCCTCGGCGCGCTTGCGTTCGGTGACGTCACGAGAGTTGAGCACGATCCCTCCCACCGCGGGATCGTCGAGGAGGTTGTGGCCGATCGACTCCAAACAAAGCCACCGGCCGTCCTTGTGGCGGTGCCGGAACTCGATGGTGTCGCGTGCGCCAGGCTGGGTGACGCGCTCACCGAACACCGCCATGAGCCGCGGTACGTCGTCCGGGTAGAGGAGCTCGAACGCACTGTGACCTACCAGCTCCTCGGGCTTCCAGCCCAGCACCCGTTCCACCGATGGGCTCAAGTAGCGCTGGATGCCCGCGGCGTCGATGACCACCACGATGTCCTGCGAGTTCTCGAGCAACGCGCGGTAATGCCGCTCGCTGCGCTCCAGCCGCTCTTCGGCTTCGCGGCGCGCGCTCACGTCGCGCGCGTTCACGACCACACCCCCGACCGTGGGATCGTCGAGCAGGTTGTGCCCCGTGGCCTCGACCCAGATCCAATGGCCGTCGCGGTGCCGGATCCGATATTCGATCAGCTCGTGGTGGCCGGGCTCGGCCACCAGTCGCGCGAACGCGGCGCGCACCGTCTCACAATCGTCGGGGTGGACGATCTCGAACGCATTGCGGCCGACACGTTCTCCCGGGCTGAAGCCCGCGATGCGCTGGTTCGCCGGGCTGACGTAGACGTTGCGACCCTCGCGATCGACGACGTTGACCATGTCGCGCGAGTTTTCGATGATCGCTCGGTGGTGGTGCTCGCTGCGGGTCAACTGGTCGCGCAGCCGCTGCTGCTCGGTGCGGTCCTGGACCGTCGTGACGTAGTAGAGCGGACGACCCTCGGCATCGCGCACCACGCTTCGCCCCATCAGCGCCCACGCGAGCGAGCCGTCCTTGCGCACGTAGCGCTTCTCGATCTGGTAGCGCGGAATCGTGCCGGCGAGCAGACGCTGGGCCAGCTCGACGTCCTTACCGACGTCGTCGGGATGCGTGATGTCGACCACCGATCGCCCGAGCAGCTCGGGCTCGGAGTAGCCCGCCACGTGGCAGAGCGCCGCGTTGACGCGCAGGATGCGGAAGTCGAGGGAGACGAGCGCCATCCCCACCGGGCTCTCGTCGAAGACGGTGCGGAAGAATGCGTCCGCCAGCTCGGGGGTGGCGGCACTCGGAGTCGTCACTTGAAAACCCGCCCCTCGGTCATGACGAGAGTGTCACGACTCGGCAGGCGCGAAAAGACGTTTGTGTCCCCGCTATCCTCGGGGCATGTCCAGCGCGGCGCCGCTCTTTCGCATGCGTGGCGTCACCAAGCTCTACCGCATGGGCGAAGTGATCGTGGAAGCGTTGCGGGGCGTGGACCTCGATCTCGTCGCAGGCGAGCTGGTGGTGCTGCTCGGACCCTCGGGCAGCGGCAAGTCGACGCTGCTCAACATCTTGGGCGGCCTCGACGTCCCCACGGCGGGCACGGTCTGGTTCGAGGATCACGATCTCACGGCCGCCGACGAGAGCGAGCTCACGCGTTACCGCCGCGAGCACGTCGGCTTCGTGTTCCAGTTCTACAACCTGATCCCGAGCCTGACCGCACGTGAGAACGTGGCGCTGGTGACCGAGATCGCAGAACGTCCGATGCGCCCGGAGGAAGCGCTGGAGCTCGTGGGGCTGCGCCAGCGCATGGATCATTTCCCGGCGCAACTCTCGGGCGGCGAGCAGCAGCGCGTCGCCATCGCTCGTGCCATCTCGAAAAACCCGCAGGTGCTGCTCTGCGACGAGCCCACCGGCGCCCTCGACATCCACACCGGCATCTTGGTGCTCGAGGCGCTGGAGCGCGTCAACCGCGAGCTCGGCACCTGCACCGCGCTGGTGACGCACAACGCGGCGATCGCGTCGATGGCCGATCGCGTCATCCACATCGCCGACGGCCGCATCGCCAGCGAGCGTCGCAACGATCGCAAGTCACGGCCGCAGGACCTGGTGTGGTGAAGGGCGTCCCAGGCGCCGCATGAGTGCCGCGTGATCGAGCCGCCCCGCTGGCGCTGGTTGCGCGCACTCCGGATGATCGACCGGAAGCTCGCGCGCGACGCATGGCGGGTGAAGACACAGGCGCTCGCGATCGCGCTCCTGATCGGGTGTGCGGTGGCGATGGCGGTGCTCTCGTTCGCGGTGCTCGCATCCCTCGAGCGCACCCGCGACGCGTACTACGATCGTTACCGCTTCGCGCACGTCTGGGCCTCGCTCACGCGTGCGCCGCTCGCGCTCGAGACCTCGCTGGCGGCGATCCCCGGCATCGCCGCGGTGGAAACGCGCGTGGTTGCGGACGTCACGCTGGTGATCGAAGGTCTGGCCGAGCCCGCCGTCGGCCGACTGGTCTCGATTCCGGACCGCACCGAGCCGCGGCTCGACGCCCTGCACCTGCGCGAAGGCCGCCTTCCCGCATACGAGCGCCCAAACGAGGTGCTCGTGAGCGAAGCGTTCGCGCTGGCGCGCCACATCGCTCCGGGCGATCACCTGGAAGCGATCCTCGGCAGCCGCTTGCAGCGGCTCGACATCGTCGGCATCGCTCTCTCCCCGGAGTACGTGTATTCGCTGCCGGCGGGGGCGCTCTTCCCCGATGACGAGCGTTTCGGCGTGATGTGGATGCGGCGTGCCGGGCTCGAGGCCGCGTTCGACATGAAGGGCGCCTTCAACGACGTGAGCCTCGCGCTCGAGTCGGCGGCCTCGGAACCCGACGTCATCGCACGCGTCGACCGGCTGCTCGAGTCGTACGGGGGGCTCGGCGCCTACGGACGCCGCGATCAGGTGTCGGCGTTCTTCGTCGCCAACGAGTTCAGCCAGCTGCGCACGATGGGAACCGTGGTGCCGGCGATCTTTCTGGGCGTCGCGGCGTTCCTGCTCTCGATCGTGCTGTCGCGCCTGGTCGAGACGGAGCGCGAGGAGATCGCGACCCTCAAGGCGCTCGGCTACGCGAACCGAACGGTCGGCTGGCACTACGTGAAGCTGGTGTTGATCATCGTCACGTTGGGAGCGGCGATGGGCGTCGCCGCGGGCTTCCGGCTCGGCCTCGGCATGACGCGCATGTACGTCCAGTTCTTCCACTTCCCGAATCTCGAGTTCGTCGTTCCCGCCACGGTCGTGATCGTGTCGATCACGCTTGCGGCGCTCGCGTGCTTGGGTGGCGTACTCGACGCGGTGCGCCGGGCGGTGACGTTACGCCCCGCCGAGGCGATGCGTCCCAAGGCGCCGCCCCTGTTCCGTCCGCTGCTCGTCGACCGCCTCGGGCTCGAGCGTTTGCTGTCCCAATCGGCGCGCATGGTGCTTCGCCATCTCGAACGGGAACCCGTGCGCGCCGGGCTCACCGCCCTCGGCATCGCGGGAGCGATGGGGCTTCTGATCGCGGGGCAATTCTCACTCGATTCGTTCGATTTCATGGCCGACGTCCAGTTCCGGCTGGAGCAGCGCGAAGATACGGCGCTCACGTTCCGAAACCCGCGCTCCTCGCGTGCGCTTCACGAGATCCAGCGCCTGCCAGGCGTGATCCAGGCTGAGCCTTATCGAGCGGTCGCCGTGAGGTTGCGGGCGGCCCACCGCTCCAAGCTGGTGGCGATCACCGCCCTCTCCGCGGCCTCCACGCTGCACCGTGTGCTCGACGACCGAATCCGGCCCGTCACGCTGCCCGCGGACGGGTTGGTGTTGAGCGACAAGCTCGCGGAGCGTCTCGCGGTTGCGCGCGGCGACTCCGTGCGCGTCGAGGTGCTGGAAGGCGGGCGCCCGATACGCCATGCGGTCGTCGCCGACGTGAGCGAGCAATTCGTCGGCACGGGCGCCTACATGGAGCTCGCCGCCTTGCACCGCCTGCTGCGCGAGGGAGACTCCGTGTCGGGCGCGTTCCTCGAGACCGACCCGCTCCACGAGGGCGCGCTCTTCGCCGAGCTCAAGCGCACCCCGTCGATCGCGAGCGTGACGATCAAGCGAGCCGCCTTGCGCAGCTTTCGTGAGACCATCCAGGAGCACCTGGCGATCATGATCACGTCCAACGTGATCTTCGCCGGGATCATGGTCTTCGGGGTGGTCTACAACAGCGCTCGGATCTCGCTCTCCGAGCGCGCACGGGACCTCGCCAGCCTGCGGGTGCTGGGCTTCACGCGCGCCGAGATCTCGACCATTCTGCTGGGTGAGTTGGGTGTCATCACCGTGCTGGCGCTGCCGCTCGGGTGCGCCGTCGGGCGCGGGCTGGCGTCCATCCTGGCGTGGCTGCTGGATACCGAGCTCTACCGCATCCCGTTCGTGATCGACCGAGCCACCTACGCCATGGCGGCTCTCGTCGTGATCGTCGCCACGATCGCTTCGAGCCTGGTGGTGCGGCGACGACTCGATCACCTGGACTTGGTCGCCGTGCTCAAGACCCGCGAGTGAGCACATGCTCATGACGAGCCGCAAGCGCCGCGCATTGCTGGGAATCGGCATCGCCGCGATCGCCGCGGTGATCGTCTACGCATTCCTGCCTCAGCCGGTGGCGGTGGATGCTGCGAAGGTCACGCGTGGACCGATGCGCGTCACCGTCGACGAGGAGGGCAAGACCCGGGTCGTCGATCGCTTCGTCGTGCACGCGCCGATCGCCGGCCGACTGCGGCGCGTGACGCTTCGCGCCGGCGATCCGGTGCGCGCCCACGAGACCGTGCTCGCGACCCTGGAACCGAGCGACCCGGCACTGCTCGATCCGCGCTCGCGCGCCGAAGCGGAGGCGCGCGAGAAGGCGGCCACCGCCGCCCGCGAGCGCGCCACGGTGGAGGTGAAGCGCGCCCGCACGGCGGTGGAGTACGCGCGGGTCGAGCTCGACCGGGCGCGCAAGCTCGCCGCTACCGGAGACGTCTCGCACCAAGCGCTCGATCAGGCCGAGCTCGCCGAGCGCAGCGCGACCCAGGCGCTCAGCGCCGCCACGTTCGCCGAACAAGTCGCCGAGTTCGAGCTGGAGACCGCCCGCGCCACGCTGCTGCGGGCAGGCAGTGCGAGCGGCGGCGGTGACGGCGGCAGCCGCGCCGTCGAGCTGCGCTCTCCCGTCGACGGCCGGGTGCTCGCGCTGCTGCAAGAGAGCGAGACCGTGGTCGCTGCCGGTACGCCGCTGGTCGAGGTCGCCGATCCGCGTTCGCTGGAGGTGGTCGTGGACCTGCTCTCCACCGACGCGGTTCGTGTACGCGAGGCGATGGTGGCCGCGCTCGAAGGCTGGGGCGGCGACCAGCCGCTCGCCGCGCGCGTGCGACGCGTCGAGCCCTCCGGCTTCACCAAGATCTCCGCCCTCGGCGTCGAGGAGCAGCGCGTGAACGTCATCCTCGACATCGTCGAGCCGGCCGAGCACTGGGCGAGCTTGGGCGACGGCTTCCGGGTGGAGGCGCGGATCGTGCTGTGGGAGCGGGAGGCGGTGCTGCAGGTGCCCACCAGCGCGCTCTTTCGCGATCGGGACACGTGGGCGGCGTACGCGATCCAGGGAGGCCGCGCGGTGCGCCGGGCGGTCACGATCGGCAAACAGAACGGGCTCGTGGCCGAGCTCGTGACCGGGCTCAGCGAAGGCGATACCGTGATCGTGCATCCGGGCGATCGGATCGAAGACGGCGTGCGCGTGACGCTGCGCTGAATCGCGGACTACGGCCGCGGATCGCGCGCCCGACGAGGGAGAGAAATGACCATCGGCAGGCTTTTCATCGACGGCGAGCTTTGCGACGCCACCCACGGGGCCACCTACGAGACGATCGATCCGGGCACGGGCCGCGTGATCGGGGACGTCGCCCGCGCCGGCCGCGCCGACGCCGAGGCGGCCATCGAGGCCGCGCACCGCGCGTTCGAGCGCGGCACGTGGAGCGGGCTCGCGCCGGAGGAGCGCGCGCGCATCGTCATGGAGCTCGCCGATCGCCTCCAGATGGCGGCCCCGCGGCTGGCGATGATGGAGGCGATGGATTCGGGTGGGCTGGTGCGCCGCACCGCATCCGACGTGTTCCAGGCGGCGCGCTTCATGCGCACGCTGGCGAGCTACGTCGCCAGGGACTACCCGTGGACGGAAGAGCTGCCCACGGGAGGCGGCTTCATCCCCAGCCGCAACTACGTGCGCCGCGAGCCCTTCGGCGTGTGCGCGGGCATCGTGCCGTGGAATTTCCCGTTCCTGATGGCGGTCTGGAAGATCGTTCCCGCCATCCTGATGGGGAACACGGTGGTCTTGAAGCCGGCGAGCGTGACGCCGCTCTCGGCGTGCTTGCTGGGCGAGATCATTCGCGAGAGCGGCATTCCCAGGGGTGTGGTGAACGTCCTGCCCGGCCTCGGCAGCGAGGTGGGCGAGGTGCTCTGCACGCACCCGAAGGTGGCCAAGGTGGCGTTCACCGGCTCCACCGAGGTGGGTCGCCACGTGATGAAGCTCGGCTCGGCGACCGTGAAGAAGGTGACGCTCGAGCTGGGCGGGAAGTCCGCCAACATCGTGCTGGACGACGCCGATCTCGATCTCGCCGTCGACGGCGCGCTCTTCGCGTGCTTCCTCCACTCCGGCCAGGTGTGCGAGTCCGGCACACGACTGCTTCTACCCGAGAAGCTCCACGACGCGTTCGTGGAGCGCCTCGCCAAGCGCGCCGGCGAGATCCCGATCGGCTACCAGCTCGACGCGCGCAGCAAGATGGGGCCGGTGGTGAGCGACAAGCAGCGCGCCACCATCGACGACTACGTCCGCATCGGAAAGGAAGGCGGCGCCGAGGTGGTGTGCGGCGGTGCTCCCGCCGCCATCGCCGGATTCGAAGAGGGCTACTACTACCCGCCCACGATCTTCGCCGGAGTGCGGAACGACATGCGCATCGCCCGCGAGGAGATCTTCGGGCCGGTGCTGTCGGTGATCCGCTACCACGACGTGGACGAGGCGGTGGCGATCGCCAACGACAGCGAATACGGCCTCGGCGGCGGCATCTGGTCGCGGAACCTGGCGCGCGCCGAGGCGGTGGCGGCGCGCATCCAGACCGGCACCACCTGGATCAACGACTTCCACGCCTTCTCGGACATGGCGCCCTTCGGCGGCTACAAGCAAAGCGGCATCGGCCGCGAGCTCGGCCACCAAGGGCTCTCCGAATTCGTCCAGCTCAAGCACGTGCACGTGGGGCTGAGCGCCAAGCCCGAGGACAAGATCGGCTTCCATCTGCTGCTCAAGGAGCCGAAGAGCGCCGCCTTCGCGTACTCCGGCCCCACCCGTGTGTTCTCAGGCCCGCGCTCGCTGGCGCGCGTGGATCTCGAGGTGCGGGCGCTCGGCGGCAAGCGCGTGCTCTTGGTGACCGACGCCGGTGTGACCGGCGCTGGCTTGGTGGAGCGGGTGCGCGACGTCCTGGGACCGCGAATCGCCGCCACCGTCGCCGACGTCCCGCAGGATTCGGGTCTCGGCGTGATCGATCGCGCCGCGGACGTGGCGCGGGCGGCGGGCTGCGACTCGATCGTGGCGCTCGGCGGCGGCAGCGTCATCGACACCGCGAAAGTGGTGGGTGTGGTGCTGAGCGAAGGCGGTCGCGCCATCGACCACATGCGGGTCGGCGGCCTCACCCGGAAGCCGCTGCCGCTCGTCGTGGTCCCCACCACCGCAGGTACCGGCAGCGAGGTGACGAACGCGGCGGTGATCAAGAACGAGCGGATGGAGAGCAAGGTCTTCGTGGTCGACGAGAAGCTCTTCCCCGACGTCGCGATCCTCGACCCCGAGCTGCTCGCGTCGCTCCCCAAGCGCATGACCGCGTCCACCGGCTTCGATGCGCTCACTCACGCCATCGAGGCCGCCACCAGCCGCGTCGCGAACCCCATCTCCGACAGCCAAGCACTGCACGCCATCCGGCTCATCGTGCGCTGGTTGCCGGCGTGCGTAGACGACGGCGCCGACTTGGAAGCGCGCGGTCAGATGCAGGCCGCAGCCACCCTCGCCGGCTTCGCCATCGCCAGTGCCCAGGTGGGTCTGGTGCACGCGATGTCGCACGCCATCGGCGCCCGCTGCGGCGTCCCCCACGGCACGGGCAACGGCATCCTCTTGCCGCACGTGATGCGCTTCAACGCCAGCGCCTGCGTCGACAAGATGGCGCGCGTCGCCGAGGCGCTGGGGGCAGCGCGCGACGGCATGAGCGAGCGCGAGAAGGCCGAGGCCGCTGCGGACGCCGTGAGCGCGCTCCTGGTGCGCTGCGGACATCCCACGCTTCTGAGCGAGGTGGGCGTCACACCCGAGGTGATCGGCGACTGCGCGAGCCTCGCGATCGTCGACATCACCGGGCTCTTCAACGCGCGGCCCGTGAAGGACCCCGGCCAGGTCGTCACTCTGTACGAAGGTGCCATGGGCTGAACGTCGCCTCTCGGGGGTCTGTTCCAGACCCCCGCCCATCGCGGCAAAGCCGCGCTGGCGCGGTAGGGACGCCCGTCACCGGGCGCCCCCCGCA
>CAYVDO010000159.1:0-16283 GCA_964450125.1 uncultured bacterium
TGGTTGACCTTGGATAATCAGCTCACTCTCGGAAGGCCGCAGGTGGAACGACCAGCACATCGCACTTTGCTTCGCGCAGCAGGTCCCCAGCGACGGGCCCCAGAGAGACATACGCTGCTCCGGAGTAGCCGCGGGTGCCGAGGACCAGTAGCTCAGTCGCGGTCTGTCCCAAGGCCTTCTCGACCACCGTCCGTGGTGAGCCGTACCGGGCATGTGTCCTCCAGCATGGGGACATCCACTGGCCAGCGCCCTGGAGAGTAGCCCTGCCAACCCCTCGATAGCTTTGAGCTGAAACTCTCCCTTCGTCTCGTCGGCTTCGTCTATGGAGAGGCTGGGATAGATCAGCCCCCATGTCGTACGGTGGATGACCGCGCCTGGCGGGCGCGGCGGCGGAAGCACACGGAGCATGAGACGGACGACCCGCGTGCGGCCATCGAGGTCGAGCGCGAGAGCGGGTCGGTTGTAGGTCCTCACGGCCCTGCTTGGCCAGCTCCCACGCGAGGTACTCGCCCCCCTCCCCGCGCCTCGAGGACGACGGCTTCGATCGGCTCGACCGCGCCAACGACGACGTCTTCATCCTGGAAGGGGTATGAACTCGACCTCGTCGCCGGGCACCCTGGGGAACCGTCCTTCCTTCCAGTCCCGCTTGGCCTGCTCGAGTCTCTCTTTCGAACTCGAGACGAAGTTCCAATCGATGTAGCGCTTGCCGTCGAGGGGATCCCCTCCAAGCAGTACGACCCGAGTCGCCCTCTCCGCTCGAAGGGCGACCTTTGCCCCCTTCGCGAAGACCAGCATGCGGCCGACATCGGCACGCTCCACGCCACAACCCACGGCTCCGTCGACGACGTAGATCGCACGTTCCTCGTAACCGCTCGGGAGCGCGAGCTCGCTGCCTGCCGACATCAGAGCGTCCACGTAGAACAGAGGCGAGAGGATCTCGACTGGCGACGTCATCTCGTACGCCGTGCCGGCGAGCACACGGAGCTGCACTCCGCCATGGTCACGCTCGGGAAGGGTCACGCCGGGATGGTGGTGGAACGAAGGCGTGATTTCTTCGTAGGCCAGAGGCAGCGCAACCCAGAGCTGAAGCCCGTGAAGGCGCGAGCCGTCCTGGCGATGTTCTTGGGGCGTACGCTCCGAGTGGACGACGCCGCGTCCCGCGGTCATCCAGTTGATGCCGCCGGGGCGAATGGACCGATGGGATCCGAGGCTGTCGCGATGAAGGATCTCGCCCTCGAAGAGATACGTTACCGTCGCGAGACCGATGTGGGGATGCGGCCGCACGTCGATCCCTCGACCCTGCCCGAAGATTACGGCGCCCATCTGGTCGAAGAACGTGAAAGGTCCGACCATCCGGCGCGCCGAGGACGGCAGGACCCGACGGACCTCGAACCCGCCGAGGTCCCGCGGTCGCGCGTCGATCACGGTCGCGACGACGCACTCCGGGGACGAGCTCGAGCACTCCGGATCCAGCGCGGGCCGAAGACTCATGTTGGCACCGTGTCCACACGATCGGCTCCGGAGCTCGACATCAGCTGTGGAGCAGCTTGAACCCGATCTGCGTGCCCATGCCCAGCACGTAGCCGAGTTGGATGTTGAAGAACGCGAGGGGTTCGAGCAGGCGCGCGTTCTCGAGTGGTCCCGCATCCACGGCGTCGAAGCCGATCCCGCGCGTCAGCTCGAGCACCGCCCTCTTCGCGCCCGCGTCGTCAGCGGCCACGAATGCGGTCAGCCGCCTATCGCCCAGACGGCCGGAGTCCATGTGCTGCGCGAACACGGTGTTGAAGGCCTTCACGACGTGCGCCTTGGGGAGCTTTCTCTGAAGCTCCTCGGCGCCGCTGGTCGTGAACCCGATCGCTAGGTTCATGGTCGCATCTCGCGGATGGCCGCACTGTCGTTGCCGACCGCTCGCACCTCGTGTCCCGCGCGCTTGAGCCCTCGGGCGAGCGCGCTGTCCACGTTGCCGTCACCGATGATTCCGATGTTCGTCGCCATCGTCTTCGCCTCCTCGAGATCCAATGTGCCCGATGTTGTCCGCCTGGCGAGACCCGGATGTCGATGCAGCAGGGCCTGATGCAGGCTCCCAGGACCAGCAGGCTCGTAGACCTTTGGGAAGGTGGCAGGGCGGAAGATCGGCTCGACGCGAGTGACCGCGTTGGGGTGGGGTCACACGTTGGCGTCCTGCGGCGAAACGATCGCCGGATCGGGAAGGCTGGCCGAGGGGCGCGGGTCCTTCTCCGTCGGACACCTGGTGTCGAGCGTGTACGAGGCCATCGAGACCGATCCGAACGCGTGGCCTTCGACCAGCACCTCGAGCGGCCGCCCGGCCACGCCAGCGAGACCCGCGACGTAGAGCAGCGGAATGAAGTGATCCGGCGTGGGCGCGCTTCGCTCGAAGTCCGGGTGCCTGCGCAGCCCTGGCGCGCCGCCCGGGTTCTCGGCGAGGACGGCGCGAGCGGCGTCGTCGAAGCGCCGGGCCCAATCGAAGGCGAGGTCCGGCTGGGACCAATTCAGCACGCGCAGGTTATGCACGACGTTCCCGCTGCCCACGATCAGGACGCCTCGTTCACGGAGCGGCGCGAGGCGTGCTCCGAGCTCCACGTGCGAGTCGAAGTCCCTCTGCGCGTGGATCGAGAGCTGGACCACGGGGACGTCCGCGTCGGGAAAGGCGTGCACGAGCACCGACCAGGTACCGTGGTCGATTCCCCAGCTGTCCTGATCGAGCCCGACATGCGTCGGCTCGACGATGTCGGCAACCTCCTTTGCCATCTCCGGGCTGCCCGGCGCCGGGTACTGCACCTCGAAGAGCCTGCGCGGGAAGCCGTAGAAGTCGTGAATGGTCCGGGGTCGTGCCATGGCGGTCACCGCGGTGACGTTCACGTACCAGTGCGCCGAGATGACGAGGATCGCGCGCGGCCTCGGGATCGTGCTTCCGAACGTGCCCCAGGCCGTCGAGTAGCGGTTCTGCTCGAGGGCATTCATCGGGCTGCCGTGCCCGAAGAAGACGGCCGGCATCGGCCGAGTCGGCGGCGTGCGGAAAGCGTCCGGATCAGCGGGTGTCGTCATCGCTCTCCACGCGAGGAGGCACGAGCAGGACGTCGCATCTCGCGGAGCACGTCTCGCCGTGCGCGAACCAGCTCACGAGCGCCACGTTACCCTGAATTTGCGGGTACGGATTTTCAGAGTGGCTCGAGTCTGCGTCCGGTCAGACGCCCAGCGGGCCAACGGCCGGCCCGAGCGGTCCGTGGCGCTTGCCGACTCGAAGTCGGGCGAGGGATCAAGCCGAGCCTGCGCATTCGTCGATGTCTGTGCTCGCTCCCGTGGGTTGCGCGCTGCTCGGTCTCTCGGTGGGACGGACGATCGAGTGGCCGCTGCCGAGCGCCAAGATGGGTCGTTTCGAGCTCACCGCGGTGCGCCAGCCCGGTCGCTGATCGGACGCCGGTTCCTCGTATGAACGAATCGCGACCGGCGCGTGCGCGCTCCACGGCTTCGGACGCCGGGGCCTCCGCGCGCAGGTCGCCTGGTGCGGCGCGAGGAGCATTTCCGTCTCCTCGAGGACGTCCGGCCGTGACACGGGACAAGAGGGTCGTCGAGCCCGCCAGGCTGGTGCGATCGGGCAGGTGTTCCCGGCCGGGTCGCAGCGCTCGACCCTGCCGGGCTGCAGCTCGAGCGACGATGTCTGAAGGCATCAGAAGGTCGCGCGGCCACGCACAGCCCGCCCGCCCCAGTCGCACTCGAACACGTGCAGGCCGAGGAGCCGCGAGAGCTCCTCGCACGCCCTCATGCCGCGGACGCTGTGTCCCTTGGCGTCGAGCCGCGGGGAATAGACGCCGATCCCGCACCGCCCCGGCGCGACGGCGACGATTCCCCCGCCCACGCCACTCTTGGCGGGAATCCCCACCCGGTAGGCCCACTCGCCCGCGGAGTCGTACATGCCGCATGTGTACATGACGCTCAGCACGTCGCGCACGTAACGCTGGTCGACGGCGCGTTCTCCGGTGACCGGGTTGACGCCGCCGTTGGCGAGGGTAGCGCCCATCACGGCGAGGTCGTGCGCGGTGACTCGCACCGAGCATTGACGGAAATAGAGCTCGAGCGTCTCTTCGACACGAGGCCGGATCATGCCGACGTTGAGCATCAAGTACGCGATGGCGCGGTTGCGATGCCCGGTGAGCCGCTCCGAGGTGAGCACGCCCACGTCCACGTCGAGCGGCCGGCCCGCGTAGCGGGCGAGCGTCGCGAGCATGCGTTCGGCGCGGTCCGCGACGTCGCCGCCATCGATCAGGTCGGCGGTCGCGATGGCGCCCGCGTTCACCATGGGATTGGGGGGCCGGTTGGTGGCTTCGTCCAGCTCGATCGCGTTGAACGCTTCGCCCGTGGGCTCGACGCCGATCTTGGTGAGAACCGCCTCCCGCCCGTGCGTCTCGAGCGCGAGCCCGAAGACGAACGGCTTCGAGGCCGACTGGATCGTGAAAGGGTGCGCGTGGTCGCCGAGATCGAATGCGCGCCCGTGCCGGTCGACGATTGAGAACCCGAAGCCGTCCGGATCCGCCCCGGCGAGCGCCGGGATGTAGCTCGGCACCTCGCCGTCGGCGGCCGCCGCCAGACGCGTGTGGATTTCCACGAGCGCCTCGTGTAGGGGCGTGCCCGGCGCCGCGCTCGCGGCGAGGTCGTCCAGCGGGTCGCCGCTCCCAGGGCTCCTCGGGAACGAACCCGAAGACCGGTCCGTCATGCGATCGCCGCCTCGTCGGTCGCATCGCTCGATTCCATCGACGGTTCCACTTGCAGGCTTACGTGGCAACGACGGACGGTGGAAACCGCGCGCCCGCGCCCTGCGTGCCGATAGACCACGAGAGCATCGCGCGCGTCGACGTTTCCCACCACCGGGATGGCGTGGAAACGTGCGGCGCATCCCACGTATCCGATCGTCACGTCGTCGTGCTGATCAGCCGTCGAAACCCCTTCCGGTGTGAGACGGGTCCGTCCTCATGTCATCGCCCGCGGACGCGCTTGGCCAGGGCAAATGCCAGCCGTGGCGGATGGCCATGTAACGAAGAGCGAAACAAACGCTGCCCCCCACGAACGCGGAAGCCCGGGGAAGTTGCAGCGTGCTCCCCACGACGACGGCAGACGCCCCTGCCAGCGCGGCGACGGCGTAGAGATCCGCACGCAGGACCGTAGGAATCTGGGCCTGGAGCAGGTCGCGCATGACGCCGCCCCCGATCCCGGTGAGCATGCCGAGCAAAGCCGCCATCGGCGGGTTGAGCCCGAA
Organism: uncultured bacterium; assembly: GCA_964450125.1. Lineage (GTDB taxonomy): Bacteria > JADJOY01 > JADJOY01 > JADJOY01 > JADJOY01 > JADJOY01. Next base: position 5,273 of record CAYVDO010000159.1, read on the forward strand.
GGCGAGCGCCTTCTGCGAACCGGCCACGCAAAAGAGCGCCAACCCGGCTGCGTCGAACATGAGGACGGGACTGCGCAGTTTGTCGATGACCCGATACCAGTGGATCGTGACGATGCCGGCGAGCACGGAGACGCCCAGGTACCGCCAGTCGGCGATTCCCGCTGGCGGGATGGATCCAATCAGCAGATCGCGCGAAATACCCCCGAAGTTACCCGCGACGAATGCCAGTACCAGGACACCGAACACGTCGAATCGCCGCCGGATCCCGGCGCTCGCGCCGCTGATGGCGAACACAAACGTGCCCGCGAGATCGAGCAACTCGACGAACGTCTTCACGCCATTCATTTACGAAGCGAGCCAAGTCAGCGCCGCGACGACCAGCGCCTCGACGCCGGTCCTCAACGTCGGATCGAGCACCGGCGCGAAATGCGGGCTGTGATTAACCGGTAATTCGTTGAGCTTTCCCGCCTTCGCGGCTCGGTCGTAAGTCTCCGCGTCGTTGCCCCCCACGAACCAGAAGACGGAAGGCGCGCCCCATTCGGTGCCAAAGCACCCGAAATCCTCGCTGGCCGGCGCCGGCCCGGTGTGATGCACGCGCGCCGGAGTGAAATGAGCACGAAACGCGTCGGCGACCCGATGGCTCGCGGCCTCGTCGTTCACGTTGAGCGGATAGCGGTCGAGCGTCGTGATCTCGGGCTTGCGGGGAGCACCCGAGGCCGCGGCCTCCGCGTCGACGATTCGCTCGATCGCGGCCAGCACGCGGTCGCGGACCTGGGCGTCGAACGTCCTGACGTTCAGCTTGATGATGGCCTCGTCCGGGATGACGTTCTCCTTGGTGCCGGCGTGCAGCACACCGACGGTGACGACCGCTGCCTCGGTCGCGGCCACCTCACGGGCGACGATGGTCTGCAACCGCAAGACGGTGGCAGCCGCCATGACGACGGGATCGACGCTTGCTTGCGGCATCGAGCCGTGGGCGCCCCGCCCGAACAACCGGATCTGTAGGCTGTCCGCCGCGGACGTGATGGGGCCCGCGCTTCCCGCGATGTGCCCGGCGCGGCCGACCATGAGGTGCTGGGCGAGGATCACGTCGGGCTTGGAAAACTTCTCGAAGAGACCATCGTCGATCATGGCGCGCGCGCCCTGCGCGGTCTCTTCCCCAGGCTGGAAGACCACCAGCAGCGTGCCGCGCCACGACTGGCGCGCCGTGGAGAGCAGCGAGGCGGCACCGATGAGCCACGTCACGTGCATGTCGTGACCGCACATGTGCGAGACGGGCGCGTCCTTGCCCGCGGCATCCCTGCTGGTCTGCTTGCTCGCGTATGGGAGACCGGTCGCCTCTTCGATCGGCAACGCATCCATGTCGGCGCGCAGCATCACCGTTGGACCGGCACCGTTTCGAAGAAGGCCGACCACCCCGGTCTTGCCGATCCCGGAGGTCACCTCGTAGCCGTCGCGGCGGAGGTGGTGCTCGGCGACCCCGGCCGTGCGAGTCTCGTGCATCGAGAGCTCGGGATGCGCGTGGAGGTCCTTGTACGCGGCCTCGAGGTCCGGCAGCAAAGACTCGAGGGGCGTGAACACCCCGGAAAGGTTCTGTTTCGAACCCACCCCGACCTCCCCTCATCTGGAGCGACGTGAACGAGCGCGACGTCCGCGACGGCGGGCTCCAGAATACTTCCGCGTGGTCTTCGGCCCTGTGAACGGCATGTTGCTCGTGGCCATCGTCTCCGACGTCACGGACGGTGGCCACCGGTGGTGACTCGCTGTCATGCCCTCTCCCGCGATCGCGACGCGGTTCGCCCGAGGGTCGCGCACCTTTTGCGACGCGAGCGCGGGGCTAGGCTCCGCTCGCGCGCGGCAGCGCGGTGTAGACACGCGTGATGAACGTGTGGAACTCGGACATGAAGTTCCGCAGAAACTCCCGGGTGTCATCGCTCGACACCGTCCCGTCCTCCGCGATCAAGCCTTCCTCGAACTGGATGTAGGCCTCCACGGAGTTCATGAGCGGCGCGTTGCAGAAGGCGAGGATGCTTCGCAGGTGCGCCTGTGCCACCGCGGTGCCGATCTTCCCAGGCGAGGTGCCGATGATGGCCGTCGGCTTGCGCGTGAAGGCGTTCTGGCCGTAGGGCCGACTCGCCCAGTCGATCGCGTTCTTGAGCCCACCCGGGATCGAACGGTTGTACTCGGGGGTCACGAACAAGATGGCGTCCGAGCCCGCGATGGCGTCCTTGAACGCCTGGGCGACCGGCGGGTAGCTGGTGTCGTAGTCGTAGCTGTAGAGCGGCAGATCGCCGAACCGGACTTCGCTCATCGTGAGCGGTTTCGGCGCGAGCTTGACCAGCGCACCGGCGAGCCTTCGGTTGATCGAGGTCGTGGCGAGACTGCCGATCAGGTAGCCGACGTTGAAGGTATCCATCCGATCCCCCTTTTCGTTCACGTCACGGCTTTCGCGGTCTGACGACGAAGCCATTCTCCGCGTAGGCATTCACGAGGCGGACTGCATGTCATTGTCGATCGGTGCGGCCGCCGGTGAAAACCCCGGTGAGGCAGACGATCCCGTTCGCACGCGCGGCACGCATCGCTCCCACCACGAGCGCCGCGGCACCCCGTGCATTCGAGCAAGACGTCGCCCGCCGAGCGCTTCGTGTCGCCGGTGATAGCTGGCGCTGAGGTCGCTCACCAGACGCGGCTTCGGCCCGTCGGTGTTCCGTCGAGGACGTGAACGTGGAAGCCCCGCTGTACACCGAGGAAGGGCGCCGAGGAGCCCGATCGGACCTGCGCCGGCCACGAGCACGCATTTCGAGGTCCAGTGAGCGCCGTTCTGGCACATGTCCCCGTATCCGCGGGCGCAGCTCTCGCAGGGGACGGGATCCGGATGGCGCACGAAGGTGACCAACCAGTCGCCCGGCTCGCATCCCGCGCCCGGTGGAGCCTCGATCACTCGGCCCAGCGAACCCTGTCCGAGGATCAACGGTTCCCGCTCGGCGGGAACGGTGCCGTAGAGGCCGAGGAAGATCTCGCGGTCGGTGCCGCAGATGCCGACGGCACGCGCCTCGACCAGCACGTCTCCTCGCGCGCGCCGCGGCTCGGGAACGGCTTCGAGCCGGGCCGACTGGGGGACGCCGGTGGCGACGGTCACCGCGCGCATCACGCCACCGTCATTCCGTCCGGTCGGCTGCGGGCGCGCATCGGGCCTCGCGCGGGGCAAGGTTGTACGCGGTATTCACCAGGCCGACGTGCGAGAAGGCTTGGGGAAAGTTGCCGAGCTGGCGGTGCCCGATGGGATCGAATTCCTCCGCGAGCAGCCCGACGTCGTTGCGCAGCGACAAGAGGTGCTCGAAAAGATCCCGCGCTTCCTCGAAACGACCCGCGAGCGCGTAGTTGTCGGCCAGCCAGAAGCTGCAGACGAGGAACGTACCCTCGCCCGGCGGTAGCCCGTCGTCCGCCTGCGATGTCCGGTACCGCTTGACCAGCCCACCTTCTAGTAGCTCGCGCTCGATCGCCCGGACGGTGCCGCGCACTTGCTCGTCCTTCGCGGGCAGGAATCCCACGAGGGGCATCAAGAGCAGGCTCGCGTCGAGAGAGGTCGCGCCATAGCTCTGCGTGAAGGCCCCCCTTGTCGCGGTCGAAGCCGTGGGCGCACACGTCGGCGTGGATCTCGTCCCGGACGCGCCGCCAGCGTTCCACCGGCCCCTCCAGGTGGAAGCCTTCCACGGCCTTGACCGCCCGGTCGAAGGCCACCCAGGTCATCCGCTGCGAGGGCGTGAAGTGGCGCCGAGGCCCGCGGACCTCCCAGATCCCCTCGTCGGGCTCGCGCCAGGCCGACGCCAGAAAGTCGAGCATCTGACGCTGGATCGCCCGTGCGGCCGGTTCCGCGTCGATGCCCGCCTTGCGTGCCTGGAAGAGGGTGTCGCTGACTTCGCCGTACACGTCGAGTTGGAGCTGATCAACGGCGGCGTTGCCGATGCGAACCGGCTTGGAGCTCGCGTAGCCCGGCAACCAGTCGAGAGTGAGCTCGGAAAGCCGGCGTTCGCCCGCCAGCCCGTACATGATCTGGAGCTGTGCGGGCGCGCCCGCGACCGCGCGCAGCAGCCAGTCGCGCCAGGCACACGCCTCCTGCCGGTGTCCACCGCGCAGGAGTGCAATCAGCGTGAACGTCGAATCGCGCAGCCAGCAGTAGCGATAATCCCAGTTGCGCACGCCGCCGAGCTCTTCCGGCAGCGACGTGGTTGCCGCGGCGATGATCCCACCCGTCGGCAGATACGTGAGGGCCTTCAGCGCGACCAGCGATCCGACGACCGCGTCTCGCCACGGACCTTCGTAGGAGCAGCGCGCCGACCACGTTCGCCACCATTGCTCGGCGTCCTCGACCGCGCTCGCGCAGTCGAGCGCCGGCGGGAGCGCGTCGTGGGACGGAAACCAGCTCAGGACGAAGGGCATGCGCTCTCCCGCGCCAACGGTGAACTCGGCCACCGTCGAGAGTCCCTCGCCGCGCATGACGACCGGCGTGCGGACCGCGATCGCATCCGGTCCCCCCGTGGCGACCAGCGCTCTGTCCAGCTTTCGGACCCATGGCACAATCCAGCCGTAGTCGAAGCGGATGATCATCTCCATCCGCATCCGCACCCGCCCCGAGACACCCTCGACGAGACGCAGGAGATTGGGAATGGACTCTCCGGGAGGCATGCAGTCCACGACACGGACGACGCCGCTCGCGGTGGTGAACTCCGTCTCGAGGACGAGTGTTCCGTCCCGGTAGCGGCGGCGTGTCCCGGTGACCGCTCCCTCGGGGGCGATCGACCAGTGACCGTGGCTCGGATCGCCGAGCAACGACGCGAAGCACGCAGCCGAGTCGAACCGCGGGAGGCAGAGCCAATCGACCGACCCGTTCCTGCCGACGAGCGCGGCCGTCCGGGTATCGCCGATGAGCGCGTAGTCTTCGATGGGAAGCGACATGCCCTCCTCGCTCAACCTTCAGGAGGAAGGTAACCGGTCGATCGGAGCGGTCGGCCGCGGATTGCCCGGCTCACGCAGACGACGATGTGCTTCCCGAGATGTCCTCGGATCCGAGCGCGCCGCGGATCGCCGACACGACCTCACCAAACCGGACGCGCCCCGTCGATGCGCAGCGCATCGTTGGGCGGTTCGAGCGCCGCGAGCTGGCTTGGCGGCAGGTCGGGACCCGCGAAGTGACCTCGACGAGCCGCGAGCCGCGGAGAAGCTCTTCGGGTGGCACGTCGAGGAACACAAAGGAGCTCAGGCCGTCTCGATGGAGGATCTCGCCTTCGAAGAGGTACATGACAGTCGCGAGCCGATGTGCGGATGGGGACGCACGTCGAGCCCCTGACCTCGAGCGAACACCACAGCACCCATTTGATCGAAGAAGGTGAACGGGCCCACCATCCGACGCGCGGCGGACGGAAGGACCCGACGGATCTGGAACCCGCCGAGGTCTCGCGCTCGCGTGTCGATCACGGTCGTGACGACGCGCTCAGGGGACGAGTTCGAGCACTCCGGCTCCAGCGCGGGCCGAACACTCATCGTTGCATCGAATCCAGGCGATGGGCCGCGGATGCTGGCGGTTCTCCCAGAAACTCGACCCAGGCGCGCTCCGTGCACGGGTAGTGCTTCGCCGCTTCGGCCAGCGACAGAAAGCCGGTGCGCGCGAGGTTCGCGATCAGCGCGTTGCCGATCGAGCCAGCGCGCCCCGACGCGCTGACCAACGCGACGCTACGCGGCTCGATGAATGCGCGGATGCTGTGTGCCGCCTCGCTGCGCTCCCGCTGGTGCTCGGCGAGCAGGTGCTCCACCGTCTCCTCGGTCGGGAACTGCACGTGGAACACGCCACCGCCGAGCGAACGGCTCACCCGGAAGCCGCTCGTGGCGAACACGTCGAGCATTCGGTTATTCGCCGCCGGCACGTCGGCCTCGAACTCCTCGATCCCCGCGGCCCGCGCGATGCGCGCCAGGCGGTCGAGGAGCACGGTACCGACGTCGCGGCCCTGGTGCTCGTCGAGGACGGCGAAGGCAACCTCGGCGCTTCGGCTCCGCGTGCCGCGTGGGCGGCGGAGGTAGCGGCCCACGCCAACGATGCGTTCCTGCCCGCCGTCGAGGAGCGTGGCGACCAGGCCGACATCGTCCTCGAAGTCCAGCTCCGTGAAGAGCTCGAACTCTTCGTCGCTGAGACGCTTCTTGAGCCCCATGAAGCGCATGTAGACGGATGCGGGGCTCAGCGAGCGGAAGTGCTCGGCGAGCCGCTCCTTGTCGTCGGGCCGGATCGCGCGGACGCGGATCGAGCCGCCGTCGCGCAGCACCTCGGTGCTCTCGTAGTGACGTGGATCGAGGATCGGCTCCGAGAACCGATCTATGGTGTGCGTACTCATTTCCCCTCCCGCTGGGTCGCCCCACGCATCGCGCGACGGGGACGCGTCCCGACCTTGCCGACCGGCGAGCTCCTTCAATTACCGTTGGCCCCGAGCGTGTCCTCGCGGCGATCGCGGGAGAGAAACGAACCAACCCCGCCCAGATCGCGCTCGCGTGGCTCCTCGCCCGCAAACCGTGGACCGTGCCGATTTCGGGGACCAAAAAGGCGCATCGCTTGCGCGAGAACGTCGGCGCAACCGCCCTGGAGCACGAGCAACGATGTGGGTCCGCGAAGCGCTGTCCGACATCCGCGTGCAGGCCGAGCGGTATCCCGCCCAGTTGAGCCTCTTCAACGTGAACGCATTCCGCGCGGCACTCGATCGGGCACTGCCGCGACCCGCGAGTGAATTCGCCCCACCTGACATACATGAAGTTGCCCCTGAAGCTCCTCGCCCCACCGCCGAGTGGACCTATGCGACGGCCTTCGCCCGACGTGGCCGGGCCATACACGGTCTCCCAGGTGCGTTCGCCGATCGGGGTACGGTTCGCTGGCGGCCGCCGCATGCGGGCCGGCACGAAGCCGCGATCGTCGCATACGACGCCGCTGGCTTCGCGACCCGCCACTTCGAGATCGTCGCGGAGTGGTAGCAGCGCTGACAGACGTCGCGCGGGCAATGCCCCGATCCGCGAGGCGTCTCTCGAAATTTCGTTGTGAGTTCCATTACATAAACGACCCTTAACGGGTGGCCGCGATTCCGCGGGTACTCTCGCCCGCAGGCAGGAGGGCCACGATGCGGCGATCGAAGAATCCAAGCTCACGATCGAAGGCCGGCACGCGCCGTGCGCGTAGCCGCGAGCCGAGCGCACTCGCGGAGTGGCGGCTCGCGCAGCGGCTGCATCGAGCTCGCGCGACCCAATCGTTCAAGCGGAAGGGCTATCGCTCGTTCCGGCTCTACCTTCATGACGACATCGGCATCGCGCCGAGCCGCGGCATGCGTTTGGTGACTGCCTACGCGGTCATCTCGAAGCTCGGGATCCCGCTCAGCGAGCTGTCGTCGATCCGCCCAAACCGGATTTACGCGGTGCGGGAGCATCTCGATGGACCGCAGCGCGACGCCTACTTGAACGAGTGCCGCGCAATGTCGGCACGCGCCCTCGAATTTCGTCACGGCATCTTCCCTACGGCTCCGCCGGAGCTGGAGGGCATGCACGGAGAAGACGTGGTGAAGGAGGAGGTGCCCAACCCTCTCGACCGTGCCCGACGCCGAACGCTCCTTCAGAACTTCACGGACCTTCTTTCGACACGGGACCCCGAGTTCATCAGCACGCTCCTACGGACGCTGGCGAGGAGCCTCGGCAGAGACCCAGTCCATCTCCAACTCCTGATCGAGCTCGCCGCCCATCTCGATCCCGTGCAGCAGGGAGGTCTGGTCACCACGATGATCCTCGAGCCGGGCTTTTCGCCCGTTCTCGTTCCTCAAGTGCAGCGCGAGATCATCGAAGCGCTCCGCACGTGGAAATGGACCACGACCCCGCCTGTGCTTCATCACCTTCCTTCACCCGGAGAACACACCGATGAATGACCCCGAACGGAAGAGCTCCTTGAGTGACGCCGCCGCGCTCGACGCCTTCGCCGATCGGTTCGAAGAGTGGGACCGGCAGGCCTCGCAGCGGTCCGATTCCGCGGACTCGAGCTCTGCATTGCCTGCGGTGACCGAGAAGACCGAGAACCTGCCGGCCGCCGCGAATTCCACCGACTCGTCGCACAGCGACCCTCCCGACTGCGCCGCTGCAGACGCGGAGAGTTCCGAAGAGCCTGAGATCGACTCGACGTTCGTGTTCGAGCCGCGGTGCACCATGTGCATGCTACCGGACGACGTGCTCGAGATCGCGAAGGCGATGCGATTCGAACAGGGCCTGTCGAGCGCCAGCATCGCGGCCAGGCTCAATCCGCTCATCCGACGGCGCGAGATTCCGAAGCGAGTCAACGTGAGAGGGGTGAGCAACCACTTCGCGGAACATGGGACGGATGCGGAGCGAGTCGCCTATCGGCACCAGTCCTTCCGGTCCGGGGCGCGTGAGTTGAACATGAGCGGGCCGCCGGCGAGCGCCCTCGCGATTCTGAGCGACGCGCGTACTCAGCACCTGAAGGAGGTCGTCGACTTCGTGGTCGAGTCCAACACCGAACGTCTCGAGTCCGAGTTGCTCGAGTTCGAGTCCACGAAGCTGGTGCTCGGCTCGGACTGTCGTAGCCGCGCGGTGTCCAATCTCAACCAGACCAGTCGGATGCTCATGAACGCGGTCACGTTGAGTCATCGCCTAGCGGGAGATCGAGCGGAAGGCGTCGCGATGACCGCCGTCCTTCACTCGTTCGCCGACGATGCGGGCCGGCTTGTCGGTGAGGCACTCCAAGCCGTGGGCGAGACGTCTCTGGCCGACGTAGCCTCCGAAAGGCGCGATGCCGTGCGCGCTCGCGTACTCGCGATCGTGACGGAGCTGGCCAAGTCGATGCGTGCGCTGACGAAGGACTACGAAGCGAAATTGACCAACGACGACCGAAAGGGGGCGTCATGAACATGGACACGAAATCTCTACGAGCGTGGTGCAACCTCTCGGGCGCGTATGTCCGGCTGCTCACCAAGCTCGGTGATCCGCGGTTCTGGAACCGCTACGACGAGGAGGCGCTGGACTGGATCGAGGACGCCATCGACCTGCTGAAGGTCAAGGCGCTCGACGATCACGGCGACCCGAGCATCGCGCGCCTCGCACTGAAGGCCTTCTTGGATCCCGTCCGCTCACTCCGACGGAGCATCGACCGCACCGACCTCGACGAGTGGCTGATCGAGCTGTTCGAGCTGGCCCTCGCGATGAACGAGGCTGCCGTCGCCCTCGAGAGCGACGAGGAACCCTTGGAAGCCGGCATCCGACTGGGTCGGGTCGACGCCGGGGCCGCTTTTGCGGCGCGGGAGTCACGGCTCCGCGATGGAGCACGCCAAATGCTGGAATCCCGGAAGCTCGCGGCGGCGGTACGCGCCGCCACCCTAGCGGCGCGGGCGCCCTCGGACACGAGTGCGGCGTGAGCCGCAAGTCTCCATCCAAGTCTCCACGTCGCGTTCCTGGATGGCGGCTTCGCGAAACGGACTTCTGGTTACGGGTTGGAAGATGCGGCCCTCCCTGCCCTGCCCGCCGTCGTGCGGCAAACCCGAAGTCTATGCATGACCTCTCCAACGACGACTTGCCCCTACCCTCCTTCCCTACATGTCCCCCACTAGCATTTTCATATAGGTTATTACACCTGTTAATTGATACTAATTAAATTTGTAGTGCACACGTAATGACAACGTCATTACACGCATGTTTTGAGCGGTTTATTGACATTTCACTCCCAATCACTGATGCTGATAACCACTGATTCGCAGTGGCTACATCGGCGTTCGGCCGGCGCCGCCGATCCGAGCACCAGGGAGAACTCGTCATGGGTGAGAATGCATGGCAGGCCGGAAATGGCGCTGCGGCGGATATAGACGCGGCTGAGTCTGCAGCCGCCGATCGGAACGACTCGCTCTTGCGTCCCCAAACTACCGTCGACACGGACCCGACCTTGCCCTCACCCCCGGACCCAGCCCCGGACGCACCGATGTCGACGGCCGTCGGTCCTACAGCACACGCCGAAATCGGCGATTTCGAGCTCGATCGCCGGGAGGTTCGGTGCAAGGTGTGCCGGCTCCCGGACGACCTGCGAGAGTTGGCGAAGAAGCGTAAATTCGAGGATTCCAAAACGAACGCAGAGATCGCCATCGAGATCAACGATCGGCTCGAGCGATCGGGGAACGCGCTTCGCGTGTCCGCCAAGAACTTCAGCGACCACTTCGGAAGACATGGCACGAGCGGAGAGAGGATCGACTACGGTCTTCAGGCGCTCCTTCGTGGATCCCGTGGCCTACGCACGCCGGTGTCGCCCAAGGACCTCATCGAGACGCTCAGAAACAGCCGCATGCGTGACCTCATCGAACGCGCCGAATTCGTCGTCGAGTCCCAGAGCGAGATCTACGAGGACAATCTCGTCGCGTACAGTCGTATGAAGGACGCCCTCGAGCCGGAGTCCCGAGCCCGCGCTTCGGCAGGGCTGGTGCGTTCCGGCAAGGCACTCATCGCCGGCGTCGAGGCGTTGCGCCGGATGGGGGACCCGGACCGATTCGCCAGAATGGCGCACAGCGCGATGTTCGACGCCTTCTTGCTAGACGTCGTGACGCTCGTGCGAGCGGATATCGAGACGCTGGCCAGCACTATGCTGACGTACATTCCGGCGGCGGAGGTCGAGCGCGTTCGAAACGAGGCCTGGGCCGTCGTCACCTCACTCGCTACGAGTATCCAGAAGCTCGCGACTCGGTATCGCGATTCGTTTGACGGGGCGCTGACCGATGAAGACTGACCGGATTGCCACGGCCGGGAAGGAACCCTGGCCCGAACCTTCCGGGCAACCTTCCACGTGCCCCGCATGAGCCGACCGCGCGGTTGGACAGCGGGATCAGTAGCTCCAGTTCAGATGGAACGGGCACGCGCCCACCGGGCCGCCTTCGCCGCGGTCGTGTGCGTGACCCCGAGAGCCCGACCGATCTCCGGGAAACTCATCCCAAGATCGCGAAGA
>CAYVDO010000160.1:0-16277 GCA_964450125.1 uncultured bacterium
GGCGAGCTGAAACGAGGCCGTCGTGGGTGAGACGCGAGTCGACCTGCTGCACCTTCTCGAGGACTTGCGCGATGCCTACCCGGGCGCGCTCGAAGAGACGATCCTCACCGAGATCGTCGCCAACTCGCTCGACTCGGGCGCCACGCGCATCGCCTTCGTGACCGATCCTGCCGGGCCCACGCTCACGGTGATCGACGACGGATCGGGCATGGTGCGGCGCGACCTGCGCCACTTCCACGATCTCGCCGCGAGCACCAAGTCTCGCGGCCAGGGGATCGGCTTCGCTGGGGTCGGCATCAAGCTCGGCTTGCTGCTCTGCGACGAGGTGGTCACGGAAACACGGCGCGCGAGCCAGCACATCGCCACGGCGTGGCACCTCGCCTCGCGGCACAAGGCGCCGTGGCGCTGGCTGCCGCCGCCGGGGCTCGTCACCCAGCGCGGCACCGCCGTTCGGCTCAAGCTCAAGAATCCGCTCTCGCCGCTCCTCGAGCCGGGCTACGTCGAGGCCACGCTGCAGCGCCACTTCCAGCCGCTCCTCGACGCCGGGTTCCGCGAGATGCTCGCCGATCACTATTCCCACGGCATCACGTTCGTGGTGAACGGTCGCGAGCTGGCGCGGGTCGAGGAGGGCGGCGAACGCTGGGCAATCACCGTGCGCATCGGCCGCAAGCGCAAGCCCTCGGCAGCGGGCTACCTCACCCGCTCGACGGAACCGCTGGCCGAGGATCAGCGCGGGCTCGCCGTGAGCACCCTCGGCAAGGTCATCAAACGCGGCTGGGATTGGCTGGGTTTCGCGCCCAGCACACCCGATCTCGTGGGTGGGCTGATCGAAGTGCCGGCGCTCGCCGACTGCCTCACGCTCAACAAGGCGGACTTTCTGCGCACGGGGAATCGCGGCGCGACCTACCTCGCGTATCGCAAGTCCGTCCAAGAAGCGGTCTCCGCGCAGCTCGGCGAATGGGGGGAGACGCGCGAGCCCGAGGAGGAGGCGCGACGCAAGAAGACGCGCCCGCTGGAGCGGGACTTGGAAAGCGTGCTCGTCGACCTCGCCGACGATTTCCCGCTGCTCGCGACGCTGGTCGAGCGCTATCGCGGCGGCCAGAAGAAGCTGCCGATGGGTCGCCCCGACGAGCACGGCACTCCGTTACCCATCGCCACCCATCCCGGCGAGTTGCCGCTGCCCGACGCTCCCGCGGCTCGACCCGAGAGCACGCCGGCGACAGACGCGGCGAGCGACGTCGCACCCGGCACCGACGAGCCCGCGACTCCCATACCGCCGGGCGCGGAACCGCCGCCGTCACCTGCCTTCCAGCCACCCGAGCACGCCGAAGGTCAGGGACTGCTTCCCGCCAAACCCGGGCCCAAGCGCCCGATGCGCTACGGGCTCGCGATCCAATTCGAGAGCCGCCCCGACAGCGATGATCTCGGCCGGTTGCTCGAATCGACCGTCTGGGTGAACGAGGCGCACCCGGCCTACAAGCGCGCGACGGCCTCTCGCTCCGAGGGCTATCACCTCGCCCTCACCGTCGCGATGGCGCTCGGCTCGCTGGCCGTCGAACCCGCGCAAGCGCAGAGCTTCGTCAGCGCGTTCCTGGCCCGCTGGGGTGAAAGTCTCGACAAGCCCCGCGGCGCCCGCAGCGCCTCCAAACGCCGCTCACGCGGCTGAGCGACGCTCGCGGCTTCGGCTGCGATCGAGCAGGTTGTCGATCGCCCAAGGCCAAAGAATCCGCTCACCGCGCCACTCGGGAATGATCGTGTCGCGCCGGATCGCGAGTAAGGCCATCACACGACGTGAACCAGAACGGACCGCGAGCGCGAACCCGAGCAACTCAACCCAATACAGGCGTCTCCGTATAGCGGGGCGAATCTCGTACTCGCCAATCCCCGACCGCCATCGGCTCGTGCTAAGACAACCGTGCTATGGATCTGATTACCTGGCTGCGTCAGGTGACAGCTGGCTACGGGCTGTCACCCGTGGGAATTCTTCATCGCGCTACGCATGAACAGTGGCCCCTGGTGGCCGCGAACGCGATTGATTTGGAGCAGAAGCTCAAAGACGCGGGGCAGCTGTCACCACTGCCCAAGGAGCCCGCTGCCCTCGCGAATCTCGTCGAGGTGGTGTTGGTCGATTTCCTCATCGAGTCGGCGAAGTCGACGGATGTCGTCGAGATCACGAGAGGGACCGAACGTGGCTATCCCGACATCGATGTTGGTCGCGCGTTTGGCGGCGGGCCTTACGCGATTGACATCAAGGTTGCCAGACGAGCGCGCAACTTGCGCACCACCAAGAGCCGAATCAGTCTCGCAACCGGAAACACCTACTTTCGATACCCTCAGCTCAAGTGGCCCGGCACGTTTCGCCCGTACCAAGACTACGAGAAGCACATCGACTTGTTGGCGATCTACACCTTCGATGCGGGGTCGTACGATCGTGTTCGCGACCTTGAAGTAATTGTTCACGAAACGTGGCGCATTGCGTCAACTCAACGGTCCTCGACAACTCGCGAATACATCGGCGCGGTCACCGCCATCGACGCACTTAGGGAAGGACGCGGCGAGTTCGCCAGCCAAGACGAGTTCCTTCGATTCTGGCGGAAGTACCCGTTTAAGATTGGGCGCGCCGTGCAACAACAACTCGACAGGCTGCTCGCGCAGCGCGAGGGTGATACCGCGCAGAGATGAGACGACCTACGCGGCCGAGGATGCATTCAGGCACGCCACCTTCGCGGCGCAACTTGGCGCGCTCTCGAGCTGCGCCTCGGTTTGCAGGGCTGGCGCCCGCAACGGAGGGTCGGAGCCGAGCTGCGCAGGGCGCGTCCCGAAAACGGGACACTACGCCGGAGTTGCTGCTGCGAAAGGAGCTTTTCGCTCGTGGCTATCGCTATCGCGTCGATGTCGCATCTCTTCCCGGCCGGCCCGATATCGTCTTCGGCCGAGTCAAGGTTGCATGCTTCGTCGACGGTGACTTCTGGCACGGCCGAAACCTGGAGGTACGCCTGGCGCGTCTGACTCACGGCCACAATGGTGCCTACTGGGTTCAGAAGATCACATCGAACTCGCAACGCGACGAACGTATCAACCGCGAGCTTGCCGTATCCGGTTGGCTCGTGCTGCGCCTCTGGGAATCCGACATTCGGCGGGACCCGTGGGCGGCAGCACATCAGGTGGAGACAGCACTGGGGCGCCGATCGGCGAAGCGTGACAAGTGAACATCAGTTCATGTATCCTAGGCTGCCGACTGGGGTACACATGAAGAAGCCATCGGTCATCTCTCTCTTCACTGGCGCTGGGGGCCTGGATCTTGGGGTTCACGCTGCAGGGCTTCGCACTGCCGTCGCCGTTGAGATGGACAAACGCTGTTGCGAGACCTTGAGATCAAACCGTGGGTCGAAGTACCAATGGAACGTGATCGAGCGTCGTGTCGAGGACGTCTCATCCGAGGAGATCCTCGCAGCTGCCGGGCTGGGTATCGGCGAGGCGGATCTGCTGATCGGGGGCCCACCATGCCAACCGTTTAGCAAGAGCGGGTTCTGGGCGCGCGGCGATTCGGGACGCCTACGAGATCCGCGCGCGAACACCTTGCGCGAGTACCTCCGCGTCTTGGAGGACACGCGTCCAAGAGCGTTTCTGCTGGAAAACGTCGCCGGTTTGAGCTTTAGCGGAAAGGAAGAGGGATACCGCCTCATCCTCGACGAGATCGACGCAATCAACGCACGCGCGGGGACGCGCTACCTCGTTACCGCCAGGGTGGTGAACGCCGCCGCGTATGGCGTACCTCAGACACGCGAGCGAATCATCCTCGTGGGCAGTCGTCACCAGATTCCGTTCAAATTTCCACCGGCCATGTTCAGGGGGCCTGATAGCCAGCCAACGCTGCTCGACGGAGAGCCCTATCGTACGGCGTGGGATGCGCTCGGCGACCTTGGCACTCCGGAGGACTTGAGCGAACTCGCGGTGCGAGGGCGCTGGGCTGACCTGCTCCCGTCGATCCCGGAAGGGCAGAACTACCTGCATCATACTGAGCGCGGCGGGGGGCTACCCCTTTTCGGCTGGCGCCGCCGGTACTGGTCGTTCTTGCTCAAGCTCGCCAAGGATCGGCCGGCGTGGACGCTCACGGCCCAGCCTGGCCCGGCAATAGGCCCATTTCATTGGAGCTCGCGACGGCTCTCGCGCATCGAGTTGGGTCGGCTTCAGACATTCCCGGATGGATACAAGGTTGTCGGCGCGATGAGCGACGTTCAGCGGCAGATCGGCAATGCCGTGCCAAGCCTGTTGGGCGAGCTACTTGGACGCGAGATCCGACGGCAGCTGCTCGGCCAACGGGTTTCACCGCACCTCACGTTGCTACCACCTCGGCGCGGTCCCTCTCCGCCCCCGGAGCCGGTGCATGCGGTGCCCTTCAAGTACCTACGCCTCGTCGGAGAGCATGACGCTCACCCCGGCACCGGGCGCGGCTACGGGGCATTGCGCCGACCTCTGCCGCCGAGAACCGCAAGAGCCTCGGACGCGGGCAGCCATTCGACTGCCGAGAAGTTGGCCAAGCCAGCGTGGGACTTCCCCCGAGAGCGCTGAGCTAGACACAATCGGCTTCGACTCGCGGCCACCGCACGGCGCAGACGCGCAGATGTAGAGCGCACCCGCTTGTCACGTCCGCCGCTTGGTCAGCTCGAAGTGAGACGCTTGGGCGCAACGGCTGATGAGACTCTGGATTCGCGCGCGGGTGCTGAGCACAGCTGAGCGTTCTCAGTGGAGCTGAGCGATCTCAATGCGGGACGGCTGCCTGGCAGCGCCGAATCGGTGCACACGATGCTGGCGGCAGAGCGTTCCCAACAACCCAGCGCTGCGAGGTCTCTCCGACACGATGGAGAGTTGAGCCCGCATAACAACGGCACCGCGCCCCAGCGGGAACGAGCGTGTCCGATGGCACGCGAGCGGCGCGCGGTGTTTCACAGCCTAGGGCACCTTGGGCAGCTTGAGCTTTTCCGTCGCACCACGCAGGCTCAGCCACCCGGTCCCTCCAGTCGATGGTTGCAAGACACGACGGTCGCAGATCGATTAACCACGCGCCGTCTGCCCCCCTCACCCGCAGTCGAAGCCGCCGTTGGGGGCGGGAACGGGGCCCATCTCGAAGCGGAACGTGGCGCCGTCGGCGATGGCCGCGTGACGGAACGTCGGCTCGCAGAGCGGCGAACCGTTCAACGTCACGCTCTGCACGTAGGGGTTCTCGGGGGCCTGGTTGTCGGCGATCACGATGAGCTTCTCGCCGCTCGGTAGCACCAGCTCGGCGCGATCGACGATCGGGGCGCCCACCCAGTACTTGTCGGTGCCACCCACGGGATAGAAGCCCATCGCCGAGAGCACGTACCACGCGGAGAGCGTGCCGCCGTCGTCGTTGCCGTCGAGGCCGTCGCTGGTCGCGGCGTAGCGATCGGTGAGCGCCCAGCGCACCCATCTCTGCGTGAGGTCGGGGCGGCCCGCTTCGTCGAAGAGATAGATGGCGTGGATGTCGTGCTGGTTGCCGTGCCAGTACGCGGATCCGGGATAGACGGCGGCGCGCGTGGGGCTCGCCTGCTCCATGAACGTTTCCAGCTCGCTGACGAACGCGTCGTTGCCGCCGAAGAGCGAGATCATCCCTTGCGGGTCGTGGGGCACCGACCAACGCCACTGACGCGGGCTGCCCTCGACGTAGCCGCGCAAGTAGTAGTTGCCGAAGAGCGCGTCGACGTAGGTGGTGAAGTCGACCAAGAGCGGCTCGAAGAAGGTCCCGTCTGCGTTGCGCTGGTCGAAGTAGCGCGTTGCGGGGTTCCAGAGGTTCCGGTAGTACTGGGCGTGATCGGCGAAGAGCGCCGCCTCGTCGTCGTGACCGAGTGCCGTGGCCATGCCCGAGATGGCGGCGTCCGCCCACGCGAACTCCAGCGTGCGCGCGACCGCCTCGTCCATTTCGTCATTGGGGCAGTATCCGAGCGCCAAGCAGCGCTCGATTCCCTCGCGCCCGTCGGCACCGGCGGGCGCCGGGCCGAGCGCCGTGAGCTTCATGTAGCCGTAGGCTTCCTCGGCTTCGAAGTCGGTGAGCCCCTTCACGAACGACTCGGCGACCACCATGTCCGCGGGTGTGCCGAACATCGAGCCGGTGTAGTGGTCGGCAGCGGGCCAGCGCGGCAGCGTGCCGCCGATCCGCGCCATCCGCACCAGGCTCTTCAGGCTGTCGCGCTGCACGTCTGGCGCGATCAGGTTGAGCAAGGGATGCTCGGTGCGGAAGGTGTCCCAGATCGAGAGATCGGTGCGGTAGGTGAAGTCGTCCGCGACGCCCACCTGGGCGCCGAATCCCAGGTACTCGCCGGTCACGTCCGTGAAGTTCGTGGGCATGATGAGCGAGTGGTAGAGCGAGGTGTAGAAATTCGTGAGCACCGTCTCATCGCTGCTCTCGATGGCGATCTTGCCCAGCGCTTCCTCCCACGCATCACGGGCGGCGGCGTAGACCTGATCGAACGTCTTGCCACCCGTCTCGGCGTCGAGATTCGCGCGGGCGTTGTCCGGAGACACGAAGCTGATGCCGAGCTGCACTTCGACTACGGCCCCTGCGGTGGTGGACGCCGGCGCCGCGAACGCCAAGTCGGCGCCCACGTCGTCGCCGTCCACAACGCTGCGCCCGCCTTGCAGATCGCTTCCCTGCCAGGTGGCGTAGCTCGCGAACGGCTCGCTGAAGCGAGCTACGAAGTAGCCCTTGAGCCCGCTGTAGAAGCCGGCGAAGACCCGCGCCTCGCCCACGACCTCCTGCTCCGCGGCGCGCACCTCCAGGTGCCCCTCGGTCGAGTGGCCACCGTTGATCGCGCTGGTGGCGTCGACCCAGAGATGCCCATCCTGTGCCACCGGGAACGAGTAGCGGTGGACACCGACGTGCGTGCTCGCAGTCAGCTCGACGAGCGTGGATACGTCCGGAAGCCAGGTGCCGTAGTAGCCCGGTGACGCCTTTTCGTCGGTGTGCGTCATCGTGAGCGGGTGCGTGTCCCGCCCGATCGGAGAGGCGTCGCCAATCGACGGGCGGACCCGGAACTGACCGCCAGCCGACGATCCCGTGCCCGAGAGCCGGGTGTGGCTGAACCCGAACGTCGACGCGTGGCCCTCCCAGTATCCGGCCGTCGCCATGTTGCCGATGGTCAGCCCGCCCGGGAAACACGTGTCGGGGCTCAGCCTCACCATGCCGAAGGGCATGGTCGGCCCGGGAAAGAGCATCGCCTGCGCCCATGGCACTCCGCCGGTGCCGATGAAGGGATCGACGTACTTCCCGAGCGGCCCCGGATTCGGATCGGGGGTATGCGTGCAACCGACGACCAAGGTGAGCACGAGTCCGGAGACGAGACGACGGTGCATGCCAACCTCACGAGCACGACGGGATGATCAACGACGATACCAGCATCGTCGCGCGGGTCGCGACCGCCCGTCGCGGCCATTCCTTGGTTGCGCTCGGCCCCGGGTGTACGATCGTGCGCATGAAGCGTACGAATCTTGTGCTCGATGAGCAGCTTCTCGACGAAGCCCTGCGCATGAGCGGCGAGCGCACATATTCCGCGGTCGTCGCGACCGCGCTCGCGGACTACGTGCGGCGAATCAAGGCCGGAAGGATCCTCGAGCTCGCGGGCTCGGGGCTCTGGGAAGGCGACCTCCGAGCCATGCGACGCGACGTGCCGCGACAGCGGCCGGCCCGCCCGAGGGGCCGTGGTTCTCGTTGACACGTCGGTTTGGATCGAGGTCTTCCGTCGCAACACCGCGCTCCGCTTGAGCGACCACGCCGACTTCGAAGCCATCGCCACCTGCCTTCCCGTCGTGCAGGAAGTGTTGCAAGGCTTTCGCGACGAACGTGCGTTTCGAGTCGCGCGCGATGCGATGCTGGCAGTGCCCATCGTCGAGAGCCCACTCACGCTGCAAACCATCGAGGACGCCGTGCAGCTCTTCCGTTCGGCGCGGCGCATCGGGCTGACCGTGCGCTCCAGCGTCGACTGCCTGATCGGCGCGTGCGCGCTGCGGCACGACCTGACGGTGTTGCACCTCGATCGCGACTTCGAGGCGCTGGCCCGCGTGGCACCCTTGAAGGTGCAATCGATCCGGCCACGCGGTCGACCCTGAAACCGAGAGGGACCCATGGCGAAGATCCGATCGTTCGAAGGCATGACGGCGCTGGTGACGGGCGCCTCGCAGGGCATCGGTCGGCTCTTGGCGCTCGAGCTGGCGCGGCGTGGAGCCCGCGTGGCGCTGGTGGCACGTCAGACCGACAAGCTCTCCGAGGTGGCTGCCGAGATCCGTGCGCTCGAGCGGCGCGCGTTGGTGCTGACTTGCGACGTCGGCAACCGGGACGAAGTGGTCGCGACCGTGGCGAAGCTGCGCTCCGAATGGGGTCCGGTGGACGTGCTCGTGAACAACGCCGGATACGGCCGCCACGCTCGCTTCCTCGATTGGGACGTCGACGACATCGAGCGCATGATGCGCATCAACTTTCTGGGCTCGGTCTACTTCACCAAGGCCGTCCTGCCGTCGATGGTGGAGCGCAAGCGCGGCTGGATCGTGTTCGTGGCGTCGGTGGCAGGTCGGCTCGGCGTCCCCGACGAGAGCGGCTACGCGGCCTCGAAGTTCGCGATGGTCGGGCTCGCCGACGCGCTCTCGATCGAGGTCGAGGAGCACGGCGTGCACGTGCTCACGGTCTGCCCGGGCGCCGTGGACACCGAGTTCTTCGACGACGAGGCGCGCGCGCGCATGCCGCCGGTGGCCAAGGACTCGATGATCCGACCCGAACAGGTGATTCGCGCCACGTTTCGCGCTCTCGAACGCGGCCAGCACGAGGTCACGGTGCCCGCGGGCATCCGCGCCGGTTACGTGGTGCGCGCGGTGGCGCCCGAGTTCATGCGCAAGCAGGTGAAGCGCACCACGATCGACCGCGTGGCGAAGGGCTGACGATCGCGCACGCCGCGGCGTTCACTCCACCACGCCGACGGCGCAGCGTTGCGGCGAGGTCGGCGGCGACGATTCCATTGGCTCGTCGCGAGACGGCGATTAGGTTCGACCGCTCTCGGCCAGATCTCCGCGACCCATGGTCGCGTGTCATCGTTCGATGAAGCGAGCGCTCTTCACCCTCGTGATGGTCTCGGCTGCTCCACTGGCCGCGGGCTGCGCATTGCTGGGAGAGCGTGAGGCGAAGCGCAATGCCGAGGCGGTGCTCGCGGCACCGCTCCCCGTCGCCGACGCCGCAGCCGTCGCGGCCCAGCGTGCACCGCTCGACGAGGGCGCGTCCCGCACGCCGCCGGCGCCATCCACCGACGCGGAGCCCGCGACGTCGGTGTCGATCGACGAGCCGCTCACCCTCGATCGCGCGCTGGCGCTCGCGCGCACCACCAGCGAGACGCTGCGCTCGGCAGGCGAAGGGCTCTTCCAGGCCCACCTCGCACGCATCGAGGCGCTCGCCGAGCTCTTGCCCGAGGTCAGCTATCGGCAGGCGTATTTCCGCGAAGAGGACGATTTCCCCGCTCAGGATCCGAGCTCCGGCATCCGCTTCGGCGCACTCCTGGTGGAGCAGCGCACCGGTCGCTTCGAGGGGCGCGTGCCGCTCTTCTACCTATCCGGTTACCTGGCGCTGGCGCAGGCCTCGAGCGTGATCGACGTCGCGGCTGCCCGTCTACACGCCGAGCGGCTGCTCGTCGATCAAGCCACCACCGGGCTCTTCTACACCGCACTCGAGGCCGGCAAGGCGATCGAGACGCTGGAAGCAGCGCGTTCCCGTGACCTGGAACGCAAGCGCGAAATCGAAGCGCGCGCCGCAACCGGCCTCGCCCGCCGCACCGAAGTGCTCTTCGTCGAGACCGATCTGGCGCGCACCAGTGCCAGCCTCGCCGACGCACGCGAACGGCTCGCCGCCACGCGGGCGCAGCTCGCGCTGCTGGTGGGAGCGGCCATTCGCGGCTCGCTGCTCGAACCCGTGCTCGAGGCAGCGATCGAGCCTCGAATGCTGGCGGCCCGCGCTCTTCCCGACCTAGTGGAAGAGGCACACCGCTTCCGCCCCGACCTGGCCGCCACGCGCGCCGAGATCGACGCTGCAGAGGGAGTCTTGGACGTGGCGCTCGGCGACTACGCCCCGCGTCTCGACGTGGTGGGCAACTACTTCCTGCACCGCGACGGTACTCTCGAGGACGTGGATTGGGACGTGACGGTGGATCTGAGCGCGCCGATCTTCGAAGGGCTGCGCACGACGGCCCGGGCGCGTGAAGCGCAATCCAAGAAGCGCCAAGCGGAGCTCGCGTACCAAGCGCAGGCGCGTGCCATCGCCAGCGACGTCGCGGGTGCCTACCACGCGTTGCGCGCGTCCACCGCGGCGCGGGTCTCCCGCGAGGAGAGCGTGCGATCGGCCGACGAGAACTTCCGCTTGCTCGAGGCCGAGTACCGCCTCGGGCTCGCGAGCAACCTGGAGCTGGTCACTGCGCAACAGCAGCTCACGGAAGCTTGGCTCGCGTTCGAGAACGAGCGCCTCGAAGAGCAACGCCTCGCCTACGCGCTGACGTTTCTTCTCGGCGGGCTCGATCGTCACGCCGAACCCGCGAAACGTGCGATTCAGCCCTGAACGATTCGGCCCGAGGAACTTCCCATGAATCCATCGCTGACCCGAGCGTTCCGCCGTGCGGCGGTCCTGGCCGCGGTGCTGGCGTGCGCGGCAGCGTGCAAGTCGAGCGGTGCACCAGCGACCCCGTCCGCGGCACCCGCGGGCGCGGCTCCTACTCGCAAATACCCCGTGGAGGTCGCGACGCTTCGCGGCGAGCCGCTGGTCGCCCGCATCGAGGCCACCGGGAGCATCGAAGCCGAGGACTGGGTGCAGGTCGCTGCACAGGTCGAAGGGGTGCTCGGTTCGCTAGCATTCAACGAGGGCGACCGCGTCACCCCCGCAACCTCGCTGGTCGCCGTCGACCCCGAGCGCTACCGCATGGCGGTCGCCCAGAAGGCCGCAGCGCTGGACCGCGCCACCGCGGAACTACGCGACAAGGAGGCGGGCCTCGCCAAGCGCAAGGCGCTGCACGAGAAGGAGCCGGGCTGGGTGCCCGACGAAGAGATCACGACCTGGGAGGCGCAAGTGGCGCAGCGCGCCGCCGAGGTCGGCGAGGTGCGCGCGGCCCTCGACATCGCCAAGCTCGACCTGGCACGGGCCATCATCCGTCCGCCCATCGCCGGCGTGATCGAAAAGCGCGAGGCCACCCCGGGTCAGTACGTGAAGCCCGGCACGGTGATCGCGTCGATCGTCCGCACCCAGCCGATCCGCATTCGATTCTCGCTTCGCGAGGCGGAATCGAGCTTCGTGGCACCCGGCGTACCCATCGAGTTCACGGTGCCCGCGTACCCCTCCGAGCGTTTCCGCGGCGAGGTGTTCTTCGTGGCACGCAGCGCCGATCCTTCCACCCGTCGCGTCGAGGTGATCGCGCGCACGCCCAACGCCGACGAGCGGCTCAAACCCGGCTTCTTCGCCCAAGTCACGGTCGAACGCGGCACCGACACCGAGGCGATCGTGGTGCCCGAATCGGCGCTCTTCGCCACCGAGGACGGCTTCGTGGGCTACGTCGTGGAGGGCGGCAAGGCACGCAAGCGCCTCGTCACCATCGGCGTGCAGACCGCCGACGGACGCATCGAAGTGAAAGAGGGGCTGCGCGCCGGCGAGACGCTCGTCGTGAAGGGCGGTGGCTCGCTCCTCGAGGGCTCGGACGTGAACGTCGTGGAAGGCGGATCCGCGAGCGGCGCCGGCGCCCCTGCAGCTGCCGTCACGCCGGGACCCGCGCCCGCGAGCTGAGCGGCAGGCTCACCGTTCGACGGACTCTTCACCGGAGCACGCGCCATGGCTCTCGCCGACATCTCGATCCGCCGCCCCGTGCTCGCCTGGATGATGATGGCGGCGATCGTGCTCTTCGGCGTGATCTCGTTCGCGCGCCTCGGTGTGTCCGAGCTGCCCGACGTCGATTTCCCGATCGTCAACGTTTCACTGACGCTCGAAGGTGCAGCGCCGGAGATCATCGAATCCGATGTCGTCGACGTGGTCGAGGACGTGCTCACCACCATCGAAGGCGTCCGCGAAATCAGCTCCTCCGCGCGCGACGGCTCGGCGGACGTCACCGTCGAATTCGAGCTGAGCCGCGACATCGACCTCGCGCTCCAGGACGTGCAGTCGAAGCTCGCGCAAGCGCAGCGCCGCCTGCCGCGCGATCTCGACCCACCCGTCATCACCAAGAGCAACCCGGAAGACTTCCCGATCATGTGGTTGGGTCTGGGCGGCACACGCACGCCAGGCGAGCTCGCCGACTTCGCGCGCTACGAGATCCGGCCACGCATCCAGACGCTGCCGGGTGTGGCGGAGGTGATGTTCGGCGGGCTGCGCGAGCGGAACCTGCGCATCTGGGTGGACAAGGCGAAGCTCGAGGCCAACCAGATCACCGTGCCCGACGTGCTCAGCGCGATCGCCCGCGAGCACATCGAGCTGCCGGCGGGACGCGTCGAGACCGCCACCCGCGAACGCAACGTGCGCACCGAAAGCGAGGCGCGCACCCCCGAAGAGATCGCGAACATCGTCATCGCCAATCGCGACGGCCGGCTCACGCGGCTCAGCGACGTGGCCGGCGTCGAATTCGGCCTCGAGGACAAGCGCCGCATTGCACGCGTCGATGGGCTGCCCGCCGTGGGGCTCGGCATCAAGAAGCAGCGCGGCGCCAACGCCGTGGAGGTGGCCAAGCGCGTCAAGGCCGAGATGAAGAAGATCCAGGCGACGCTGCCCACGGATCTCGAGCTCGGCATCAATTACGACGGCACGGTGTTCGTCGAGGAGTCGACGCAGGAGATCGAGTTCGCGATCGTGCTGGCGGTGGCGCTCACCGGCATCGTGTGCTGGGTGTTCTTGGGCTCGTGGAGCGCCACGCTGAACGTGCTGCTCGCGATCCCGGTGTCGCTCCTGGGGGTGTTCACCGCGTTCTACTTCCTCGGCTTCACCCTCAACACGTTCACGCTGCTCGGCCTGTCGCTGGCGGTGGGAATCGTGGTCGACGACGCGATCGTGGTGCTCGAGAACATCTTCCGGCACCACGAGCTGGGAAAGGACAAGGTGCGCGCCTCCGCCGACGGAGCGCGCGAGATCAGCTTCGCGGCGCTGGCTGCGACGCTGGCGGTGATCGTGATCTTCCTTCCGGTGGCGTTCATGAAGGGGATCATGGGGAAGTTTTTCTTCCAGTTCGGCGTGACGCTGTCGCTGGCGCTGGCGCTCTCGCTCTTCGAGGCGCTGAGCCTGACACCCATGCGCTCGTCCCAGTTCATGGGCAATCCCGGCCACGACACGCGGATGGGACGGTTCATGGAGCGGCGCTTCCATTCGCTCGCGGCCGGCTACCGGCGGATGCTCGGCGGCTCGCTCCGGCACCCGTGGGCGGTGCTCGCGGGCTCGATCACGCTCTTCGGGCTCTCGCTCTTCTTGGTGGGTGGCCTCAAGAAGGAATTCGTACCGCCGCAGGATCAAGGCCGGATCTTCGTGCGCTTCAAGACTCCGGTGGGCTCGTCCATCGACTTCACCGACGAGCGCCTCGAGCGCGTGGAGCAGATCTTCGCCAAGCACTCCGAGATCACTCGCTACTTCCTGTCGGTGGGTGGCTTCGGCGGCGAGGTGAACACCGCGGTGAGCTTCATCACCATGGCGCCGCGCGAGAAGCGTTCCATCACCGCCCAGGACCTGATGGGCGTGCTTCGTAAGGAGCTCAACTCGATTCCCGACCTGACCGCGATCGTGCAGGACCCGTCGCTGCAGAGCTTCTCGGCGCGGCGCGGCAGCCCGATCGAGTTCTCGATCCGCGGCCCGAGTCTCGACGTCCTGGCGGAGAAGCAGGACGAGATCATGGAGCGCATGCGGCAGGCTGGCGTCTACACCGACGTCGACTCCGACTACCTGGTGGGCATGCCCGAGATCCGCGTGATCCCCGACCGCGACCGCGCCGCCGATCTCGGCATCTCGATGGAGCAGATCGGCGAAACGGTGCAGGCGTTGGTCGGTGGCATCCGCATCGGCAAGTTCAAGCAGGCGGGCCGCCGCTACGACATGCGCTTGAGGCTCATCACCGATCAACGACTTCGTCCCAAGGACATCAGCGACATCTACCTGCGCGCGAGCGGCGGCTCCCTGGTGCGCCTCGACCAGGTCGTGCGGATCGATCAGCGCCCAACGCTGCTCACGATCCATCGCTTGGGCCGTGAGCGATCGATCTCGATCTTCTCGAACCTCACCCCCACGGCCTCGCAAGAGGCGGCGCTCGCGCAGGTCGAGAAGATCGGCAAGGACGTGCTGCCGAGCGGCTACAAGCTGGTGGTTTCGGGAAGCGCACAGACCTTCCGCGAGAGCTTCCAGTCGCTCGGTTTCGCGATGCTGCTCGGCGTGCTGGTCGCGTACATGGTGCTGGCGTCCCAGTTCAACAGCTACCTTCACCCGGTCACGATCCTGCTGGCGCTGCCGTTCAGCATCACCGGCGCCTTGATCTCGCTCTACGCCGCGGGCCACTCGCTCAACATCTACAGCGTCATCGGCCTGATCCTGCTCATGGGGATCGTGAAGAAGAACAGCATCCTGCTCGTCGACTACACGAACCAGCGCCGCGCCGAGGGCGCGACCGTCGAGGACGCGCTGCTCACCGCGTGCCCGACGCGGCTCCGCCCGATTCTGATGACGTCGATCGCCACCGTGGCCGCTGCCGTGCCTCCCGCGCTGGCGCTCGGCCCGGGTGCGGAGGTGCGCGCACCGATGGCGATCTCGGTGATCGGCGGCGTGGTGGTCTCCACGCTGCTCACGCTGCTGGTGGTGCCGTGCTTCTACCTCGTGACGGAACGGATCAAGCGACGCCTCACGCGGCACGCCGAGGATCGTAGCGGTGTCGAGCCGTCGGCGCCCGGCTACGATCCGGCGTGAGCGCGCGCCGCGCGCCGAGCTCGCGCTCCGCGTTCGTGCACGGTGATTTCGCCCGAGGAGAAGGAACCGCCACCCACGATCCGCCGCGATTGAGGGCCGCACGCCTACGCGGGTAAGGTCCGCCCCATGAGCGCAGGCGGGAATCCGGCAACGGCCACGGCGCAGTCGGAGGCCGCGTTCGACGGCGGCGCCACGCTGCACTCGATCGTCGAAGGCACCGCGTCCGAGACCGGCGAGCGCTTCTTCGAGCGCCTCGTCGAGGCGCTGGCACACGCGCTCGGCACCCACGCCGCGTGGGTCACCGAATACCTGCCCGAGCGTGAGAGCCTACGCGCGCTCGCGTTTTGGATGAACGGCGGCTGGCTCCAGGACTACGAGCACACTCTCCCCGGAACGCCGTGTGAGCTCGTCGTCCGCGAGCGGCGACTGGTCCACTTCCCCGAACGGCTCGTCGAGCTCTACCCGGACGATCCCGACGTGCGCGGCTCGGGCGCGGTGAGCTACCTGGGCGTGCCGCTCTGCGACACCGACGATCAGATCCTCGGCCACCTCGCGGTCATGGACGTCAAGCCCATGCCCGAGGACCCACGCGCGCGCGCGTTGTTCGCGATCTTCTCCTCGCGCGCTGCGGCCGAGCTGCGGCGGGTGCGCGCCGAGCGCGAGCTGCGCGAGCGCGAGGAGAAGCTCCGCCATCTCGTCGACGCGGCCATGGACGCCATCGTCGAGCTCGACGACGAGCGCCACGTCACGCGGTTCAATCCGGCTGCGGAAAGGGTGTTCGGCTGCTGCGCGAGCGCCGTGATCGGTACGCCGTTCGACGCGCTGCTCGGCGATGGCGAAGTCGAGAAGCTCGCGCGCTCCATGACCGAGATCGAGACACGCCCCACGGGCGAGCAAGCGCTCTGGATCCCGCATGGTCTCGCCGCTCGCCGCAGCGACGGACAGCCGTTCGCTGCAGAGACCACGCTCTCCCGCTATCGCCTCGGCGGGCGAACGTCCTTCACGCTCATCCTGCGCAACGTCGAAGACCGGTTGGCGGCCGAGCGGCGGATCCAGGCCCTCACCGACCAGACCGAATACCTGCGCGAGGAGATCCGCGAGCTTCAGGACTCGGGGGAGCTCCTGGGGTGCAGCCCGCGTTTCCTCGAGCTGCTACGCGATCTCGACCAAGTGGCGCCAGCAGATGCCACCGTGCTCATCCTGGGCGAGACCGGCACCGGCAAGGAGGTCGTCGCCCGCGCCATCCACGCCGCCAGCGCGCGCCGCGACAAGCCGCTCGTGAAGGTGAATTGCGCCGCCATCCCTGCGACGCTCATCGAGA
>CAYVDO010000161.1:0-8473 GCA_964450125.1 uncultured bacterium
GAATTCGAGTTGAACTAAACCGCTGCGCGGTAGTTTCCACCGGCGCCTTCTTCCTCGGGTAGTTGCGGGCGCCCGTCGGCGTTTTCCCGAGCCTGTCCGATGCGCGCGTGACCGTCCTTTCGGTAGCGTGGAGCGTGCCTCCCGACGCGACCGATGGAGGTCGCCGTGAACGCACTGCGCACACGCCTGGTCGATGACTTACGTATCCGCAACTACTCGCCGCGAACGATTCGCACGTACGTCGCGTGGATCACCAAGTTCGCTCGGCACTTCGGTCGATCACCCGACGAGCTCGGCCCCGAGCAGATCCGCGAGTACCAGCAGTTCCTGATCGACACCCAGAAGCTCTCGTGGTCCGCGGTCAACCAGGCGGCCGCAGCGCTTCGGTTCTTCTACAAGACCACGCTGCAAGCCTCGTTTCCCGTCGAGCAGATTCCGTACGGACGCCGCCCGAAGAAGCTGCCCATCGTCCTGAGCACGCGCGAGGTCGCGGCGCTGCTCAACGCGGTCACCAACCTCAAGCACCGCACGGCGCTGATGACCATCTACGCCGCGGGCCTTAGGCTCGAGGAGGCGATCCATCTGCGCGTCGAGGACATCGACAGTGCGCGAAACGTGCTGCGCGTGCGCCGCGGCAAGGGTCAGAAGGATCGCTACACGCTGCTCACCCCGACGCTGCTCGACGCGTTGCGCGCGTACTGGAAGGCGTACCGGCCGAAGGGCTGGCTTTTCCCCGGGGAGCGCACCGATCGCCCCCTGCATCCGTCCGCGTTGCAGAAGGCGATCGTCCAGGCACGCCACCTCGCTCGCATCGACAAGCCGGCTTCGATCCACACACTGCGCCACAGCTTCGCGACACACCTGCTCGAAAGCGGCACCGACCTGCGCACCATTCAGACCGTGCTCGGGCACTCGTCGCTCGGCACGACGGCGATCTACCTGCACGTCGCGGCCGGGGCGCTCGAGGTCCGCGCTCGCTCGGAGCGAGCCGATTTGCTGCGCGGGATCCTTCGTGATCCCGCGCGGTCGTGAGCGAGAAGCGGCCGGAGCTGGGAGATCTCGTCCGACGGTACGGCGCCGCGCTGGCGGCGAGCGCGTTCCTCTCCGGCGACCAGCGCCGCGTGCTGCGCGATCTCGCCGCGTGCCGCACGGCGGCGCTCGGTGGACACCGCGCGGAATGCCAGCGCTGCGGTCACGTCGACCTCTCCTACAACTCCTGCCGCAACCGTCACTGCCCGCGCTGCCAGCGCACCGCGCAGGCCGCGTGGTTCGCCGACCGCGAGCGCGAGCTGCTCCCGGTTCCGTACTTTCATGTGGTCTTCACGATCCCCGACGAGCTCGCCCCCGTGGCGCTCGCGAACCCGCGCCGCGTGTACGGGCTGCTCTTCCACGCCGCGGCGGACACGCTCACCACCATCGCCTGCGATCCCAAGCGCCTCGGCGCCAACATCGGTTTCCTCGCTGTGCTCCACACCTGGGGGCAGACGCTCCGGCACCACCCGCACGTTCACTGCGTCGTGCCCGGCGGCGGGCTGGCCCCCGATCACAAGCGCTGGATCGCCAGCCGCAAACGCTTCTTCCTGCCGGTCCGCGTCTTGAGCCGCGCTTTTCGAACCCGATTCCTGCGCGGGC
The DNA here is from genome assembly GCA_964450125.1 of uncultured bacterium. GTDB lineage: Bacteria > JADJOY01 > JADJOY01 > JADJOY01 > JADJOY01 > JADJOY01. The sequence continues at coordinate 1,633 of CAYVDO010000161.1, forward strand.
TCGCCAAGCTTCGCGATCGTGGCGTGCTTCGGTTCGGCGGAGCGATCGCACCGCTGGGCGCCGCCGATTCCTGGTGCGCACTCCTCGACGCGATGCGCGCAAAGGAGTGGGTGGTGTACGCCAAGCCCCCCTTCGGCGGGCCGCATCAGGTGCTGCGCTACCTCGCCCGTTACACCCACCGCATCGCCATCGGGAACGATCGCATCGTCGCCGTCGCGGATGACCACGTCGTCTTCCGGTACAAAGACTCCGCCCACGGGCGACGGCCGCGAACGATGCGGCTTCCGGCGGTGACGTTTCTCCGACGGTTCTTGCTGCACGTGCTGCCGTCGGGCTTCATGCGCATCCGGCACTACGGCTTCCTAGCGAATCGAGCGCGGAAGACGCTCCTACCGCTGGCGCAGCGGTTCGCAGCTCGGGACACGACGCCGCTTCCGGAGTCCCCGAGTACGCGTCCGGTCGAACCCGTGGCGCAGCGCGATCCCCGTCGCTGCCCGGCCTGCGGCGAGAGCGCGTGGCTGGTCGTCGCCATCGTTGCGCCCGAGCCCGCGAGGGCCTCATCGCTCCCACTCGACACCTCCTGAGCACCGAGCCGCCATCCGTGATCACGATCCTGCCCCGTGCGCCTGAGGTCGTCTCTCCCGGTCCAGCGACCGGATCGGGAACGCTCCGCCCAGCCGGCTCCGCAGCCGCCCTCGGCAAGGGATCTCTTCGCCGGATCCAACACACGAACCGTGCGACTCCAGCCGTCTGGGCATCCACCATCCCGCCCGACGCCCTTGACCGCGGGACCGTCCTCCTCAACAATCCCCATAGGGAAAGACGCCTAAGGCCTCCCACCGCGGTCTAGTCCAACGGGATCCTATCCAGACCGCTCGGGGCCGGCTCTCACCCCGGACGACGCACAACCTCGGCCCGAGCACCCTGGATAGAATCCTTTTCGTTCGGCGGGCCGGGTGGGCAGCAAACAACCTGCGTCTCGAATGTCGCGAAGCATGGAGCTCTTGTCGGTACACCTGATCACTCGACGCACGCGATCCGTTCCGCTGACGCGGCACCCAGTGAGATCCCCAGCTGCCAACTCGACGCAACAGTCCAACCTCAACAGGCCAAATTCATGACCAGCGTGTTTCTCGCCCACAGCTCGGCGGACAAGCCGTTTGTACGAAGACTAGCGGCAGACCTCCTCGCGCGGGGTGTTGAAGTCTGGTTCGACGAGGCTGAGCTAATGGTTGGCGATTCCCTTGTCGAGCGGATCCAACACGGCATAAAAAACACTGACTATTTCGCTGTTGTGCTATCCAAAAGCGCGGTTGAGTCGACTTGGGTCAAACGAGAAGTAGAGGCAGCTCTTGCAACGGAAATCGCTGCCGATCGTGTGACAATTTTACCGATCCTTTACAAGAAATGCGACGTGCCTCAATTCCTTCGCGCAAAGATATATGTAGATTTCCGCGCCAAGAAGCGCTATGATGAAGGAATCCGTCTGTTGTTGCGACGACTGCGACCCCAGGCTCAACAACCAAAGTCATTCTTTTTCTCCAAGTGGACGCCCGAGCTCGCACGCGTCGGCGTCTTGCTTCGAATCCTAGAGACTCGAGAAGGAGAAATTGTAATTGCAGATCGGGTATTCGCAACATGGGCGAAGAAAGCTCGAGAATGGATTTCCGGCGATATGAAGCGCGAAAGTCCAGGAGCTATGTTGCTTACCGCAATGCTCGAGGTTGTTACCACCGCTAACACTCCTCCGATCGTGGTCAACGCGGTAGAAATTCAACGTCTCCATCATGAGATGCAGATGCAACTTCTGGACATCATGACCAGTGAGGCTATCCGCATTGGACTTTTGACCCGTTCAGAAGAGACACTAGCGCTCAGTCGGGAGGTGATTCCCTCACTCCTGAGAATGACGATGGATTTTGTGGGACCGCTGACGTCCAGCCAGCTCGACATCGAACGACTATGGATCGGAGCGCTAGGTCATGAGGTTCGTACTCGGCTCAGTGTTCACAAGAGTGCATGGGATCATCTTGCCAACAATCTAACTGAATTTATTTTTACCATGATCATTCGAGACAAAGAACCGTTTCTTGATGTCAAGCGCAAAGTGGAAGAAGTCGCAAACGCGAAAGATAACCAATAGATTTGCGGGTGGCAGTTTGCGCTTATGCACGACCGCAAGTGACAGGGGCTGACAGGATTCCGCAGATTCGCCGAACTAGTCGCTGCAGCAGACGGCAACCGGGGTGCGCTCGTCTGGATCCCGTGGTAGTCCGTGGCACGCTGCTGAGCGTGCCGTTGGGCGGACCCCAAGGATGCACATATGCCGCTGAAGCCACACGAGAAGCCCGGGTTCATCAGCGACAGCCTTTACCATGAACTCCGGTGCCTCCTTGGTGCTGCCACTGTGTGGCAGATCTTGAAGAATCACCACGCGGGGTTCGACGTGGCGGTCGCGATGGACTCCGCTTTCGTGCATGCTCGCAATCTCTTCAACTTCTTTACTGAGGACCAGGGCGGCGTGGACGTAAGCGTTACGGAATTCGGGCCAACCGATCCGTACCCGTCCCCCGTCTACGATGAGTGGCGTGAGCCGCTCCATCGTCATCTCCTTCATATCGCGAAGGGTCGGATCAACCCGACAAATCTGCACGGTACCGCACACCTGAAGGATCAGGTCCTTGCTTTCGCTACTGCTATTCTTGACCTGTGGTCCCAGCTCCAATCTGATCCGGCAGCCGCTCCCTATGCCAGCCTTCTCGCAGATGCTCGCGCACGAGCCATTCAGGATTCCATCAATGACGCTGGCACACGAATTCAGCCACTGTTCCACTAGCCTCGGGTTTCGCTCCTTGGTCGCAGATCGGGTCGCCCAACTCGGCGCTGCAGCAGACGGCTCCCGGGGTGCGCTCGTCTGGAACTCGTGGTAGTCCGGGGCCGCTGCTGAGCTCTGGGTTGGACATGGCAAATGGGGATCGCCGACGACCTCGAGCTGTCAGAAACGGCGTCAGGGCACGTACGCCTGGTGCTGCGGTATCCAACGTTTTGGAGCGGCATCTACCTGCGTCTCCTTCTCCAACTCCGTCACGGGTTCCGACGCGGCGGCCACCGCATCCTCGGTATGGGAGAAGCCATCTTCCCGGACTTCGTCAGGGGCAACCTGCGGCTCTTCGCGGACTTCGATGACCTCGTGGGGCTCAATCTCTATTCAGAATCGCCCGAAGGAGATGCGTTTCTCCGCCGTCTCGCGGGCAGGCATGTCCAGCGCGGCGCACGGCACGCCGGGTGGCACTCGTCTCGGTCGGATGGAAGCCCGTGGCCGCAGGTGATTTTCAGGTTCGCCTTGAAAGGATGATGTGCGCGGTCGCTCACCGGCCTTCACGTGCGCCGTCGATCCCACTGCAAGCTGCAGGGTGAGCCGCGAGCGAAGCAAGACGACTTGGGGCGGGGGTCTGGAACCGATCCCCGAAGCGCCATCGCAAGCCCCGACGCAAGTGCAGCGCGCTTGCTTCGGGACTAATTCAGCAGGTACTCGGGGCAGGAGAGCGCGAGCTGCATGAGGCCGCACGCACGCCAGTGGTTCCACGGGCCGGCGGCGGCGTAGTCGCGCATGGCTTCGCGCGTTTCGCTGGAGACGTCGTAAAGCCCGGTCATCGTGAGCGCGAGATCGCCGCCGGTTTGCGCGTTGCCTTGCTGGCGCAGGCTGCGGATCGTGGGGCACCGATCTTGGCTGGCGGTGGCGCCGGTGCCGTCGTCCTCGAAGCACATCCACGCGAGCAAGCTCGACCAGCTCACGAGCTGTCCGGCGTGGAGCCAAGCGCTGCCGGATGGCCAGCCGTTCACGTTCGGCGCCTGGAACGGGTACTGCCGCATGTCGTAGAGCACCCATTGCAAGTAGAAGCGCGAGAGGTGCTTGAGGCCGAGGACGCGGATGCTGCCGATCACGAGCTCCATCGGGCTCTTCACGCGGCAACGCACGGCGGCATCCGAGAGGAACTCGGGACGGGTCGCGATGTGGTGGACGAGCGCTTTCAGATCGCCGTCGCTGCCCCAGACCGGACGCATGGCTTCCAGCGCCTGAGCGGAGGGCTCGAGTCCGATCAGCTCCCGATAGATCCGCCTCGGCACGAAGTAGCCGAATGACGGATGGGCTTTCACCGCGGCCAGGACCTCTGGAAACTTCGCGGCGCCGCGGTTGGCGCCAAAGATCGTCTTGCTTCCCGAGTCCCAGTTGAATGGGTTGAAAAACTGGACCTCGTGGTCCCAATCGTAGTCGTAGCCGGTGAGCGCCCGGGCGATCTCCTTCACGTCGGTCTCGGTGTAGTTGGGCTGCCCGGTCACGGGGTGCTTGGTGCCGAGCGCGAAGAGCTCACAGAGCTCGCGTGCCAAGTTTTCGTTCGCGTGACCTTTCTCCGAGAAGACGTTGCTCAGGTACCACTGCATCGGCCAGCCGCTCGCGATCGTGCTGAGGAGCTGGAAGTAGTTCCCGAGGCAGCCGGAGCGGCACGCCCGTACCCATTGGTCGAGCTCGTCGTTCTCGGTGTTGTCGGCATACGCCACCACCAAGAGCCCCATCATCATCCACGCCATGCGCTCCTGGAGCGGATTGGTGCTGGTCTGCATGAGCTCGAAGAGGCGATCCATGTAAGCGGCCGGGTCGTCCCAGCCGCTGATGGTTGGCAACGCCCAGTAGGCGGAGCCGGTGGTGGCTCGGCTGGTGAGGTCTTCGATCAGCGCCTGGGGACCGATCGAGAGCCCATAGGTCATGTCGGCCGGGCTCGGTCCGAAGCCGAGCCGGCGCCACACGTGAGCGACTTGTTCCTCGGTGGATGCCATCGGTTGCCTCGTGTGATTCGTCGAGGTTCGTTGCAGACCGGCTTACGCACGCCCCTGCGCCGTTGAACCAGGCGCGATTCGCGAATCGGGTGGCGTGACACAGCCGCAATCTTCGTGCGTGACCTCGGACGAGGATGCGCTCGTCGTCGCAGGTCGAACCGCACGCTCGCGGAATCGCTTCAGCAGCGCGCCCGCTGCCACGGGTGCTGCGAGCGGCAACAAACCGCGCCACGCCGCGCGGACGTCCACGTTCTCGGCGCTCGACGCAAGCCTGCCGCACGCGACCGGCGTCTTCATGAATCCGAACTCGGGGTAGTGGCCGCGCAGCACCTGGTCGGAGACGCCGCTCGTGCCTGCGAGGTGATCGATCACCGTGGCCCAGAGGCGCCGGAAGTCGGTGGTGGGCGTGAGCGCGTCCCAGATGCGATTGGGTCGGTCTTCGCCACCGGGATCGAGCGTCGGAGGTTCGCCGAAGATCCCGCCGGTGCCGCGCGTGCCGATCACGATCGCCATGCCGCCCTGGCCGTGGTCCACGCCTTGGTTTTCGTTCGCCGTGACCTGACGACCGAACTCGGAGGTGATCACCACGAACACGTCGTGCTCGCGCGGGTGGCCGGCGAGCGCGGCGAAGAATTTGGTCAGCGCCTCGTTGAGGTCGGCGAGACACGCGGCGTGATTGGTGAGGAGCTCGGAGTGGTGATCGAAGGTCCCGAAGGCGGTCGCGTACGTCTGGCTCGGGATACCCGCGCGGATCAGCATTGCGACCTGCAGAAGCTGCTCGGTGATGTACGAGTACTCGCCGTCGTCGATGGCGTCGTCGTGCGCAGCGGTGACCTGCGCCGACACGTCGAACGTGCTCGAGATGAGCTTGGCCGCTTGCTCGTGGAAGCCGCCGCCCACGTGGGTGGCCATCTTCTCGAGCGCCGCGCGCGCGGCATCGGTGTCGTACCAGGGCAGCGAGTAGCTGAAGTTGGCGGTGTCGTAGAGCACCAGTGTCGGGCTCGTGCTGCCCACCGCCTCGAGGCGGAGGTCGTAGAGCGATACGGTGGAGAGCGGATTGCCCGGATGCATCGCATCGTTGTAGCGACCCATCCAGCCCGTGGGCTCGAGCAAGCTCAGGTCCGCGGTTTGCCAGTACTTCATCGCGTTGAAGTGACTGAAGTCCGCCTTGGTGACCTCGCCGATGCCGAGGACGAACGCGACGTCGAGCTGCGTATTCCAGCGATTCGCGAGCCACGTGAGATTGGGGTGGAGCCGGTAGTCGGGGAGGTTGGCGAGCGGCAGGCAGCTTGCCGCCGGCAACGCGAGTGCGCCGTGGCCGTAGCTGGTGTCGTAGTACCAGGGGTCGTTCACAGGGACGAGGGTGTTCAGGCAATCGTTGCCGCCGTCGAGAGTGATCTGGACACAGATCGGCGTGCCCACCGGCAGCGGTGCCCGCATGTGCTCCGCGGCCTGCGCGGCCGAGAGCCCGCCGCGGCTCATCACGTCGAGCAGGATCGGTCCCGCGGCGGTGCCCACCACCACGCTGCCCGCGGATCGCAGAAACGAGCGACGGTCGACGTTCTTCATCGGTGGCTCCGGACGCGTGCGAACACGGCGTCGGTTGGTGTCAGTTGAGGAGGAACTCCGGGCACGAGAGCGCGAGCTGCATGAGCCCACACGCGCGCCAGATCTCCCAGGTCCCCGCGTTCGAGTAGTCGCGCATCGCTTCCCGCGTTTCCGTGGAGACGTCGTAGAGACCTGCGAGGGTGAGTGCGAGATCGCCGCCGGTCTGCCGCGTGCCTTGCTGGAAGAGCTGGCGCACCGTCGGACAACGCTCCGCCGTCGGCACGGAGGCCGAGCCATCGTCGGAGAAGCACATGCCGTTGATCGTTCCCGACCACTCCATGAGGTGCCCCGAGTAGAGCCAAGCGGCGCCTTCGGGCCAGCCGTTGACGTTCGGTGCTTGGAACGGGTGCTGGCGCATGAGGGTGAGCGCCCAGTCGAAGTAGAAGCGATCCAGATT
>CAYVDO010000161.1:8483-16191 GCA_964450125.1 uncultured bacterium
ATGGCGAGAACGGTCTTGCCAGTGCCAGCGCCACCGAGCACACGCACCGCGCCGATGATGAGCTCGAGCGGGCTCTTCACACGGCTGCGAATGGCTGCGTCCGAGAGAAACTCGGCGCGATTGGCGATGTGCGCGACCAGCGCCTTGACGTCGCCGTTCGAACCCCACGCCGCCTTGAGCTGATCCAGCGTGGCGGCGCTCGGCTCGAGGCCCGTGAGCTGGCGGTAGATCCGCCGCGGCACGTAATAGCCGTAGGACGAGTGAGTGCGCACGGCGTCCAGCACTTCGGCGAACTTCGCGGCGCCGCGATTGGCGCCAAAGATCGTCTTGGCGCCCGCGTCCCAGTAATCGGAGTCGAAATAGACCTGGAGCGAGTTCCAGTCGAAATCCCAGCCCGTGATCGCGCGCGCAATCTCCTTCACGTCGCCTTCGATGTAGTTCTTGGCGCCGGTCTTGGGATGCGTGACGCCCAGCGAGAAGAGCTCGCAGAGCTCGCGCGCCAGGTTCTCGTTGGGGTGCTCGGCGGTGGAGCCGACGTTGCTCAGGTAGAGCTGCATCGGCGTCGACTGCACCACCGAACCGAGCAGCGAGTGATACGAGCCCAGACAGCCGCCGCGCAGCCGCTTCACGTGCTCGGCCATCTCGGGACCGTGCACGGTGTCCGTGTACGCGATCACCAAGAGCCCCATCATCGCCCACGCCATCCGCTCCTGGAGCGGGTTGGTGCTGGTGGCCATGAGCGTGAAGAGCCGGTTCCGGAAGGCGACCTCGTCCTCCCACGTGCCCATGTCGCTGAGCTGCCAGTAGCTGTTGGTGGTGATCGCGCGGTTCAGCAGGTTGTTGATGAGCCCTTGGGTGCCGAGATTCATGCCGGTGGTCATATCGGCTTGATTGGGCCCGAACCCGAGACGACGCCAGATGTGCGCAATCTGCTCCTGGACCGATGCCATGGATCTCCTCATCCCTGAAGAGGTCGCGGGTCAGCGAGATGCGTCAGGCCGCAAGCGGCCTCCCCGCGCGCAACGATTCTGCTGACGATGGACAACAACGCAAACGCCACCGCCGTCGAGAGAATGTTGACGAACTGACAGAAATTGTCGCCAATCCCGGTGCCACATGCACGGAAATCACAGGGAATTCTTCACGATCCGTCATGATGTGGACGGCTATCGTGCACATTTGACGCCACCCCTGCTTCTGTGACGGTTCGGGTGGGCGTTTATGTCCTCTCTTTCGCGACGCCTTCGCCGGCAACTCACTCGCAGCGCTAGCGCGCATCGACGACCAGCTCCCGGATGCCCGGGTGGGAGTCGTGGGCGGCTTCGGCGCGGAGCCACGGCGGCATGCGGCAGGCACCGGTCAGCCAGGCGGCCGCGTATTCGCGGCAGTTCGCGCACGGGCTCTCGTCCCAGACGAAGAGTGCGAGCGCGGTCAGCTCGGTGCGCTCGGGACCGGCGTGGCGAAACATGCCGGCGAGCGAGAAGGCGACGTCGTGCGCGTCCTCGGGCGGTCGGCCGCGGCAAGAAGCGGCGATCGCAGCGAGGATTCTCTCGTCTCCTTTGTGCCAGTTCGCCGCGAGGAGATCGATGGTTCGTGCAACGGCCCGCCCGCGGAGCCGTCGTGCGCGAGCGAACGTTCGGGCGGCGGCTCCGGGGTGGCGGACCAGCACACGCTGCGCGCGGTCGCTGACGCGCTCGTCGTCCGCGCGGCAGAGCGCGCGGAGCCGCGGGTCGAAAGCCAGTAGCCCGTGCCAGTGGAAGGCACAGAGCAGCGCGCGAATCGCTCTCGCTCCAGAGCGCCGCGGCGAGCCGGCCTCGCTTGCTCTCCGAGGCGGACCCGTGCACCGCGCGCGCCGATCCGAGATCCCGCGCGACCCACGGCGCGGCCCCGAGCGCGGTGCTACCCCGGGTCGGGCTCAGGGCAGGGCGCAGCCGCCCGGTGTGGCAGCGTTGCAGTCGTCGTCGATGCCGTTGCCGGGAAGCTCGGTTCCGCCGGGATGCACGGCCGCGTTCGTGTCGTCGCAGTCGAGCGCGGCGTGCGGGCAGGACGCGGACGCCGGGCGGCCGTAGTCATCGTGGTCCACGTCGGAGCACCCGTCGCATGCGTCGCCGACACCGTCAGCGTCCGTGTCGATCTGGCTGGGATCCGCCACCGACGGGCAATCGTCGTGCGCGTCCGGATAGCCGTCGCCATCCGCGTCGACCGTCGCGAAGAGAAAACCGCTGCCCGAATCGTTGCCGCGCCCATCGTCTCCCGGCGCACCCACGAGCACGGTCCCGTCGTCGATCGCAACCGAGAACCCGAACGACGTCCAGCCGAGCCCGCCCGGTTCTCCGTACGCGAGCGTCTGGCGCCAGCCCGTCGGATCACGCTCGAACACCTGAACCACGCCGGCGCCGGTGGACCCGTTGATCGAGCCAGCCGGACCGCCGATCACGGCCACGTCGCCCTCGAGATCCACGCGTAGCCCGAACACGTCCCACGCATGCCCGTTGGTCGCATGAAGCTTGGCGGTCTCGAGCCACGCGCCGGCGGGCTGCTTCTCGAAAACGTAGGCGGCGCCCGCGTTCTCACCCAGATCGTCGTCGAGACGAGCGCCGATGAGCACGCGGCTGCCGGAAGCCGCCACCCACTGGCCGAAACGATCCTCGACGTCCCCGTCGCTCTGGATGAGCCAGGCCGTTTCCACCCACGTTTCGCCGGCTCGCTCGAACACGTACGCGGAGCCCGAAAACTGGGCCGCTCCGTTGGCAATGTGCGCACCGACGACGAGCACGTCGCCGTCGAGATCCAGCGTCTCACCGAAATGCGAATAGGGCTCCGCGTTGCTCGCCGTGACCTTCTGGTTCAGAAGCCAACCGCCGCCGACGCGCCGGAAGACGTAGACCGAACCCGACCACGGACCTCGCTCGTCGTCGGCGAACGCTCCCACACCGATCTCGTCACCGGCGACGGTCACGCCGTAGCCGAAGAAGGCACCCGCCACCGGGTCGGGCGCGGTGAGCCTCGCGGTTTCCACCCAGCTTTCCGCGATTTTCTCGAACACGTATGCGGCCCCGGCGAAACTGCCGGGACTACCCAGCAGCACCGCGCCGCTCGCACCGACGACGATTCGATCGCCGTCGACCGCCACGCCGATCCCGAACCAATCGTCGGGATGGGAGTCGCTGCCCGTGAGGGCAGCCGTCTGGATCCAGGTATTCCCGACTCGCTCGAACACGTAGGCAACGCCCGGCCCAGCTGGCGTGCCGGGGACGGCTTCCGGCTGGATCGCACCGATCACCGCCACGTCGCCGTCGATGGCGACACTCTGACCCAGCAGGTCGGCGGGATGACTCGCGCTGCCGTAGAGCTGGCTCCACGGTGCGAGGGTCGGCGCAGCAGCCGTGCGGTCGCTCGCCGCGCTCACTCGACCGATCGCGATCGGCAGGTGCGGGATGCACGGATCCACGTCCCCGCCCACGAGCGATTCGACCCGCGCATGCACGCCGGCTGACGACAGGATCACCGCCACGGTCGCGGTGCCGAGCAACGTCGCGCACGACCGACCTCGACGCATGCCAGCCTCTCGAACTCGCGTAACCGGGGTTTCTCCCTGATTAGGCGCTTCTCTGTAGAGGCGCACAAACGGAGGGAACCCGCGCTCGCACGCGGGTCCTCGATCGATCGTCGCGTGGCCGCACGCCGCTCTCTAGGACGCTCGACGTCCGCGAACGCGAGCTGGCGCGACGCGTCGCTGGAGTGGAACCGCTCGCGCGCGCTGGCCGGCGCTCGAGCGGCAGCGCGCGAGTTACGGCGGGTAGAGGCTAGAGATGCGCTCCGCCCGGTAACCGGTCCACGGCATGGTCGGGAAATCCTGGCGGATCGTCATCTCCCAAACCTTGAGGTTGTCGGACGGGCGCACCTCGGCGAAGCGCATCCAGCGCAAGCCAATGGGAATCGCATCCCAGGCTCCGGCGTCGTCCACGAGCACGTTGCCGTTGGCGAGCATGTTCGCATCGCCCGAGAAGTAGCTGAAGATCGGGGGATCCCAGTCGGGATCGATCCAGCTCCAGTCCTCGCGGACCGTCATGGCATTGGTATCGATCGAATAGATGACGGGCCGGCTCTTGTGGGGCAGTTCTGGTCGATCGGTGTCGTTGTCGTAGAGCAAGATGCGCCCGTCGGCCAGGAGCTGCGGGGCGTGCTGGTGGCTCGGCAGCATGCCGCCGCCCACGAGCGTCAGGAACGGCCAGTCGTCATCGCCGCTCGTGCTCGGTAGGTCGGCGCCGATCACCCACACGAGCTGCTTGGTCTGCCGGTTCACCTTGAAGACCAGATTCTGGTTCCGGGACGAGACGATGAAGTTCCCGTCGCTCGGGTCGTAGACCACGGCATTCAGGTGGGTCCAGTCTTCGGTGTGGATTCCGAAGACGGTGTCCCACTGGCCGTAGTCGAACGAAACCCAGTACGGGATCCGGTACGGATCGAGGAGGTCGAACATGTTGATGCGATCGACCACCTGGCCCGCGGGCGTGAACTCGATGATGACGTCGCCCACGACGTTGTACGTGATGTTGGTCGGCGGGTAGCCGCCGATCGCACGCAGCTCGATGCCGAGGGTCACGAAGTTGCCGTTCGGCAGCTCGATGATCTCGTGGTGTGCCTCGCCCGCGCCGAGGGAGTTCGACGTCCAGGAGCGCACCAGGTTCCCGAGCGGATCGATTTCTTTGATCTTGTCCGCGAGGTAGATGATGTTGCCGTTGGCCCGCCGCATGAACGCCGAGATCTGCATCGCCGGCGCTTCCATCAGGTACCAAATCAGTGCCCCCTGCGCGTCCACGACATACAGCCCACCCGTGGGTGTGTTGCTGTAGTTGGCACAAAGGAGTGTGACACCGGGCTGCATGAGCTCGGTGTTGGCGGTCTTGATCTTCACGGGTAGCGGCTGAAAGCCCGCCTGCAACGGGCGCGTGTTCCACAGGAACGATTGCCACCGCGGCGTGCCGCTCACGTCGATCTGGAGCGTGAGGTTGTAGCTCGACCCGGCCTGAAGCCCGAGCACCATCACCTTGTGGTGGGTACCGGGATGCGCCGAGAGGATGCCGCTCGCCGGCACCCACCACGAGCCGCTGGCGCTCTGCACCTGCAGGGTAGGCGTGGTCGAGACGGTGGTGTCGAACTCCACCACCGCGCTCAGGATGTTCTTCGGACCTTCGGTGATGCTCACGTTCTGGATCGGCAGGGTGTTGTCGATCGTGAGCGGCAACGACGAAGACGCGGTGCCATCGACCTTGACCACGACTGGATAGGTCCCGTCCGGTTTCACCGCCGGGAGCACCGCTTTGATGAGCGTGTCCGACCAGCTCGCCACGGCGATCGAGGCGCCGTCGAAGAGGACACCGTCGCTCGCGTCGTTGGTGGCACCGAAGCCGGTGCCGGTGAGGGTGATGGTGGTGCCAGGCAGCGCGGGGCTCGGCGAGACCGAGCTCACGGTGTGACAGCCGGCGAGCACCGCGAGGGAAGCCAACGCGCTGGCCGCGAGGCGCAAACGAGCTCGGATCATCGCGTCGATTCCTCTCGTGGAAGGCAGCGGGGCCGTGGGCAACCGCTCACGGGCTCGGGTAGAGCGTCGCGAGCCGCTCGACGTTGAAGCCGGTGTGCGACTCGAGGTTGGCGGGGTCCTGGACGACCAGCTCCCAGACCTTCTGGTTGTCGGATTTCCGAACCTCCGCGTACTGCGCCCAGCGCACGCCGAACGGGTAGTTCGTCCACTGGCCGCTGTTGGAGACCAGCACGGTGCCGACCGGCTGCACGTCGGCGTCGCCGCCGATCACGTTGAGCAGTGACGGCGTGTAGTCGGGGTCGAACCACGACCACACCTCGCTCGCCTCGTTGTTCGCGGTGTCGATCGCGTACTCGACGGCGCGGCTCTTCTTGTCCGGGGGCGGGCGCGTATTGCCGTTGTCGTAAAGGGCCAGGTGTCCATCGGGCAAGATCTGCAGCTCGTGCGAGTGATTGGGCAAGAGCCCCGGTCCCACGAAATTCAGGAACGGCCAGGCGTCGTCCCCGCTGGTCGCGGGGAGATCGGAACCGAGCACCCACAGGAGCTGACCGGTCGTGCGGGTCACCTTGATGATGATGTCCTGGTGGTTCACCGACACCACGAAGGTGTCGTCGCTGGCGTCGTACTCGATGGCGTTGGCGTGGCTCCAGTCCTTGGTGCCAGTGGTGTTGTAGACGTCGTCCCAGAACGGCGTGGCGAACGACGGCCAATCGGGCACACGCAGCGGGTCGAGAATGTCGAAGAGCGATATCGAGCGCACGAGCTGGCCGCTGCGCGTGAACTCCACGATCACGTCCCCCACCACCGGGTAGGAGTTGCCGTCTTGGTACGGGCCGTAGGTGCGCAGCTCCGAGCCGAGCGAGACGAGGTTCCCGTTCGGCAGCTCGTCGAGGAAGTGGTGGAACCCGGTCACGCCGAACGTGCCCCCCGACCACGTGGCGGTGATGTTCCCCATCATGTCGAGCTCGATCACCTTGCCCGCGGCGACGTAGGCGATGCGGCCGCTCGCGAGACGGTGCACGTCGGCGACCCCCTGGTACGTGGGCCGGTAGTACCAGACCAGGTTCCCGTCCGCGTCCACGGCGTAGAAGGTCGAGGTGATGAAGACACCGATCGGGCCGTTACCGCGGTTGTCGGTGAACATCGTGACGCCGGGCTGCATTTCCGCTGGGTTGCTCGTGAGCACCGTGATGGGCGGCGCCGGCATGTCAGCGGGCAAGGGACCGGCCGTGAACGACAGCGACGTGTCCGAGACGGTGCCGCTCGGGCGCGTCGCGCGGGCCGTGAACGTGTAGCTGTCGCCGAGCTTGAGTCCCAGGATGAGGGCTTTGTGCTTCAAGCCCGGGACGGCGGTGGTGATGCCCGAGGCGGGTACCGTCCACGAGCCGTTAGGGCCGTGCACCTCGACGGCGGGAGTGGCGGAAAGCGACGTATCGAAGCTGATGGTGGCGCTCAGGACGCTGTACGGATTCGGCGTGAGCACCGCGTTGGTGAGCGCGAACGTGTTCTCGACCCGATGGCTGAGCGTCCCGGACAAGGCGCCGCTCTTTCGCACTTGCACCGAGTAGGTGCCGTTCGCCTTGCCGAGCGGGACGGTCGCCAAGATCGCAGTGTCCGTCCAGGAGGTGGTGGCGATCTCGGCACCGTCGTAGAGCACGGCATCGGTGCCCGACTTGGTGCCGAACCCGGACCCCGTGATGGTGATGGCGTCGCCAGGCGCCGCCGGATTGGGCGCGACCGAGGTCGCCGTGAGACAGCCGGCGAGCCAGATCGTTGCAGAAAGCAGAAAAGCTGCGGAGCGCGGTCGAATCACCGATGGACCTCCTCACGAGAGCGGCCGACCAGCTTCACACGCCGTCTCCACATACCGCAAGCAGGCTCGGCGATCGATCCTGGTTATTTCCCGCCGGGACACACGGTTCGAGGCGCTCGGGTCCGGCGACCCGTCGGCGGGCACGGCTCGCCCCTGGTGGATCGCGTGCAAACGAAGGCTCGCCTGCACCGCGGCCGCGCGAATGGGGCTCACTCCCCACGAGCGTGACTGGGGTGCGCGGCCGCGGAGCGCCCTTCGACGTGCCCCCAGCCCCGCACGCCTCGAGCGGCTTCAGCCCTAGGAGCCTGTCGGGAAAAAGATTCGGAACTGCGGGAGTGCCCGACCTTCCG
>CAYVDO010000162.1:0-16107 GCA_964450125.1 uncultured bacterium
CGCTCCGGCTCGAGATCCCACTCAACGCCCAGTACATCCGCAACCTGATCCTGATCGCGCACGCGTTGCACGACCACATCGTGCACTTCTACCACCTGTCGGCGCTCGACTTCGTGGACGTCACGACGATCCCGAAGGCCGATCCGGCGCAGGCGTCGACGATCGCCGAGAGCCTCTCCGAGTGGCCCGGCAACTCGAAGCCCGAGATGAAGCGCGTGCAGGACAAGGTGGTGGCGCTGGTCGAGAGCGGCCAGCTCGGCATCTTCGCCAACGGCTACTGGGGCCACCCGGCGATGAAGCTGCCGCCGGAAGTAAGCCTGCTCGCCCTCGCCCACTACCTGCAGGCACTCGACTTCCAGCGCAAGTCCAACCAGGTGGTGGGCATGCTCGGCGGCAAGACGCCGCACATCCAGAACCTCGCGGTGGGTGGCGTGATGAACGCCATCAATCTCGACAGCCTCGCCGCGCTCAACATGGACCGGCTCTACATGATGAAGGACCTCCTCGACGAGGTGGTCGGCTTCGTGAAGCAGGTCTATTTCCCCGATGCGTGCGCGATCGCGGCTTTCCACCCCGAGTGGTTCCAGATCGGCAAGGGCATCACGAACTACTTGACCGTTCCCGATCTACCGACGGACACCGCGTCCACCCAATTCGATCTTCCGGGCGGCACGATCTTCGACGGCAAGCTCGACCAGGTGCACGCCATCACCAGCGCCCGCGACGAGTATTTCCGCCAAGGCGTCGTCGAGGACGTCACCCACGGCTGGTACCGCGGCCAGGGAGCCCAGCATCCGTGGAAGGGCGAGACCGAGCCCGACTACACCGATTTCCAACCCGATGGAAAGTACACGTGGGTGAAAGCGCCCCGTTTCGAGGGCAAGCCGATGCAGGTCGGCCCCCTCGCCAACGTGCTGGTCGGTTACGCCCTCGGCCACCCGCTCATCCGCAAGTGGACGGATCTGGCGCTCGAGCGCGTCGGCGCGATCGCCAAGCGCACCCTCACGGTGAACGACCTCCACTCCACCATGGGCCGCTACGTGGCGCGGGCCGTTCGTACCGCGGTGCTCGCCGAGATGGCCATCGACCATTGGCAGAAGCTGGTGAAGAACGTGACCAGCGGCGACACCACCACGTTCCATCCACCCACCTTCTTTCGCGCGCCGGTGGAAGGCATGGGCTTCCACGAGGCACCGCGCGGCACGCTCTCGCACTGGGTCGTCCTCGACAAGAAGGTGATCGCCAACTACCAGGCGGTGGTGCCCACCACCTGGAACGCGAGCCCCCGCGACGAAAAGAAGGTGCCCGGCCCCTACGAGGCGGCGTTGGTGGGCACACCCGTGGCGAATGCCGAGCAGCCGCTCGAGCTCCTACGCACGGTGCACTCGTTCGACCCGTGCATGGCGTGTGCGTGCCACACCCTCGACGTCGAAGGCCGAACCATCGCCACCGTGAAGGCCGCATGAGCGCGCAGGCTACCCTCGTGGAGCCGATCGCCGTCATCGGCCTCGGCAACGTGCTGCTCGGGGACGACGGATTCGGCCCCACGGTCGTCGAGTGGGTGCGCAACCACTTCCGCCTTCCGCCCGAGGTCGCGTTGATCGATGCCGGCACGCCCGGGCTCGACCTGGCGTCCTATCTGATCGAGCGCGAGGCCGTGTTGCTCGTCGACACCATCGCCTCTGCGGGCGAACCGGGCGAGCTGCGGGTCTACCGTGGCGACGAGCTGCGCCGGTTGCCGCTCAAGCCCCGCGTGAGCCCGCACGATCCCGCCCTCGGCGAGGCGCTCGGTATCGCCGAGCTCGCGGGGTCGGCACCGCACGAGCTGGTGCTGATCGGCGCCATTCCGGAGTCCTTGGACGCGAGCGTGAGCCTGGGCGCACGGGTGCGGGGAGCGGTGACGGGTGCAGCGACGCTGGTGATCGCCGAGCTGGAACGGCTCGGCGTCCGTGTGGAGCGCGGCACCACCGCGGCGCAGCCGCCGCCGTGGTGGAGCGTCGCGAGCGCGTAGCGTCGCCGCGGACGCGTTCGAGGTTCGGCCTGCGAGCGCGCACCATGTGGTGACGCGCAAGCAGGGTGCTCCCGGAGGCTCACGGCACGATGTGGTGACGTCGGACACGCCCGCGATGGCGAACGCGGCGATTTCGTAGCAGATCGGGAGCCGGCGTTGGGGTACGCGACTTGCTCAGTCTCCGCCCTTCCGCGGGGTGAGGGTCATGAAAAAGCTCGTCGCGTCGTTGGCATCGCTCAAGCTGGCGGTGCTGCTGCTGGTGCTGCTGCTCGTCGGCCTGGCCGTGGGCACGATCATCGAGTCGGCCCGCGGCACCGAGACCGCGGGCCGCCTCGTCTACTACGCGTGGTGGTTCCTGGCGCTGGAAGCACTCTTCGCCTTGAACGTGCTCGCGTCGATCGTGACGCTCTTCCCTTGGGGCAACCAGCGGGCGGGATACCTGACCACCCACGGCTCGTTGCTTCTGATTCTCGTCGGTTCGGCGCTGACCTACTTCCTCAAGACGGAAGGACGGATCTTCCTGTGGGAGGGCGAGCGCGGAAACGAGATCGCGACCTACGACGACCAGGGCAACGCGCTGACGCGCACCACGCTGCCCTTCACCATCGTCCTTCAAGACTTCCGCAT
This sequence comes from uncultured bacterium, assembly GCA_964450125.1. Taxonomy (GTDB): domain Bacteria; phylum JADJOY01; class JADJOY01; order JADJOY01; family JADJOY01; genus JADJOY01. Next base: position 2,639 of record CAYVDO010000162.1, read on the forward strand.
CGACTACTACCCGGGAACGATGCGGCCCGCGAACTTCCGCAGTGACGTGCAGATCGTCGACCGCGACGGCGCGTCGTTCTCCGCCGGCATCTGGATGAACCATCCGCTCGCCCATCGCGGCTGGCATCTCTTCCAGTCGAGCTACCGGCAAGAGCAGGGCCGCGAAGCCACGGTGCTCTCCGTCTCGAAGGATCCCGGGCAGATCGTGGTGTTCGTGGGCTACGGGCTCCTGGTGATCGGCATGTGCATCGTCCTCGGCACACGCATCGCGCAGACGCGCGTGCGCACCGAGCGCTTGGCAGCGCTGCGCAAGAGCCACGGCGCGCGCGTGACCGGCGGGACGCTGGGCGTGCTGCTCGCGATCGTCACCGCGTTCGCCGGTGCGTCGCCGGCGCGAGCGCGCGACGCCACGACGGCGGCGCTGGCGCGGTTGCCGGTCCAGCACGATGGCCGCGTGATGCCATTCGACACCCTGGCCCGCGAAGCGGTGTGGAACGTCACGGGCGACTCGAGCTGGCAAGGGCGCGATGCGGTGGCGTTCGTCGCCTCGTGGAGCGCGAATCCAGCGGTCGCCGCGCGAGATCCGATCGTGAAGGTCGGCAGCCGAGAGCTGGCGGCAGTGGCCGGACTGCCTGCGGGAATCACTCACGCCTCGTTCCAGCAACTGGTGTCGAGCCGCGCGGTGCTCGAGCTCATCGGCAAGGCGCGTCAGCAAGCCGAGGCGCGCAAGCCGCGGCAGGGAGTCGTGGCCGCCGCAGAGAAGCTCGAAGGACGATTGGTGTGGCTGCAAGGGTTCCTCGATCGCGAGTCGATTCGCCCGATCCCAGCGGCAGACGACGTGAACGGCCGCTGGACCGCATCGCCTGCGCCGACCGTCGACTCCCTGGCGGCGCTCGCGAGCGGCCCACGGCTCACCAGCTGGCCAGCCGCCGTGGCGATCGAGCGCGAGATCACCTACAACGCGGTGCGGCCGCTGCGCATCGCGTGGATCGTCATGGGTGCCGCACTCCTCATCTCGCTGTTTGCGTGGAATCGCGAATCGAAGCTTCTGGGTGGGCTCTCGTTCGCCGGGTTGGCGGCGGGATTCGGCGTGCTCACGTGGGCCATCGGCACGCGCTGGGCGGTGGGGGGGCGCATTCCCGCCTCGAACATGTTCGAGTCGCTCTTGTTTCTCGCCTGGGGCGTCGGGCTCTTTGCGGTGATCGCCTTCGCGCTGCTGCGCAATCGCCTGGTGGTGCTCAACGCCAACGCGATGTCGGCGCTGACCCTCGTGCTCACGGACCTGCTGCCGATCGATGGCTTCATTCATCCGGTGGCGCCGGTGCTGGCCGGCACCGCCTGGCTCGCCATCCACGTGCCGATCATCATGGTGAGCTACGCGGTGCTGGCGCTGGGCGTCGTCATCGCCCACATGCAGGTCGGCTACACGATCTTGGCCCCCCGCCGCGGCGAGCTCATCGAGCGGATGAGCGAACTCCATTACTGGTACGTGATGATCGGCTCGATCTTGCTCATCACCGGGATCCTCACCGGCTCGATGTGGGCGGCGTCGTCTTGGGGACGCTACTGGGGCTGGGACCCGAAGGAGGTCTGGTCCTTGGTGGCGTTTCTCGCCTACGTGGCGATCCTGCACGCCCGCTGGAACGCGATGCTGGGGCCCTTCGGCGTGGCTGCGTGGAGCATCGTCGCGTTCCAGACCATCCTGATGACTTACTTGGGTGTGAACTTCGTGCTCGCGAGCGGCATGCACTCGTACGGCTTCGGTGACTCGCCGATCGTGACCTGGATGGTCGCCGTGGCCGCGGCCGAGCTGGCGTTCCTGGCAGCGGGACTCGTGGCACATCGCCGGCACGCGCGCGCTTCACTCGCTCACGCAAGCTGAAGGAGCCCGCTCGGAAGCTGTTGCGCGTTGCGATTCCCATCGCGCCAGGCGCCGCGGCGGAGATCGTTGACCGACGCGCTCCTGCAAACGATGCTCGGCGACGGCGGCCTCGGCTCCCGGGCTCCAGAAGAGCTCTCATGGACCGTCCACAGCTTCGGAGTCGATCGCTCGTACACACGCAGTCGCCTCCACCGCGACGCTCCGCCACCCTGCCGATCGCGAGGACTCTTCAGTCCTGGCGGCGCCGCGTCCACCACCGCTCGGTGGCCGCCGCTGTCTGGCTGATCGGTTGCTCTGGCGCTGGGTCGCACGTCGCCCCCTTGCCGGCCCCCACCGAGCTCCAGGTGCTGATCGGTGGTGGCGGCACGGAGTCGCCCTCGTTCGTGGCTGCGACCGAGTCCGGCGGCGCGATCGTCGTGGGCACCACGGACTCGTTCGGCGTCGGCGACACCGACCTGTGGCTCGTCGAGGCTGACGCTCGCGGTGCGATCCAGCGGCAACCACGCTGGGGCGGCCCATCGCGCGAGTCCGTCACCAGCGTCGATCGAACGCCGGACGGTGGGTTGGCGTTCGTCGTCGAGATCACCCAACCAGCGGGCGTCGGTGATGACTCCGAGCTGGTGCGGCTCGACGCCGATTGGAACGAGCTGTGGCGCATGCCCACCCGCGGCAACGCGGTTCGCGCTCTCGCGAACGGCGAGCTGGCGCTGGCCGGGGCGAGCTCGGATGCGTTGCTGGTGCGGCTGGATGCCAGCGGCAACGAGCTCTGGCGGAACGAGCTCCAGGGCGCGACGGACGAATCCGCGACCGCGGTCGCCGAAGGCCCGGGCGACGATCTCTACGTCTGCACGAAGCGAAGCGGGGGTGTGCGAATCGCCCGGCTGACCGGTTCCGGACAACTGCGCTTCAGCACTCCGATCGCCAGCCTCGATTCCGAGGCCGCCGAGACCTTCCGCTCACTCCGCGTCCAAGCCGACGGCAGCGCGGTGGCTGTCGGCCATTCCCTCGAGACGTACATCGATTCGCACGGGTTCTTGCAGAGCATCATCAAACCGGTCTTCGTACGCTTGGCGGCGGATGGAACTGTGAACGCTCACCGCTACCTCGACGATGGGCGCTCTCCCATTTTGGTGGATTCGCTTCCGCGCCCCGGCGGCGGGCTCGACGTCTTGGCGAGCCAATCCTTGCTCGTGGTCAGCGACGGTGGCGATCTCGTCGCTGCAACGCAGCTCCCGACGGTGGGGGTCTCGTTCGCCCCGACGTCGGTCGGAGGTCACTGGATCCTGGGTTCCGACTCGCAACACGCATGGGGACAGACCGACTTGCTGCTGGCGAAGGCCAACGCGACAGGCGACGTGGGTCCGCCGCCCGAGCCGCCCTCGTTTGCACCCGCGACATCGTTCGGCGCCGTCGAGAGCGTGGCAACGGTCGATGACTCGACGGTGGGCCTCGGCCTCGCGGGGACGGAGGGTCTCGCGGGCGGCTCCGTGGTTGCCTGGCCGCTCGATCCCGGCGAAGCGGGCATCCCCTCGATCGAGTCGGCTTGGCGGAACGCCGCGGGGACCTGGATCGCGTCGCGCGTCGCCTCGTCGCGCGCGAGGTCGTTGCGTCTCGCCTCGCCGTCCCCCGGGACCGCGTTCGCCGCGTGGGGCGCGAGAGACGGGGGCGTGCTCGTGAGCCGTCTCGATCCGGCGCGCGGTTGGGATCCGGTGCCGGCGACGTTGGATTCCAAGATCAGCGCCGTGAACCCGCCCTCGCTCGCAGCGAACGCTCGCGGCGACGCCGTCGTCGTATGGCTCCGAGACTCGCTCGGCGATGAGCCGCTCGCCGCCAGCCGTTTCGACGCGGCGAGCGGTCGCTGGTCCGAGCCCGTCGATCTGCCCGGAGCGCTCGTACCTGTGTCGCCCTCGGGACCGGCGCCGCGTGTGGTGCTGGACGCGGCCGGGCGCGCACTCGTCATGTGGCACAGCGACTTCGCCATCCACGCAGTGCGCGGAGATGAAGACGGCTCCTGGCACGACCTGGGCATCGTGGCCAGCGACACCCAAAGCCTCGACACCGTCGCGCTGGTCGCCAATGCGAACGGCGACACGCTCGCCGTGTGGAGCGCGTTTCACGGCGGCGGATCGACCATCCACACGCTTTGGTTCCGAGAAGGACAGCCGATCGGGACGGTCGCGCGTGTTGCGGACGTGCACGTCGACGCGAGCCACCACGTGCAAGCCGCGGTGAGCGACGACGGCCACGGTGTCCTGGCGTGGGTCAGCCACCTCGTACCCCTGGCCGCCGAGAGCGTTGCGGGTGCACCGTGGTCCACGCCGATTGCACACCCAGCGCCTGACGCCGCCGGAGCGGACCTGGTGTCGATCACCCCACTCGACGCCGACGAGTTCCTCGCCGCGTGGAGCGAGTACCGGGGAAGATCCACGGTCTGGGCGAGCCGCTATCGGCTCGGCGGCCGCTGGGCTGACGCGGAGTACCTCGGCGACACCACTTTCGACCCAGTCGGCAGCGACCGAAGTGTGGCGTGGCAATCGTCAGCATCGGGGGATCGAGCGCAGCTCGTGGCGCGCACCGCGCGCTGACATCACCATCGATACGGTCGATCCCGCGCGAGCTGCGCGGCTTGCCGTCGGCTCAGACATCGTCGGGGCGGGCGCAGCGGAAGCCGGTGGATGGCGTCGAGAACGAGGTTCCGACGGAGTTGCGGTTCGCGACGCGCTGGTAGGTCGTGTCGTGGAACCACGATCCGCCGCGCACGATGCCGTTGCCACCCGGTGGCGGCCCCGTGGGATTCGTGGATGGGCTCGTCGCATAGTAGGTGGCACTGTACGAATCGCTCACCCATTCCCACACGTTGCCGGCCATGTCGAAGCCGCCGTAGGTCGAGAGCCCTGCGGGCTTCGTGCCCACGGCGTCCGTCAGGTCCGCACCGCAGCCCCCGAAGTCGGCGCTCACCAGCGGGTCGTACATGACGGCGTAGTCGCAGGTGGCTTCGGCCTCGCCCCAGGGATAGGTGCGCGAATCGAGGGCGCCACGTGCGGCCTTCTCCCACTCGGCTTCCGTGGGTAGGCGCTTGCTCGCCCAGGAGCAGTAGGCGCTCGCCTTCGCGCGATCGATGCAATTGACGGGATGGGAACCGCGCCCGGGCGCTCCGTAGTTGCAGCTCGTGTTGCCCGCGAACGTGCCGTTGGGATCGACGCAGCCGAGGTCGGCGACGCACGAGAGATACGCGTCGACGGTGACCTCGTGGCGGTCGATCCAGAAGGCGCTCAGCGTGACGGTATGGACCGGCTGCTCGTCGGACTGCCCGTCGTTCGAGCCCATCGTGAACGCACCAGCGGGCAGGAAGACCATGTCCGGATCGCACGTCGCCTCCGGCACGCTTCCGTTCCACGCACACGCGTCCTGGGACTCGAACCCGTTCTGATAGAGGAGGACGTCGACGGCGCGTGCCATGCCGGCATGCGCCACCATCCACGCCACCACCGCTACACCGATCCACGAGCGCTTCGTCCGTTTCATCGCTGCCTCACGGGTCTCTGCATTCTCGGCCCGCCGCCACCGAGCGGCGGCCAAGCCGAGCGTACCAGGTGAATGCGTGCAGCGCGGCGAGAAGCCCTCGGCGGCATCCCCTGTTGGATCTTGCGCCGCGCGGCACACGCGCCTGTGCCCCCGGGACCGACATTGGTGCTCCCGCACCACACGCCGCCACGCGGCAAGGCGGTGTCGGGCCGCCGAGCGCCAAGCCCACGCGAACGGCCGGCGCCGAAAGCGGTGCACAGACGCGATTCGGACGCCCGCGATCGAATCGGTGCGCTCCATCGCACGATGCGAGACGAACGGGTGCGGATCTTGCTCACCGGTTTCACCTCCGGGGAGTTGACCATGGCGATCCGCGTCGCGCTTCACCACCAGACTCGCTACCGGTACGACCGCCGGGTGCAGTTGGGGCCGCAGATCATCCGGCTTCGTCCCGCGCCCCACAGCCCGATCGCGATTCCCAGCTATTCCCTCAAGATCCAGCCCGCGGAACACTTCCTCAACTGGCAGCAGGATCCCCAGGGGAATTTCCTGGCGCGCTTGGTCGTGCCCGAGCCCACGACCGAGTTGGCGATCGAGGTCGATCTCACAGCCGACATCCTCACCATCAATCCCTTCGACTTCTTCCTGGAGCCCGAAGTCGAGACGTATCCGTTCCGGTACGAGCCCTGGCTGGCGAAGGAGCTGGCCCCGTTCCTCGAAGCCGCCGCGCCCGGCCCGCTCCTCAGCCGCTGGCTCGCGACGGTGGAGCGCGCCGAGCGAGGCACGGTCTCGATGCTGGTGGCATTGAACCAGCGCCTCTCCCACGACGTTCGCTATCTCATTCGTCTGGAGCCGGGCGTGCAGAGCTGCGAAGAGACGCTCGCGTGCGGGTCCGGCTCGTGCCGCGACAGTGCTTGGCTGCTGGTCCAGATCCTGCGCCATCTCGGCCTGGCGGCGCGCTTCGCCTCGGGCTACCTGATCCAGCTCGTCGCCGACGAGAAGCCGCTCGAAGGGCCCGCCGGTCCGACTCACGACTTCACCGACCTGCACGCGTGGGCGGAGGTCTACCTGCCGGGTGCGGGCTGGATCGGCCTCGATCCCACCTCGGGGCTCTTCGCCGGCGAAGGGCACATCCCCCTCGCGTGCACGCCCGATCCGATGAGCGCCGCACCGATCTCCGGACTCGTCGACGAGTGCGAGGTGGAGTTCGAGCACACCATGGCAGTGACGCGGATCCACGAGGACCCGCGCGTCACCAAGCCCTACACCGACGCGCAGTGGGACGCGATCGCAGCCCTCGGCCACCGCGTCGACCGCGATCTGGAGGCCTACGACGTGCGCCTCACGATGGGCGGTGAGCCCACGTTCGTTTCCGTGGACGACATGGAGGGCGCCGAATGGAATACCGCAGCCCTCGGCCCCACCAAGCGCGGGCTCGCCGGCGAGCTGGTGCGCCGTCTTCGCGAACGCTTCGCACCCGGGGCGCTGCTCCATTTCGGGCAGGGCAAGTGGTATCCGGGCGAGTCGCTGCCGCGCTGGGCGCTCGGCTGCTGGTGGCGCACGGACGGCATACCCGTGTGGCGCAATCCGGCGCTCCTCGCCGACGAGCGCCTCGACCTCGGCCACGACGTCGCCGCTGCACAGCGCTTCGCCACAGCCCTCGCCGAGCGACTGGGGGTGGAGCGTGAGTTCGCGATCCCCGGCTACGAGGACACGTGGTACTGGCTGTGGCGTGAGCGCCGCTTGCCGGTGAACGTGGACCCACACGACGCACGCCTCCACGACGCCGAAGAGCGGGAGCGGATGGCGCGCGTGTTCGAGCACGGCCTCGGCAATCCCGTCGGCTACGCGCTGCCGCTCGTGCGCCTGGGAGGTCCGGAGGGGTTGCGCTGGGCGAGTGGGCCGTGGTTCGTGCGCACCGAACGGCTCTACCTGATCCCCGGCGATTCGCCGATGGGCTTGCGCCTGCCGCTCGATTCGCTGCCGTGGATCGCCGAGAACGCGCGCGACAGCTGGACGCCGTTCGATCCATTCACCCCCTTACCCGATCTTCCCGTGCCTCCGGGACTCGCCCCGCTTCGCTCGGGACGCCGGCCCGCGGGCGCCGCCCAAGTCACGCTGCAAACAGGCGGAGTCGGCTCCCCCGACGCGGGGCGCGAGCCGCCGTGGCGCCCTGCGCATCCGGAAAGCGGCACGTGGGTGATACGCACAGCGGTCTGCGTGGAGCCGCGTGAGGGGCGGCTCTACGTCTTCATGCCGCCGATGCGCATCACCGAGGACTATCTCGACCTCGTCGTCGCAATCGAAGACACGGCTGCTGCGCTCGCGATGCCGGTGGTGATCGAGGGCTACAAACCGCCCCGCGACCCGCGCCTACGCTCGCTGGAAGTCACGCCGGATCCCGGCGTGATCGAGGTGAACGTCCAGCCCTCACGAAGCTGGGACGAGCTCTGCCGCTTGGTCACGGGGCTTTACGAAGAAGCGCGGCTCTCGCGCCTGGGCACCGAGAAGTTCATGCTCGACGGCCGCCACACCGGCACCGGCGGCGGCAATCACGTGGTGCTCGGCGGCCCCACCGTGGCGGACAGCCCATTCCTGCGCCGCCCGGATCTGCTGCGCAGCCTGGTCGGCTATTGGCTCAATCATCCGTCGCTTTCGTACGTGTTCTCCGGGCTCTTCCTCGGGCCGACCAGCCAGGCGCCGCGCATCGACGAAGCGCGGAACGACGTGGTGCACGAGCTCGAGCTCGCGTTCGGCGAGATCCCCGAGCCAGGCGACTCCACGTGCCCGCCGTGGCTCGTGGATCGGGTGTTCCGAAACTTGCTCACCGACGTCACCGGCAACACCCACCGCGCCGAGTTCAGCATCGACAAGCTCTACTCGCCCGACGGCGTCGACGGCCGCCGTGGGCTGTTGGAGATGCGCGCCTTCGAGATGCCGCCGCACCCGCGCATGAGCCTCGCCCAGCAGCTGCTCTTGCGCGCGCTGGTGGCGCGATTCTGGCGCGAGCCGTACCGCGCTCCGCTGGTGCGCTGGGGCACGACGCTACACGACCGGTTCTTGCTTCCCTACTTCGTGGACCAGGACTTCCGAGACGTCCTCGAGGAGCTGGCGTGCGCCGGCTACGGCTTCGAGCGCGCCTGGTACGACCCGCATTTCGAGTTTCGTTTCCCGGTCCTCGGAAGCGTCGCGTATCACGGCGTCTCGCTCGAGCTACGCCAGGCGATCGAGCCCTGGCACGTGCTCGGCGAGGAACCGGGTGGCGGCGCCACCGTGCGCTACGTCGACTCCTCCCTGGAGCGCCTCCAGGTGCGGGTGCGCGGCATGACCGATCCGCGCCACGCCGTCACCGTCAATGGGCACCTGCTGCCGCTCCACCCCACGGGCACCGCTGGCGAGTTCGTGGCAGGCGTGCGCTTCCGCGCGTGGCAGCCGGCGGCCTGCCTGCACCCCACCATTCCCGTCGACAGCCCGCTCACGTTCGATCTCGTGGATACGTGGATGGAGCGCTCGCTCGGCGGCTGCGTGTACCACGTGGCGCATCCCGGCGGGCGGAGCTATGACGTGTTCCCGGTGAACGCTCGTGAAAGCGAAGCCAGGCGCGCCGCTCGATTCATGCGCATCAACCACACGCCGGGCGCCCTTCGCCCCAAGTCGGTGCCGCCGGCCATCGAGCACCCGCTGACCCTCGACCTGCGTCGCTGACGTCCTCGCCCGAGCCTGGCCCCGCCCTCCCGCGAGATCGCCCTTGCACGGCCCGAATGCGAGCGCCGATCCGAGCCGCGCCCCGCTCGCGGATTACGAGCAGGTCGACGGCATCTACGACGAGCTGATGGACGCGGGCGGTGCGCTCCGCCCGCATTGGCAACCCTTCGTCGAGTCACTCGCGCGCCTCACCGATGCCGAGCTGGCGAGGCGTTGGGATCACGCGCGACGATCGATCCGCGACAATGGCGTCACCTACAACGTCTACGGCGACCCCAACGGCCTCGATCGTCCCTGGCGCCTCGATCCGATCCCACTCATCGTCGCCGCCGACGAATGGAAGCAGCTCGAGCGGGGGCTGGCACAGCGCGCGGCGGTGCTCGACGCCCTCCTCGACGACATCTACGGGCCGCAGGCGCTCTTCGCCCAGGGCATCGTTCCGCCCGAGGTGGTCTTCGCCAATCCCGGCTTCCTCCGCCCTTGTCACACGGTGGGCTCCCGCCCGCGACCGCGGATCACGCTCTACGCCGCCGATCTGGCGCGCCAGCCCGACGGGCGCTGGTGCGTGGTCGCGGATCGCACCCAATCACCCTCCGGCGCGGGCTACGCGATCGAGAACCGCGTGATCGTTTCACAGCTCTTCCTCGATGCGTTCCACGCCTCCGAGGTGGCGCGCATGGCGCCCTTCTTCCAGCGGCTGCGCGAGGCCGCCGCCTCCGGAGGCAGCGCCGAGGGCGGCGAGCCGCGCGTGGTGCTCTTGAGCCCCGGCCCCTACAACGAGGCCTATTTCGAGCACGCCTATCTCGCCCGCTATCTGGGTTACGACCTCGTCGAAGGAGCGGACCTCACGACGCGCACAGCCGGGGTGTTCTGGAAGACGCTCGGTGGCCTCGTACCCGTGGACGCGATCATGCGCCGGGTCGACGACGAGTGGTGCGACCCGCTGGAGCTGGCCTCCGACTCGGAGCTCGGTGTGGCGGGGCTCGTCCAGGCCGTTCACTCGGGACGGGTGTGCGTCACCAACCCGCTCGGCAGCGGCGTGCTCGAGAGCCCGGCGTGGCTCGACATCTTGCCGCGGGTTTGCGAGGAGCTGCGGAACGAGCCGCTCGAGCTCGACGCCACGCCCAGCTATTGGTGCGGCTTCGAACGCAGTCGCGCACACGTCTTCGAGAATCTCCGCGAGCTGGTGGTGAAGCCCGCGTTCCGACCGCGGCGGCGGGGAGCGGCGCGCGAGCCCATCTTCGCCGAGGGCCTGAGCGACTCGGAGCTCGATCAACTCGTGGCGAGCATCCGGCGCTCGCCTCACGATTTCGTGGCGCAGCAACGCCTCGATCTCTCCACGGCGCCGTCCTGGACCGGCGCCGCCATCGAGCCGCGCCGCGTGATGCTGCGCACATTCGTTCTCGGCTGCGGCGGCCAGTACACGGTGCTGCCTGGGGGGCTGGGACGCATCTCGAGCTCGGCAGAGGCACTGGTGGTGTCGATGCAGCGCGGCGGCGGCAGCAAGGACGTGTGGGTGTGCTCGAACGAGCCGGTCGCGCACGTGCCCAGGATCGAGGCGCCGCACGCCCCCATCGAGCTGCGCCGCGGCGGGGTGCGACTGCCGAGCCGCGTCGCCGACGATCTCTTCTGGCTGGGGCGCTACGCCGAGCGTTGCGAGATCGCCACGCGCGTCCTCCGTGCGGTGATCAATCGGCTGAGCGACGAGTCCGGCCTCACCGCAGCCCTCGAGCTCGCGGCGCTTCTCGAGATCCTGGGTGCCGATCCGGCGCTGATCGCGTCCTGGACCGGCGACGCCGAGGCCGGTGCGCCCGCCGCACCGGATCGTCTCCCCGAGCTGGTGGAGCTGGTGTTCGCAGACGCCGGCCGCATGCGCCTCGCCGCGACGCTCGAGCGCCTTCACCACGCCGCGTGGCGGGTACGGGAGCGAATCTCCGGTGACACGTGGCGCATCCTGAACCAGATTCGCGAGCGCGTGCCCAGCGCCCAGGCCATCGCGGCACTCGGATTGTCGGGCGCCGGCGTCGCGGCCAACGAGATCCTCGCCCACCTGGCAGCGGTGAGCGGACTCGCTGCAGAGAGCATGACGCGCGGGAACGCGTGGCGCTTCCAGGAGGCCGGACGACGTTTGGAGCGTGCGCTGCAGACCACGCAACTGCTTTCCATCGCCGTGGGCCGCAGCGGTGACGACCAAGTGGCGGTGCTGCGCGCCGTGCTCGAGGTCGCCGATTCCTCGCTGACGTACCGCTCGCGATATCTGGCGGCGTTGCAGGTGGCGCCGGTCCTCGATCTGCTCTTGGTCGACGAGACCAACCCGCGCTCGGTTGGCTTCCAGCTGGCGGCGCTCACCCACTTGATGAACGAGCTGCCGCGCGATCGCAGCAGCGCGGAAGCGAACGCGCACGAGCGCGCCGGCGAATGGGATCGCGTCGGTGCGCTCGCGGCCACCGTGCGAGCGGCCGACGTGGACGTGCTCGCCGGGCTCGACGCCGCCGGTGAGCGCACCGCCCTCGCGCAGATGCTCGAGACGATCAGCTCCGAGCTGCCGCGGGTCTCCGATCTGCTCGCGCGCCAGTACTTCAGCCCCGCGCAGACCCATCGGCAGCTCGCGCCAGCAACGCACGCTCGAACCGAGACATGACCACCTATCGCGTCGAGCACGTCACGCGGTACGTCTACTCGGCGCCTGCCAGCGCGAGCCTCAACCAAGCGCACATCACACCGCGAAACGGCCCCTACCAGGTCTGTCTGTCGAGCCGCGTTCGGATCGAGCCCAACCCGGCCGATTCGAGCATTCGTCCCGACTACTTCGACAACACCGTCACCTACTTCAGCATCCAGGAGCCGCACCGCGAGCTCGCCATCGCGGTCTCGAGCCTGGTGGAGGTGTCGCGGCGTCCCTTCCCGCCGCCGCCCTCCACCAGCCCCTGGGAGCGGGCGCGGCGGGTACTGCGCACCGATACCAGTCCGGGAGCCGTGGTGGCGCGACAGTTCGTGTTCGAATCGGATTTCGTACCGGTGAGCGCCGATCTCGCCGCGTACGCGTCGCGCTCGTTTCCACCGGGACGTCCGATCCTGGAAGCGATCATCGACCTCACCGAGCGCATTCGCGCCGAGTTCGTGTACGACCCACGCGCGACCTCGATCGCCACACCGGTCGCCGAGGTGCTGCTGCTGCGCCGCGGCGTCTGCCAGGACTTCGCCCATCTCATGATCGGCTGCTTGCGCAGCCTCGGGCTCGCGGCCCGTTACGTGAGCGGCTACGTGCTCACCCGACCGCCACCCGGTGGCGAGCGGCTGGTGGGCGCCGACGCTTCCCACGCCTGGGTTTCGGTGTGGTGCCCCGGATTCGGCTGGATGGACGCCGATCCCACCAACGCGGTGCTGCCCAGCAGCGAGCACATCACGCTGGCGTGGGGACGCGATTACGCCGACGTCAGCCCATTACGCGGCATCGTGCTCGGCGGCGGCACCCAGTCGCTCTCGGTCACCGTCGAGGTCGTACCGATCTGAGCCCGAAAACCTCAGTCGTCTTCTACTGCGACCGACGATTCGCCGTGATCTCGCGGGGTACTCGGGACGGCGGCCCTCGCCGTACGGTGTAGTACGACTGCGGGCCGCCGCCCTGCGTTCCCCGCGATCTGACGGCGACTTGTCGGTCTCGCGACGCACCCGTCTGAGGTTTCCGGGCTGTGGGCGAGCCGAGCGTCGCGGCCTGTGAAGCGGGCCGCGACGCGCCGGATCCGAGGGCTCACCGCCGCGAACGTCTCGATCGACGACACGCGCCCGCCAGCGCCGCGAACGGGATCGCGAAGGCGGCGACGTCGTACGTACGCGCTCCGCCGTCGATCCTGGCGGGCTGACAGCCGCCCGCGCGCACGCGCACCAGCACCGTGTCGGTGTCGGTGGCACCGCGATCATCGGTGACGGTGAGCGTGACGGTGTAGTTCCCCGCCGCCGTGTACGTATGGCTCACACCGAGGCCGTTGCTGATGCCGCCGTCGCCGAAGTCCCACCGGTAGTCGACGATCGAGCCGTCGGCATCACTCGATGACGCTGCTGAGAACGTGACGGCGAGCGGTGCCGAGCCGGAGGTGGGCGTCGCCAGCGCGACCGCGGTGGGTGCCTGATTGGCAGCACCCCCGACGGTGACGGTGACCGTGTCCGTACCGGTGGCGCCGCGGCTGTCGTAGACCGTGAGCGAGCCGAACATGAAGGTGTAGCGCGGATCGAGCGAGAGCGTGTCGAGGCGCGTCTTCAGGTTACGGTATGGCGAGAGATCCTTCTTGTTCTCCAGCTTGCCCATGCGCTCGTCGATCAGCGCGGTGAGGTCCGACATGCGGTACGGGACCGGAGT
>CAYVDO010000163.1:0-16106 GCA_964450125.1 uncultured bacterium
TGTTCCAGCCCCCCGCCCGCTGCGGCAAAGCCGCAGCGGGGCCCACCCCCAAGGCGCTTCGCTACGCTCGCGGCTCGCCCCGGGCTCGCGGCGGGAGCGACGGCGAGCGTGGAGACCGGGGCGCAGAGCGGTCGGTCGCGGCGCACGATCGGGGCTGTTCCAGCCCGCCCGCCCGCCCCCGAGGCGCTGCGGTCGCGGAGTGGTGGAAAGCGCGCGAGGAGACTGCGGCGCAGCTCCGTCGTCCCTACGCTCGATCAGGGGCACATCGAGCGATGCCTTGGGCCACCGGTCCCTCACGGGTTTGGTGCCCAGCGCGCGTCAGATGCGGACGCTGCCAGTCACCATGGCGAGCATCGATTCGATGAGCATCGGATTGAAGTCTGGAACCTCGAAGGATTTGAGCAAGATCAGGATGTGGTAGTTCCCGATGAATGCCCACGCGGCCGCGCTCGAGTCCACCGACGCGGAAATCTCGCCCTGACGCTTCCCTTCCTCGAGCAGCTCCGCGATCGCATCGTGGAGCTGAAGGAATATCTTCTTGAAGAAGCGCAGCGGCTCCTTCAACCCGGCGATTCCTTCCGCGCTGTTGGCTGCGACTTGGTAGAGAATCGCCGCGAACTCGGGGTGGGCATCGAGGTGCTGATAGTAGAAGTGGGCGATCTTGCGAAGCGTCACCAGCGGCGAGCCGCCCTCGCCCACCACCTCCGTGATGCGCTCGACGAAGAAGAGCGCGACACGCTGGAACACCTCGCGAAAGAGCGCTTCCTTGCTCTCGAAGTGCTTGTAGATGAGTGGCTCGGTGACGCCCAACTCGGCAGCAATGCCGTTGACGGTGGTGTTGGCGTAGCCCGAGCGCGCGAACTGACGGGTGGCGCATTCCAGGATCGCTTGCCGCCGTTGGTCCCGGCTCATCCGCACCCGGGTGGCGGCCGGCCGCGCGGGGACGGAATCGGCACCCGGCGCGCCCGAGGCCGACGACACTGCGCGCTTGTGATTCGTCTCGACCTTCATCGACGCCCCCCGGCACGCGGCGTCCGCTCACGGAGGCCCGCGCGCCCCGCCACGGCGAACACCAATCGTCGTGCGTCGACACCCGCCTTCGCACGCAACGCATCCACTACCCGCCGCTCGTCGAGCTTGAGCTCCTGGCTCACGACTGGATGATCCACCTCGATCACCACGGAGCCGTCACGCCACGCCACCGGCCGGCTGTGCGCAGCGAGCGCCTCCCCCGCCGCTTCCGGCCACGCGCTGCGCAGCTTGAGCAGCATCCCCGCCAGCCCGAGATCTCCTCCGGACAGCATCCCCGCCAAGACGTCTCCCAAGGCCTCGGGGCGTGCAGTGCGGCGCTCGTTCATCGCTAGAAATGCGGCCCAGACGGCCAGGCTGCGGCAGACTAGCGCTCGGAATCACCCCAGCACAAGCAATCTCGGAGGAGTCCGAATCGGCGAGAACCCTTCGTCGCCGGCCTGATAGGATCGGCGCGCCATGGATGCGGCGGTGGCGATCGCGGTTGGCTTGGGCGCGAGCTTCGGACTCGCGAGCGCCGCATGGCATCGAACGGCGTCGCGCCGCCAGCGAATGCTCGCGGCGCGCATCGAGGCGCTCGAGCGCGAGCTCGCCACCGCTCGCGACGAACTGGCCACACGGCGCGCCGCGACTCTCGACGCACGATCACTCGAGGAGCGCGCCCGCGCCGTCGACGCCCGGAAGCTCGAGGTGGACCGCGCCATCGACGGCATCGCACGCGCGCAGCGCCAGCTCGTCCAATCGGAGAAGCTCGCATCTCTGGGACGCATGGCGGCGGGTGTGGCCCACGAGTTCAACAACCCCGCTCAGCACCTCATCATCAACTTGCCGTTCCTGCGCCGCGCCATCGACCGGCTGCGGCGGGTGCTCGACGTGGCACTGACGCAGCCCCCCTTCGACCCTGCGGCAGCCGAGCGGCTCGCCAAGGCCGTCGAAGACGCGAAGCTGGCGCGGACCAACGCCGACCTCGACGAGATCCTCGAGGGCCTGGAGGAGGGCGCCACGCGCATCGGCGAGTTGGTGCGCGACCTCACCACCTTCGCGCGCATGGACACGGGCGAGCTGAAGCAAGTCGACATCCACGAAGGGCTCGACGCCACCATCCGCCTCCTCGGCTATCGGCTCAAGGACCGCATCGAGGTCCACCGCGACTACCAGAAGCTGCCTGCGATCCGCTGCCACGCCGGCCAGATCAACCACGTGTTCATGAACCTGTTCGCGAACGCCGCCGACGCGATCTCCGGCCGCGGCAACCTTTGGGTGAAGACCGAGCCGGCAGGCGCGGACCGCATCCGCGTCCGCGTCACCGACGACGGCGCAGGCATGCCCGCCGAAACGCTGGCCCGCGTCTTCGATCCGTTCTTCACCACCAAGGAGCCCGGCAGGGGAACCGGCCTGGGCCTTGCTACGAGCTACGACATCGTGACTCGACACGGCGGCACCATCTCCGCGCAAAGCGACCCCGGCATCGGCACGGTCTTCACCGTGGAGCTGCCACTCGAGCCGCGATTCGCGGAAGAGCCTGGATCGGCGGGGAGATCCGGCATATGAGCGGCACGGTGCTCCTGGTCGACGACGAGCGCCACATCCTGCTGGCGCTCAGGCGCGTGCTCGAAGACGAGTGCGACTGTCTCATCGCTGGGAGTGCCGCCGAGGCGCTCGAGACGTTCGTGAGACTGGGCGACGAGATCGAGGTGGTGGTTGCCGACAACGTCATGCCGGAAATGCGCGGCGTCGAGTTGCTCGCCGAAGTCCGCAAGCGCTGGCCCCGGACCGTCCGCATCCTGCTCACGGGCTACTCGAGCAACGAAGCCGTGATGGACGCGATCAACCAGGGACACGTCTTCAGCTACATCCGCAAGCCCGTCGAGGCGGACGATTTCCTGGTGTACGTGCGTAACGCACTGAGCTTTCACCGGGCGCTGGTCGAGCAGGACCGACTCAGTCGCGCCCTCGAGCTCTCGCGTGCCGAGCAACAGGTGCAATCGGTCCAGCTCAAGCGCCAGGCCGCCCCGCTGCGTAACGCGTTCCCCGAGATCGTCGGATCGAGCGCCGCCATGGATTCGGTGCTGGAGATCGTCGAGGAGGTGGCGGCGACCCGCGCTCCCGTGCTCGTCGAGGGCGAGACCGGTACCGGCAAGGAGGTGCTGGCGCGAGCCATCCATCGCCTCAGCGGGCGTCAGCCCTTCGTCTCGCTCAACTGCGCAGCGATCCCCGAGACCATCCTGGAGAGCGAGCTCTTCGGCCACGAGCGCGGCGCATTCACAGGCGCGGTACGCACCCAGATCGGCAAGTTCGAAGCCGCCCACGGCGGGACCATCTTTCTCGACGAGATCGGCGAGATGCCGCTCAACCTCCAGGCCAAGCTGCTGCGGGTCCTGCAGGAGGGCGAGGTGGTGCGCCTCGGCAACATCCAGGGACGCAAGGTCGACGTACGGGTCGTCGCGGCCACCAACCGCGACTTGCGTCGCATGACCGACTCCGGCACCTTCCGGCTCGATCTCTACTACCGGCTCAACGTCATTCGCATTCGCATCCCCGCACTCCGCGAGCGACGTGCCGACGTGGCACCGCTCATCCAGCATTTTCTGGAGAAATTCGCCCGCGATCACGGCAAGTCGGTGTCCGGCATCGCACCCGAAGCGCTCGAGCTGCTGTTGGCGCATCCCTATCCAGGAAACGTGCGCGAGCTCTCCAACTGGATCGAGCGAGGCGTGCTGCTGAGCCGAGGGTCCGTGCTCACCGTCGATGCGCTGCCCTCCGAAGTGCGAGAGGCGAGCCCGCCGCAACCTGCGAATGCGCGCGACACGCTCACCGTCGGCAATGCGGACGCGGGGACGGGGATCGGCACCACCGCACCCAGCGGCGCATCCCGCCAGGAGGTCGTGGATCACGCCGAGAAGACCTACCTCGAAGACGTGCTGCGGCAGACCGGCGGAAGCGTGGTGGAGGCGCTGCGCCGTACCCAGATCCCGCGCGCCACGTTCTATCGGAAGCTCGATCGCCTGGGCATCGACCCCGCCGCGTTCCGGCGCGCTACGACCAGCGCCCTCGCGACCCCAGCGAGCTCACCGCAGGGAACACCATGACGTCTGCCGCGAACGGGCATCGTCCGGTGCGCATCGCCGTGATCGGGCTCGGCGCGGAGCTCGCCGCGCGGCTCGGCAACGAGCTCGAGGCCGCTCACGAGACCGTCGAGATCCTCACCGTGAGCAGCGCATCGACCGAGCTCACCGGGGTCGGTGATTGCGACCTGGTGGTGGTCGATCCCAAGGCGGGAAGCCTGCCCACTCTCGAGCAACTCACCCAAGCGCGTGCGGCGTTCCCGAGCGCAGGGTTGATCGTGCTCACCCAGCACGCCGACACCGACGACCTCTACCAGGTGGTGCGCCTGGGTGGAATCGAGCGCTACTGGATCCTGCCCTGGTCCCACGTCCACGCGGCCGAGCTCAGGCAATTGGTGGTCGAGAGGCGGCTCGCCGGCGAACGGGCCGCACGTGAGCGCAAGCTGGCGGACGAATGCCGGGCGCTCGAGGCCGAGAATCGCGTACTGCGCAGCAATCCCGGCAGCGGACGCCCGTGGAGCTGGTTCCCACAGTCCAGCGAGGCGATGCAGGCGTGCCTGCGCGTGGCACGCGAGCTCGCGCGGGGCACGGACGACGTCTGTATCGTCGGTGAGCCTGGCGCCGGGCGGGGCACCCTCGCGCTCGCGATCCACAGCAACGGCCCCCGTGGTTCCGAGCCGTTCGTGCGTCTGCCAGCAAGCTTGCTGCGTCGCGGGACGATGGCGACGAGCACCGAGGTGAGCACACACGCCAGCGAGCTTCACGGTGCGCTGCGCGTCGCCTCGAAGTGGGAGGCTGCGCGTCGAGGTACGCTCTTCGTCGCGGACGTCGAGGACCTCGACGACGTCGCGCAGGCGGTTCTCGCGGGGCTCGTGACCGGAGACCTCGCGAGTGGCGGACCGACGCCGCGCCTGGTGGTGAGCGCGTCGGCCCACCCAACCGAGCTCGGCGAAGAGGGCTCATTGCATCCGCGGCTCGCTGCACGATTCGCGAGCCACGTGCTCGCGGTTCCGCCGCTTCGCGATCGGACCGCGGATCTCGGCGCGCTTGCGGTTCAGCTTCTCTCCGAATGGTCCGAGCGCGTTGGGCGTCCCGCGCCCGCCCTCGATGCACCGAGCCTGGATGCGCTGGCACGCCGTCCGCTCGAGGGAAACGTGCGCGAGCTCCGCGAGCTTCTCGAAAACGCCGCGTTCTTGAGCGGCGGCGGCCGACCGCTTCTGGACTGACCCCCTCAGGCACTCGCACGGCCGAGCACCGAGTCCCGTGACCGTTCTCGCGGCGAGGGCCGATCAGCGCTCACCGAGGCGTCGGGCTCGGGCTCGCGGCGCGCGCTTCATCACTCACGACCCGAGCTCGAGAGCTCGCAACGAGCGTTACGGCGGCGCGCGTCCCGCTGCACGAGTGCCCGAGGGCACGTCGGCCGACTCCAACGGCGACGCGTTGACGCTCGCGACCATGCTGCTGACGCGTGGATGTCGTCGATCGTCGCGAATTGCATACTGCCGAGCGTTCCAGGAGCCTGTCGGAAACTGTGCTGCGCACGCCGACAGGCTGCTCGACTGACGCGTCCTCGGCGGTTTGTTCCAGACCCCCGCCCCGAATAACGCGGGACTTTTTCGGCGCCCCACCCCCAAGTCGGCTCGGCTGCGCTCGCCGATCCTCGTCTTCCGCGAGGCTACGCGTGTGTCGGGAACGAACTTCCCGACATACTCCTAGGGCTTTTCACACCGTTGCCGGCAGCATGCCGGCGCCGGCAATTCGAGACAGTTTCCAGCGTCGTTCTCGACTCGACTGGCACGGCCGTTGCTCGTTCCCGCGCTCGTTCCACACACGAGCGCCGAGCACCATGGGAGCCACCTTCGCCGCCACACCGAAGCTGACGAATGCTCGATCGTCATTCGGGCGCGCGGCACTCGCGATGTTCGCCATCACGGCGTTCGGTTGCTCGGCGCGCACGATCGAGCCACGCCTCGTCGACCACGCGTTCGCAAGCGCCACACCGAGCCCTCTCGCCGGGCCAGCGGTGCGCGACACGCGTTTCGGCATCGACTCCGAAGGCGTGACGCTCTGGCTCGCCTTCGCCGACGTGCTCGATGCGCACACGTTGCGTGTGCGGTGGCGCGATCCCCGCGGGCGGGTGCAGAGCGACAGTGGCCCGATCGCGCTCAATCGCGACGGCGGCTATCGCCCGCGGGCGAGCGTGAGCGCACGGCTACCCGTGCGCGGAGCGCCCGCCTCGCTCTTGCCCGGCGAATGGACGGCGGAGGTTTCGTGGGACGAGCGGCTGCTCGTCGCACGCACCTTCGTTCTGACGGAGACTCGTTGAATCTCGCTGCTCCGTCGCCGGCAGCGCTCGACGCTGCAGCGTCGTTCGTCCACGGCTATCCGTTCGAGGCGTGGCTCGCCGATCGCGGCCGCACGACACCCGCGGAAGCAGCCGCGCTGGTGGCGAGCCTGGCGGCGCAGCTCGAGGCCGCCCGCGCCGTCGGCCTGGCACCCGGTCGCGCCGTGCCCGCGCTGGTGCGCATCGACGCCACCGGAGCGCCACGGCTCGACGCGTGGGCAGCGACCCAGCGTGCGAGCGCCGCGGAGGAGACCGGCGCCGCGCGCATGAAGTTCGGGCCGCCCCCCGGCGAGATCCTCGACGAGCGCTCCGACGTCTACGTCCTCGGCGTGGTGCTCTACCACCTGCTCACCGGACGCTTTCCGCACCCGGGATCGAACCCCGTCGAGCTGGCGCTCGCGCATCGCCATCACGACGTCGATCCACCCTCGCGACTCGTTCCCGGGCTCGCGGAAGGGCTCGATGCGCTGACGCTCGCTTGTCTCGCGAAGCAACCGAGCGCGCGCCCCGCATCGCTGGCGGTGCTCGCCGACAAGCTCACCGGCAAGCTGCCGGAGCCAATCGAGCTTCCGGCGCCTCCGGCCAATCGAACGCCACCGCTACCGGAGGTCCGGAGCGCCACGCTTCGCGGCGCCGCGCCATCGCCTGCCCTCGTCACGCCCCGCGGCCGCGGTCGCGTGAACGCGAGCCAGCTGCTGCTCGCAGTCGGCGCGGCGGTGGCTGCTGCAGCTGCGGGTTTTGCCCTCGCGTCGCGATCCCCGGTGAACCAGCAGGTGTCGATCGCGAGCATCTCACCGGCATCGACCGCCGCGATGCTGCCGTCGCCGACGGTGACGTCGCCGACGGCACCAGCCGTCGCCACGCCTGCTCCCACACCGACGGCAACGCCCCCCGGGCCTACTCGAGCCAGCGCTTCCGCGCCGCCGACACGCACACGCTCCCAGCCGACGGTGTCCCGATCGCGAGAGCCCGCGACGCGACCGGCGCCAGCCGCTTCGGTCGCGCCGGTCACACCGACGCTCCCCCGCCCGCAAGCTCCGGTACCCGCGGTGAACGAAACGGCGCTCGTCGGCGTCGACCACGACGCCGACGTGATGCGGCTTCTCGCCGAGGGCGACGCGCTGCTGCGTCAGAAGAAGTACCTCGGCGGCGCCGAAGCAGGCGCATTGGATCGCTATCGCGCGGTGCTCGAGCTCGCACCCGCGCACGCCGAAGCAAGCGCCAAAGTCCACCTGATCCGCACCACGTATCTCGGCCTCGCTCGCGAGCGCCGCGACGGCGGCGACTTCGACGCCGCCCACCGCTACCTGAGTGGCCTGGAGCGGGCATTCCCGGGAGACGACGAGGTCACCCGCGAGCTCTTGGCGGTGGACGCCGCGCGCGCCGAGGCGAGCCGCAACGGCGAAGTCGCCATCGACGTGCGACCGTGGGGGAACGTGTTCGTCGACGGCAAATTCGTCGATCAGACGCCGATGCCGCCGCTCGCTCTCGGCGCCGGCGCTCACCGGATCGAGGTCGAAGGCGAGCACGGCCGGCGCAAGAGCGTCGACGTCACCGTGCGTGGCGGGGAACGCCAACGCGTCACCATCGACCTGGTGAGTCTCGATGGCTGAGCCGACGCGCACGGGCGAGCGCGCCCGGAGCATCATCGTCGCGAGCGTCACGATCGCTTCGCTCGCGCTCGGCCTGGCGGCGCGCGCGGCTCCGGTGCCCATCGACGATCCGGAGATCGTCGCGGGAACCGATGCGCTCGCCGCTGGCGATGGCGAGCGCGCCCGCACGATCCTCGAACGCGTCGCCCCTCGCCTCGCAGCGGACTGCACGGCGCTGCGGGAGAGACTCGACGGCGACGATCCCCGGGTGCTCCGCGCTTGTCACGGCGCG
This sequence comes from uncultured bacterium, assembly GCA_964450125.1. GTDB lineage: Bacteria > JADJOY01 > JADJOY01 > JADJOY01 > JADJOY01 > JADJOY01. The sequence goes on from CAYVDO010000163.1 coordinate 8,323, forward strand.
GCGAGCGCATGGGTCCACCTGGGTCTCGCACGCGGCCTCGGCGCCGACGCGACCCTGTCGCACCAAGCCTTCACCCGCGGTCTCGCGATCGAACCGGCGACGCGGCCGCGAGCGTCGCTCACGCCTCCCAAGCTCGAGAGACTCTTCGAGGCGGCCCGCCAGGCGGCACTCGGCCGTGAGCAGGCCGGCGATCCTGGCGCGATCTCCGGCCTCGAGCATCACCCGCCGCTGCTGGCTACGCGCGGCCAGGCGCTCTGCCTGGACGTGCGCCCGCACGGCACGTGGACGCGGAGTGGATCGATCGAAGTGGTCTATTCCAGCGACGGCTTCACCCGGCCACCCGTTCGTGCCCGGCTTCACCCCGAAGGCGATCTCGCGAGCGTCGAGATCCCCGCAGGCGTGTTGCTCGCTGCGCGCGTGATCCATTACCGGTTCGACGCCGTGGACCCCGAGGGGCGCGTGCACCAGAGCCGGTGGTACCCGGTCCAGGTTGTCGAGTCCCTCGACGACGTCGAGAAGCGGGTGTGGGACGCGCTCGCCGAGGGCGGCGAGCTTCGCATCGCCGTCGAGCTGGCACCGGCAGTCACCTTGCCCGAGGGTGTGCACGCCGTCTCCCGCCGTCCCGATTCGCCGGACCGCAGCATCGCCAGCGAAGTCGCCACCACCCTCTTCCGCTGAAGCAGCCGAGCACCGGCGTGTGGTGCTCGTGATCCTCCGCGACGACGCTCCGGGGAGGCGTGCGTGTTGTAGGATCCGCGGCTCGGCGTCCATCAGCCGGCGAGGATTCCCGTTCCGTGAAGCCGCCCGCCGCGACAGCCACTGCCCACCGCATCGGGTGGCGGGCGCGAGCGCTCGGATTGCTGCTCGCGATCGTGATTGCGTTGGCCGGCGGCGAGCTCCTGGCCCGCGCCTTCGGCCTCGCGCCGTGGCGGGACGCGCCGCTCGACCCGCGCGAGCCCACGGTGCTCGAGTTTGACCCCGTTCTCGGCTGGCGAGCGGTCCCCGGTGTCTTCACCTTCCCGGCCCACGAGCCCGGTGGGAAAGCCGTCCGAATGACCAATTGGCCCGGCGGCTTCCGGGCCACAGCGCCCACGCTCGAGCCCGGCTCCCGCCGCATCCTCTTCGTCGGCTGCTCGTTCACCCAGGGCTGGGCGATCTCGGATGACGAAACCTACCCCTGGAAGATCCAGGAAGCGTTTCCGGAGTTTCGAGTGCTGAATCTCGCCACGGCTGGGTACGGCACCTATCAGTCGTTGCTGGCGCTCGACGCTTACTACGCGAGCGGTGGCACGGCCGAGTTCGTGGTCTACGGCTTCCTCGACTTCCACGCCGAGCGCAACGTCGCCGGTCCGCTGTGGCTCAAGACGCTGGCCACGGCCGCACGCCGCAAGCACGTGTGGCTCCCGTACGCATCACTGGACGAGCGCGGCGCTCTCGTCGGCCACCCGCCCGTTCACTATCCCGATTGGCCGCTGCGCACCACGCTCGCGCTGGTCGATCAGATGCAGACCGTCTATGCACGCCGGCATTTCGGTCCGGCTGCGGCGCAGGCGCACGACGTGACCACACGCGTGATCGCCGACATGAAACAGCTCGCGGAAGACCACCACTCGCGGTTTCTCGTCGCGGTGCTCGGCTCACCCGGAACGACGGAGCCTTACGAGACGTTCTTTCGGAGCGCGGGTGTCGAGCATGCGCGCTGCATCGAGGCGCTCACTCCCGACCACATCGTTCCCGGCGACGGACACCCCAACGGCGTCCTGACGTCGCGTTGGGCGGACTGCATCGGAAAGGCATTGCGAAGGCGGCTGCGCGCCACCGCCCGGCACGAGTGAGAGCTCGCAGCCGCCCACTCACTGCCAGGGGCCGGACTTCGCTCCGTCGCTGTCGAGGGTGAGTGGCGGATCCTCCGACGCGGGGGGACGCACGCCCTCCGCGCTGATCGAATACGTGTCGCACAGTCCGTCGTCATCCGTGTCGGCGACCGTGATCGTGTACCAGTAGTCGCTGCCGTCGAGGGTCACTCCCAAGTCCGGCAAGCGCGTGCCCGCGTCGCTGTAGGTCTTCGATCCCGGGCAATTGCCCGAGCCGTCGTCGTAAGAGAAAGAGCCGCCGGAGAAGAGCCGCTCGAGGCCCGCCGCGATCGCCTCGACGTTCGTTCGCGCCTGCACGCGTGCGTCGGGGATCGGTAGCCCGACGGGTGATCCGGGCAAGACGTCTCCATAGCCGAGCCGGATCAAGAGCGGCCGCAGGAACACACGCCAGCCCATGCCGGCGGAGCCCACGAGCAGCAGCACCAGCGCGATCCACCACGCCGCATTCGAAGAACGTGAGGCGTGACGACCGGCTGCGCTCGAACGATGCGACGAACCGGTGGCATCGTCTTCGAAGGGCAACGGCGAAGGCGGCGTGAGGTGGCTGGGATCGAAGCGACTGGGCGCGCCGGCTGCTTTCGTAGCGCTCTCCGGCGACGGCACGAACGGGGTGCGCTCTCCGTAGTATCCGGTCCTGCCGCGCAGATCGCTCGCGATCTGACGCGCGTCCGCGTAGCGGTCGTCACGGTCCTTGGCGAGCGCCTTCAGGATCACGCGCTCGATGTGCTCGGGCAGCTCGGGTCGCTTGAGCCGTGGAGGCTCGGGTTGCTCGTTCACGTGCAAGAGCGCAGTCTCGAGCGGCGTGCCGCCCTGGAACGGCACGTCGCCGGTGAACATCTGATAGAGCACGACGCCGAACGAGTAGAGATCGGCGCGGTGATCGAGCGGCACGCCACGCTTGGGGTTGGCTTGCTCGGGAGAGATGTAGACCGGCGTGCCCACCATCTGACCGCTGGCGCTCAGCTGCGAGATGTCGATGGCTTTGGCGAGACCGAAATCCAGGATCTTCACCAGCCATCGCGACTCGGTCGCCTCGGGATCGAGGAGCACCGAACCCACACGCGTGGCAGGATCCACCAGGAAGATGTTGTGCGGTTTGACGTCGCGGTGGATGACGCCGCTCGCGTGGGCGTACGCAAGCCCCTGCGCCACCTGGCACGCGACGTCGATGCCATCGGCGATCGAAAGCGCACCATGGACCTGGATCTGCGTCTTGAGGTCGATTCCCTCCAGGTACTCCATCGACAGGTAGAAGACGTCTCCCACACTCCCGAGGTCGAAAACCTTGAGGATGTTGGGGTGGGCGAGCCGCCGCGCCACCCGGGTCTCGTGCTTGAAGCGCTCGACGATGGTCTCGTCGGCGGGGATCAGGCTGGGATGGATGATCTTGAGGGCAACGGTCTCGTCGAGGTCGCGGTCGTGAGCGCGATAGACGACGCCCATGCCGCCACGGCCGATCTTCTCGACGATGTCGTAGCGACCCGCCACCAGCGCACCGGGGCGAAAGAGCGACGCTCCGAAGTCCGCATTCGCTCCGCCGGGATACGTGGCTCCCGAGCGTGTGCCCGAGCCGGACCCGCCGCCGCTGCCATCGTGCGACTGACGCTGGGTGGCGTCTGCCGCCTGCACCAGCTCCAGGCCGCAGCAAGTGCAGACCGGCGGCGAGCCGTCGAGCGTCGTGTGGCAACGAGGACAATCCATGGACGAACGCCTGCAGGCAGGGAGAAGCGCGCTAGCGTGATACAAGCGCCGCCCCAAGCAAAGCCTAAGCGACGAGGTCTCCTCGCGCTCGCCGGGCTCGAGAGATGCCCCGTGCCGTCACGCCGCGTCGGGTGACGCTCAGCCCGGAAACCTCAGGCGCCGGCGACGCGTGAGCGTGCGCGCCGAACGACTGGCTCGCGCGACGCCACCACCGTCACGGCTTTGCGCGCGCGGGGAGCACGTGGGGACCACGCCTCGTTCGCCTTTACGGTGCGTTTCGGTCGGTGGTAGATCCCGAGCCCTGCCCGCGCCACTGCTCGGAACGCGCGACGGCCCGCTCGTCACTCGCGATGGACATCGCACCCCGCGCGGTCGCCACCATCGACCTCGATCGATTGGCGCGCAACCTGGCGCGCATTCGCGAGCGGGTGGGTACGGGTGTGCGCGTACTGGGCGTGGTGAAGGCCGACGCCTACGGTCACGGCATGGGACCGGTCGCGCGGCGGCTGGTCGCCGAGAACGTGTGGGGCTTGGGCGTATCGTCGCCCAGCGAGGGCCAGTACCTGCGCAGCCTCGGCCTCGCCTGTCCGATCGTCGTGCTCGCGGGCGCGCGGCCCAACGAGGCGCGCGCCGTGGTCGAGGAGCGGCTCACGCCCATGGTCGACGATGCCGACGACGCTCGCGCGCTGGCGGAAGCCGCGCGAACGCTGGGACGAGTCGCGCCCGTTCACGTGAAGGTCGACACGGGTATGGGCCGGCTCGGGCTCGCCCCCGACGAGCTCGTGCCCTTCCTGCATCTCATCCAGTCGCTCGGCGGTCTCGAAATCGAAGGGCTGATGTCGCATTTCTCCGTCGCCGAAGATTCCAGCAACGACGCGCGCAGCTTCACGGCGCGCCAGATGGCGCGCTTCGACGCGCAGGTCGACGAAGCGGCGCGCGCCGGCTTTCGCATCCCCATCACCCACATCGCCAACAGCGGCGGTGCACTCCATCACCCCACTGGCCGCCACAACTTGGTGCGCCCCGGCCTCGCGCTCTACGGCGTCGATCCCGATTCCGCGTCCGCCGTCACCACCCAGCTCGAGCCGGTGATGGAGGTGCGTGGCACGGTGCTCAAGGTGCGGCACGTTCCCGCGGGCACACCGATCAGCTACCGCCGCCTCTTCGTCACCGAGCGCCCCACGCGCATCGCGGTGCTCGCCTTCGGTTATGCGGACGGTGTGCCCGTGGCGCTTTCCAACCGCGGCCAGGTGGCGATCCGAGGCAAGCGCCACCCGATCCGCGGCGCCGTGACCATGGACATGACGCTCGTCGACGTGACCGACTCCCCCGAGGTCACCGCCGGCGACGAAGCCGTGCTCTTCGGTCGCGACGATGCGAGCCCCACGGTTTCCGAGGTCGCCTCCCTCGCGAGTACCATCCCGTACGAGATCTTGTGCTCGGTCGGCCCGCGAGTGAAGCGTGTGGTGGTCGAGACTCGCACGCCGCGCCTTCACACAGCCCATGGCCGCTGACGAAACGCAACGCCTGCTCCGCCCGATCCAAACCCTCGGCGAGAAGGTCGTCGCATTCGTCACCGAGGTCGGCGGCGTGGCGCTGCTCTTGGTGCGCACGCTCAAGTGGATCCCGCGCCGGCCGTTCGGCTTCCAGCTTCTTTTTCAGCAGCTTCAGATGCTGGGTGTCCAGTCGCTGCCGGTGATCCTGCTGACCGCGGTGTTCACCGGCATGGTGCTCGCCTACCAGAGCTACCAGGGCTTCGTGCGCTTCGGGGCCGAGAGCCTGGTCGGCACCATCGTGGCCCTCTCGGTGGTGCGCGAGCTGGCACCGGTGTTCTGCGGTCTCATGCTCTCGGGTCGCGTGGGCGCGGCCATGGCCGCCGAGCTCGGCACCATGCGCGTGACCGAGCAGATCGATGCCCTCGAAACGCTCGCGACGAATCCGATCAAATACCTCGTGGCGCCACGCCTCCTCGCGTGCACGCTCGCGATGCCGATCCTGGTGCTCTTCGCCGACCTGGTGGGGATCGCCGGTGGCTATCTCGTGAGCACCAAGCTGCTCGGCGTCGACGAAGGGGTGTACATCCAGCGCACCTGGCAATACCTGGAATGGGCAGATCTGCGCATGGGGCTGGTGAAGTCGGTGGTGTTCGGCCTCACGGTAGCGCTCATCGGTTGCTACAACGGGTTCTACGCGCGCGGCGGCGCCGAGGGCGTGGGTGTCGCCACCACTCGTGCCGTGGTCGTGAGCTCGATCCTGGTGTTCGTGTTCGACTACTTCCTCACGGTGCTGCTGTTATGACCACCGACGGCGACGACTACGTCGTGCTCAAGGGGCTCGTGAAGAGCTTCGGTCGCAAGAAGGTCCTCGACGGGCTGGACCTGACGGTGAAGCGCGGCGAAAGCATGGTGGTCATCGGCGGCAGCGGCACCGGCAAGAGCGTGCTCATCAAGTGCATCCAAGGCTTGCTCGCTCCCGATGCCGGCGAGATCTGGATCAAGGGTCGCGAGCAACGTACGATACCGGCCCGCGAGCTCAACGAGCTGCGCAAGCGTTGGGGGATGCTCTTCCAGTACGCAGCACTCTTCGACTCGTTGCCCGTCTGGCTCAACGTTGGGTTCGGGCTCAAGCAACACACCGAGCTCTCGACGCCCGAGATCCGCAAGATCGCCACCGACAAGCTTCGCCAGGTGGGATTGACGCAGGTCGAGGACATGATGCCCGCGGACCTCTCGGGCGGCATGAAGAAACGGGTGGGGCTCGCGCGAGCGATCGCGATGGACCCCGAGTTCCTCTTCTACGACGAGCCCACCACGGGCCTCGATCCGATCATGGCCGACGTCATCAACGAGCTGATCGTGAGCTTGAACCACGGCCTCGAGGTCACCTCGATCGCCATCACCCACGACATGGCGAGCGCTTACAAGATCGCCGACCGCATCGCCATGCTCTATCAGGGAAAGATCCACTTCGTGGGAACTCCGGACGAGATCCGCGCCACCCCGGATGCGGTCGTGCAGCAATTCATCCAGGGGCGCGCGGAAGGTCCGATCACCGATGCGCTCAAGCGCGAGTGGGGGGCGGCGTGAGACGCGGCCCGATCGAGCTCTACGTGGGCCTCTTCGCGATGGCGGGGCTCGCGATCCTGATCTTCTTCACCATCAAGGTCGGCTCGGCCTCGCTCGGCAAGGAGTACACCGTGCCGATGACGGCGTCGTTCGCGCAGGCGAGCGGTGTCGAATCGCGCACGCCGGTGAAGCTCGCCGGCGTCAAGGTCGGCGAGGTCGCCGACATCCGCATCGAGGGCAATCGCGCCAAGCTCACGCTCGCGCTTCGCCCCGACGTGTCCGTACCGAGCGACACCCGCGCCGAGGTGAAGACGCAGGGCTTGATCGGCGAGACGTACATCCAGCTCGTGCCGGGGACCAGCACCCAGACCCTCACCAAGGGCGGCTCGATCACGAATACCGCCGAGCCCACCGACATCGAAGCGTTGCTCGGCAGCCTCACGGGCGTCGGTGACAACCTGAAGGCGATCACGGACAGCCTGCGCAACGTCATCGCCCGCGATCAGACCGAGGCCGACCTCAAGGAGATCGTCGCCAACGTCCGCGCGCTCACCGCCGGGCTCAAGGAAGTGGTGGACCACAGCGGCGGCAAGATCGATTCGGTGCTCGCGAACCTCGACCAGATGACCGGTGGTGCGCGCGACGTGATCACCGAGAATCGCGAGGATCTGCACCAGCTCATCGCGAGCTTCCGCCACGTTTCCGAGCAGCTCGATCAGATCCTCGCCGCCAACCGCGGCAACGTGGACTCGAGCCTGGCGTCGGTACGCGACGCCACCCAGAAGCTCGACAAGACTCTCGCCTCCACGTCGTCGATCATGGACAAGATCGACAAGGGTCAAGGCACGATCGGCAAGCTCATCAACGACGACGCCATCGGCAACAAGGTGGGCGACAGCCTGGACTCGCTCGGCGACCTGCTCGGCACGCCGCGCCGCCTCCAGACCTCGTTCGGTTATCGCGGCGAGTGGCTCACCGCGTCGGAAGAGGCCAAGAACTACATCAGCGTGAAGATCCAGCCGCGCCGCGATCGCTTCTATCTCCTCGAGTTCGTGTCGAACCCGCTGGTCCGGGTGCGCGACGTCACCACCGTGGAAGAGACCACCATCGAGGGGAACCCGCCCTTCACCACCGGGCCGCCGCC
>CAYVDO010000164.1:0-15469 GCA_964450125.1 uncultured bacterium
AACGTCACCTAGTCCTGAAGCAAGCCCTTCTCGCTTGCTTCAGGACTAGCGCACGGCCCAGTGGCCGGGCACCCAGCGACCGCACTCCCAGAAGCCCGCCACCCAGAACCGCGCCGGTCGTGCGTACACGACAGGCGCCGTCACGTACACCCGACGTGGCGCGTACACCACGGGGGGCGGGACGTAGACCGCCCGCGGCGCGTACACGACAGGCGGCGCGAAGAGCGGGCGGAATGGGACGTTCACGCCGACGCTGACGCTCACGCCTGCGTGAGCCGTGCGCGCCGGCACCCAGGCGCCGATCGCCGCCGCCACCCCGGCGGCGAGCGCGATCGACTTCCAGCGACGAGACGAGATGCGAATGGCCTTCATCGTGATTCCTCCGCGATCCGACACACCAGCGAGAACACTTCACGCGCAGTGATTCCACGAATCGTGCCAGCACCGCGCTGGCCTCGACACACTGGAAGATCGCGAATTCTGGGCACTTTGACGCGCTCACGGCGGTGCGCCGCGGGCGCGCTTCCACGCGCTGTAAGCGCCGTTTACACGCGCGCGTTGCGGGCTCAGCCCTCGGGGCGGCGCATCTGGAAGCGTTCCAGCCGGTCGTAGACCCACGGGCGCGATACGCCCAAGCGACGGGCTGCGGCCTCGATCACCCAGCCGGAATCCTCGAGCGCACGGGTGAGCGCCACGCGCTCGACCTCGGCACGGATCGCGTCGAGGTCATGGCCGGCGGCGAGCTCCGCCACCACGCTGTCCGCGAGGGTGGCACCGCGAGGCGCCGTGTTCGTGGCACCTTCGCCGGCAGGAGTCGCAGGCGCCGCGACGCTCGCGGTGCTACCCAATCCGAGATCGGCGGCGCTCAAGAAAGTGCCGTCGTCGGCCTTCCGCACCACTGCGTCGCGGATGGTCTCCACCAGCTCGCGCACGTTGCCCGGCCAAGGGTGGAAGCGCATCGCCGCGACGGCGTCGTCGTCGAAACCGAGCACGGCACGTGAGTACTCACGGTTAAACCGATCCAGCCAGTGGCGTGCGATGGCGGGCACGTCTTCCGTGCGCTCCCGCAGCGGCACGATGCGGATGCGCGATCCGCGCAGCCGGTAATAGAGATCGCGCAGGAAGCGTCCCTCCTCGATTGCCGCCTCCAGGTCCTCGTTGGCGGCTGCGACCACGCGCACGTCTGAGCGCCTTTCCTCGCGCGCACCCACCGGCAGGAAGCGGCCGGTGTCGAGGAAGCGAAGCAGCTTGGCCTGGATGGCCACCGGCGCCTTGCCGATCTCGTCGAGGAAGAGCGTGCCGGTGGCCGCCGACTCCACGAGACCGGCGCGGTCGACGGCGCCGCTGAACGCACCGCGCCGGGTCCCGAAGAACTCGCCTTCCAGCAGCGTCTCGGGGATCGCCGCGCAGTTCACCGCCACGAAAGGGCCTGCCGTCCGAGCGCTCGCCTCGTGGATCGCCCGCGCCACCAGCTCTTTACCGGTGCCGGTCTCGCCGAGCAGCAACACGTGGGTGGCCACGCGTGCCACCCGCGCGATCTCTTCGCGCAGCCGCCGGATCTCGGCGCTCGAGCCGACGATGCCATCGGCGCGGGGGTGCCGCTCGCGCTTGAGGCGTTCGTTCTCGCGGATGACCGCTTCCAACGTGCGGTGCTCGTCGAGGGCTTCGCGCACCACCCGCACCAGATCCTCGGCGCGATACCCCTTTTCCAGAAGGCGGTTGATGCGCCCCGCGTTCACGGCGTCGGCGAGCTTGAGCTCGCCGGCGTACGCGGTGACGAGGATTCTCCGCGCCCGCGGCGCCACGCGCGCCACCTCGCTCAAGAGGCCGATGCCATCGGGTTGACCCGGCATCTTGAGGTCCGTGAGCACTACCGCGAGCCGCGTCCGCTCGCGGGTCAGGATCGCGAGCGCCTCGCGGCCGTTGGCGGCGGTCAGAATCTCGACCCCGTGGGCGGCGTCGAGCGCGTGATCGGTGAGGGTGTAGACGAGCGCGTCGAGCTGACCGCGATTGTCCTCCACCACCAGGATCGCGTCGGTGGGCGTATCGGCATCCCCGGACACGGGCGTAGCATCGCTCACGCGCGTGCCCCTTCGCCGTCGCCGAGTGGCGCCCGCAGGGGCAGTCGCACCTCGAACGTGGCGCCGCCGAGCCGCCCTGGGCTCGTGCAACGCGCGTGGCCGCCGTGGGCCGCGGCGATCTCGTGCACCAGGAAGAGCCCCAGCCCGGTGCCACGGCCGACCTCGCGCGTGGTGAAGAAGAGGTCGAAAATCCGCTCGCGGACGCGCGGATCCACACCCATGCCGTCGTCGTCCACGGTCAGCACGGCTTCGTTCACTTCGATCGCCAAGGTGAGCCTCACGCGGTGCGATCCTCGCCCCGAAGCACGCGCCTCGTCCACCGCCGCGATCGCGTTCGACAGCAGGTTCTGGGGAATGCGCGCCACCGACGCCGTCGCCTCGATGGCGAGCGCGTGGGGGGCCTCGATCTCGAGATCGATGCTGCCCGCCCAGCGCGCCCGGAGCTCCTCGGCGGCGGCGCGGCATACCGCCGCGAGATCGCGGATCTCGCGCGGATCGCTGGCTACGCGCTGAACGGCGGAGATCTCGTCGAGGATGGCGCGCATGCGCCCCACGTTCTCCTCGCCGCCCGCGAGCAAGCGTGTGATGCGCTCGGTGAGCTCGCCACGTCGCGACTCCTCCAACGTGCCACCGCCCGTGAGCTCCGCGTGGTACTTCCCCACCAGCCCCAGTGCCTGATCGAGGGCATGCACCGGATTTTTGAGCTCGTGAGCGGCGCCACCCACGAGCAAGCCCATCGACGCCAGCCGCCGCGCGCGCTCACCTTCCGCGATGCGTGCCGCCATCTGATTGAGGTCCCGCGCCACCGAGGTCAGCACGTCGGCGCTGGCGACGTCGATGCGGTGCGTGAAATCGCCGCGTGCGAAGCGCTCGATACCGTCCTGGATCCGGCTCAAGGGCTCGGTGGAGCGACGCGCGACGGCGATTCCCAGCGCCACCCCCGCCGCCACCAAAATGGCGCTCACCCACGGGTAACGGCGCGCGAGCTGCTGGAAGAGTGCGAGGTGCGGCGACGCGAAGGCCGCCGCGACCAGCGCCGTGGCGCCGGGCTGGAATTGGGTGTCGTCCACCCAGCGTCCGATGCTGCGACTCAGCGCACGTACGGCGTCCACGTCGACGCGGTCGGTGAGGGGACCGGGGATGAGCGCCAACGAGTCCACGAGCCGCTCTACCGCCGCCAGCGGCTCCGGCATGCTGGCGTCGGCCGGGATCGGCGAAACGGCGCCGCCACCCAAGCTCGCCGGCACCAGCACTCGAGATTCGAGGCGAGTGAGTGCTCCACTGAGCGACACCAGCGCATCGAGGGCCTCACGCTCCGCAGCCGATTCGGCGACCTCCGCCGCCTGCTGCTCCGACGCATAGCGATCCAGCACCCGAGTCGAGAGCGTGTCCAGCATGCGGCGCACGGGCGCGGCGAGATGACCCGCACCGGCGAGCTCGGCCGGTGGAATCGGCAAAGCCAGCGGCACACTGCCCACGCGCACCGTCACCTCGCCTCTCCGCCGCGTGGCGATGCCGTCGAAGTCGGCGCCGGATGCCAGCACGTCGGCGAGCGCTGCATCGAGCTCGGCTGCGAGCGCGGCCGCATCCGCGCCGGCGCGACCCATGCGATCGGCGATCGCGGCTTTCGGGATCTCGGGCGCGCCCCGCTTCATCCGCCCCACCCGCGCCACGTCCACCACCACGTACGCGAGCACCCGTGGATCGGGCTCGAGCGAGCGTACGATCGGTGCGGTTTCCGCGTTCGAGCTCGCTCCACTCGAGCCCAGCAGGCGCGCCTGGACGAACGGATCTGCGGCCAGCGAGTCGGCCAGATCACGCCACGGCTCGTCGACACCCGTGCGGAAGAGCCGCTCGGTCATCGCGCGGTGCACCGAGAAGAAGGCCGCCGCCACCGCGAGCACCACGGCCACGGTGTAGGCGACGACCCGGTTTCGATAGCTCACGCGCGCGGACCCGAACGGAATCGGCCGCCAGCGAGCGGCCAGGATTCGTGTAAGCGACGCTGACACGGCCGGCAAGGAAACGCCCACGCGCAGCGCTCGATGCACACGCCGCGCCGGCACCCCTTGGGAGAAGGAGCGAGATTCATCGGGGAAAACGCGCCACAGCTCGCGCAGAGCCGTGGCACTGGGATTGCGGTGCACGAAGCCGAGGAGGGAGCGCGCGCCGGCTCGGCGCCGGCGCGACCAACGCCCGATGAAGACCCAGGTGATGCAGCGGCCGTCCTGCAGCTTCGAGCCCCGAGGTGCGTGGGCGCCCGCCAGCCCTGAAAAGAGCGTGTCGATGGTCGCGCCTTTCTCGCAGATCCGAGGCGTGGCGCGCACCACAGCCGCATCGCGAGCGCAGCGAAGCGCCTTGGGGGTGGGGCCCTTTGAGCACCGCGCTCTTCGTGGGGCGGGGGTCTGGAACAGACCCCCGAGGCAACATTGGCACGCCCTGGAGCAAGCGCTTCGTGCTTGCTTCAGGGCGTGCCTGCTCGTCGCGGCGGTCACAGGCGTGAGCGGCTGCTACGGCGGCGAGCTCGGACTCGTCATCGACGACGACGACGATGGCCCATGCTGTTCGGCGCCTCCTCCAGGCGGCCCGCTGATCGTGGACCTCGCCGGCTACGACGACCTCGACGGCTTCGTGGAGCCGGGCGGTTACGTGCACCGCTACGAGGGTCTAGTCACGACCGATGCCGGCACGGTGTCGTTCCTGAGCTTCGATCTCACGCGCATTCCGCCCAGCGCCCGGATTCGTTGGGCCGATCTGGTGCTCACCAACGCTTGGTGGAGCACCTGTTGTGGGTCGATCGAGCTCGACGTGAGCACGGTTCCGTACGGCGATGCGCTCGACTCGGGTGATCCCGCCATCGCCGGCTACGACACGCTCGCGTTCTCGCTCGGCGCCGGCGCCGAAGGCGCCGCCGTCACCCTCGACGTGTCCACGCTGGTGGCAACGGAAGTAGAGTACGCGAGCGCGCTCTTCCAGATTCGCCTCGACTCCTTCGGAGGCGACCTCGGCTTCGAGGACGCGGGTGGAAATCTGGGCCTCGGCGCGGGGCTGGCGCCGGTGCTCACGGTGAGCTACGACTGAGGCGTGAGCGTGAGATCGAGGCGCAAGGCGGAAGCAGGATGTCGAGAATGACGAATCCGCCTCGCCGCCTCCGGCGGTGCACCTTCGCGGCGCTCGTCGCCGCGACGCTCGTGCTCGATGCGAGCGCTGCCCATGCCGACTGGTGGCGGCCGCGGAACAACGCAAATGGCACCAGCAGCGGAGGAGGCGGTCGTGATCGCAGCGGATCGGGATCGAGCTCCGGCAGCTCGCAGCCCAGCCCGCGGCCGCGCGGCTATTCACCGAGCTCGTGCAACTGGGTGACCATCTCGCGCCAGCCGCAATACCAGGACCCGTCGGGTCGCATGGTCTACGAGATCACGCAGAAGAACACCTGCACCGGCGAGGTCCGCACGTTCTTCGGATACTGATCCTGCGGCCCGCCGAGTCCAGGTCGCAGCGCTTCCACGCGGTAGTCGCCGCGAATCGTGGCTGCACGCTCAGGGCGCCGTCGGCCGATACTCGCGTTCGAGGTGCTCGCGCACCTGGGCCTCGGTGAGCAGCACGGGCTTCCACCCGTGGTCCGCGAACATCTGCGCTTGATCGGCGTAGTGGCGCGAGCTCGGCACCGTCGACGCGGCGCCGTAGTTGTGGATGCTCTTCGAACGAACGCGACCTTCCGCGTCCCAGCTCACGAGCATCACCAAGCCGTCGCCGTCGTGCGCGGTGAAGCGGCCGTCGACGAGCGGATCGCCCTCCACGGCGCGCACGATGTCCGGGCCGCCGTCGAGCGGCAGATCGAGATCGCCGCGGCGCAGGCGATTGACGTCGCCCCAGCGAGGATCGATGCGGCCGTGCGTCCGGATCAGCTCTCGCGCGGCTTCGAGCACCGCGTCCCGCGGATTCGCGGCGAGCGGCACGAGTGAGCCACGCCACGTCGGGTGAGCTGCGAGCACCGCGAGCGCCGCCCCGCGGCTCTCGACGTCCGTTCGCAGATCCCAGCCACGTAGCAACCCGAGTGAGCTCGCCAGCACGGGATCGCGTGGCTCGGGTCCGTCGAGCGCGGCGCGAACGAACTCGGCCATCGGCGAGCGCGGCGAATAGGCGACGTCGAACTTGATCGCCTCCAGCTCGTCGGCGGTGATCGAGTCGTCGGCACCGAGCAGTTCCACCAGCCGTCGCTGGCGATTGGTGATGCGCGTCTCGATCCCCGCCATGGGCGGCGCTTGCTCGGGCCGTGGATTGCCAGGATCCGAGGTCACGCGAAACGGATTCGCGTTGGCGCTGGCGAGGAATCCCGAGGGTGGATTCGTCACCTGGGGGTTCCGCTCCGGGCCCCATTCGCTGGTCCAGAGCGTCTCGGACGTATCCCCGGGCAGAACCTTCGTCCAGTCGTACGCCGCGGAGCGCACGGGAAAGCGCGCGTTGTAGACGTAATGGATCGTACCGGTGCGATCGGCGTACACCTGATTCACCGACGGCATGGCCTGCAGGTTCACGGCGTTCTTCCAGGCCTCGAAGGTGTGCGCCTTGTTCATGCGGAAGAGCTGCTCGACGGCACGAACGTCGCCCATCCCCGCGTAGCGGATTGCGTAGGTGCCGTGGTCGAGACGCAGCACCGGGCCGTAGACGCTCCACGGCACTTCACGGTGGAACGTCCACGAGATCGGACCGAGAAGCTTCACCTCGATGGGCGCTTCGCGGACGTCGAGCTCGCGCCACTCGCCGTCGTAGCGATAGCGATTCGGGTTCGCCGGATCGATGGTGAGCCGGTAGAGATCGATGAGATCGGGCTCGTTGAGCGTGCTGCCCCAACCCAGATCCTCGTTGTGCCCGAGCAGGATGAGCGGCGCGCCCGGAAACGTGCCGCCGGCCATGTTCCAGCCCTCGCCGCTCACCACGTGCGCCTCGTACCAAGCGACCGGCCCCTCCCACGGCTGATGCGAGTTCACGACCAAACGCGTGGCGCGGTCAGCGGAGCGCGCGGGCGCCACGGCGAACGCATTCGAGCCGCGCATCCGCGACGTGCCGAGGAATTCGCCCGCCGCCAGCACGGGATTGCGCGCGCTCAGCTCGGGAGCTTGCTCGGACTCGAAGAGGCTCTTCGCCACCTCGTCGAGAAAGAAGAAAAACGGCAGCTTGAACACGAAGCCTGCCACCAGGTCCTGGCCGCGCGCCGGAAAGAGGCCGGGCACCACGTCGCGAGGATGCTGGGCGACGTATGCGTTGACGCCGTCGGCGTAGGCCTCGCACACCGCGCGAACCTCGGGCGACAGATCGCTTTCGTACTTGCCGTTCACCACGTCCCACACGCGCAACAACTGCAGGAAGAAATCCACCGGCGCCGCGTCCGGACCGTGGACCGACGCCAGCCTGCCCCGCGCCGCCAGCAGCACGTCTTGCAGTGTGGCGAGATCGTCCTCGGCCTGCGCGTAGCCCAGACCGAACGCAGCGTCAGCGTCCGTCTTGCCGAAGACGTGCGGCACACCCCACTCGTCTCGCAAGATGCGCACGTCGCGCGCGGGTGCCAGGCGTGCGAGAAGTTGCGGCGACGGCGCGCGGTGGCACGCACCCAACGCGAACGCCACAAACGCCACAGCGATGGTCGTCACTTTCCGAGATCCCACCCGCGGCTGCCTTCGATTCATCGCTCCCTCCGATCCGTCGTTGCGGGATGTTCGATCGCGCGCGCGGCCGTCAAGCGTGTTTGTGGCAAGATCCCACGCCATGCCGACGATCGTCGCCATCACTGGTGCTACCGGATTCCTGGGGCGTGCCTTGTGTCGCGCGTTCCGCTCACGGGCCTTTCGCGTGCGAGCGGTGGTGCGCAGGCAGGTAGCCGTCGCCGACGCCGACGAAGTGCGCTCGGCAACTCTGGAGGTTGGCCCTGCGCTCACCGAAGCGCTCGAGGGCGCAGAAGTCGTCGTCCACTGCGCGGGCGGGGGACGCGCGGTCACCGCCGAAGACTTCCGGCGCAACAACCTCGACACCACCATCGCCATCGACGAGACGATCACTGCGCTGCAGCGCAAACCGGTGCAGCTCGTGCTGGTCTCGTCGATCGCCGCCGGAGGTCCCGAAGGAAACGGCACCGGCGCCCTCGCCGCCACCGCGTGCACGGCGCGTTCGAGCTATGGCCGACACAAATGGCTCGCCGAGCGCGAGGTGCTCGGCTTCGGTGAGCGCACGAACGGCGCCGTGCAGATCACGATCGTGCGCGCACCGGCGATCTACGGACCCGGCGACGACCGATTCGCGCCACTCGTCCGCGCCGCTCGCAACGGCTGGCTCGTGGCCCCCAACCCGGACTCGCCACTCTCGATGATCGACGTCGACGATGCCGCCGCCGGAATCGCCTGCGCCGTGGTGCGGCGCGCCTCCCAGCCACGGCTCTACTTCCTCGAGGACGGCGAGCGCTACTCGGCGCGGCGGATGAGCGGGGCACTGGCGCGCCACTTCGGCCGCGAGCTCAGGACGCTGCGTCTTCCCGTGACGCTCCTCGCGGCCGCCGCCTTCGCCGAGGAGTGGCGAGCGCGGCTCACGGGGCGCTCGGCATTTCTCACCCGCGACAAGGTGCGCGACCTCACGGCGCCGAGCTGGCTCTGCGACAGCAGCGCGCTGCGCAGCGAGACCGGCTGGCAATCCCTTCATACCTTCGAGTCGAGGGTCCCCGAGATCGTGGCCGCGTTCGTCCACGATGCGGAGCACCGATGACGCCGACTCTCGCGGCGCTGGTGGTGCTGGCGGCGAGCGTCGTGTTCATCCTCGGCGCCATCGGCCTCGGGAAGCCCTTCTTCCGCGCGTTGCTCGCGACGCGTCTGGGTGGCGATTCGCTCGAGATCGCGACGGTGCTCGCGACCAAGCTCACCACCGGCGTCCTCTTCGGCGGCGCGGCGTGGGTGCTACTGCGCGCAACCCTTCCCGAATCCACCGGCGTCGCTCGGAACCTGACGTGGACGTGGCGCGCCGCTGCCGTGCTCGCCGTCGTGACCGTGATCGGTCTCACGTTGGTGGCGCGTGCATCCCGCGCGCCGGCGATGCGCGAGCGCTATCCAGAAGCGCGGGTCGCGCGCTGGACGCCCTCCGCAAGCGTGCTCGATGCGCTGGGCTGGATCGTCTACCTCTACGGCTACGAGCTGCTCTTCCGCGGCGCCTTGCTGCTGCCTCTCGCCGCGTGCCTGCCGTTGGTGGCGGCGCTGGCGATCCACACCACGATTTACGCCCTCGCACACCTCGACAAACCGCTCGCCGAGATCCTGGGGACGTTGCCGATGGGCTTCGTCTTCGGCTGGCTCGCCGTCGAGACCCACTCGATCCTGCCGGGCGCGGCGCTCCACGTCGTCATCGCCCTCACCAACTCGACGCTCTGCGCTCGCCCGCGCGCTGCTCCTTGATCGGCAGCGGGCCGACGACGCTCGCGCCGCTTCGGAAACCCTCAATCCTGCGGCTCGTTGCGCAGCGCGCGAGCGACGCGCTGCACGAGGTCAGGCCGATCGCCGTTGAGCAGATCGCAGTTCGCGACGGCGGTCACGTACACGTCGAGCTCGGGGACGTACTTCATGACCGACATGGCCCCGGGCAGGGCACCGTCGTGGCCGACGTACGTGAGCCCGTCGCGCTGCGAGCGAAAGAGCCCCATACCGTAATCCCCGCCTCCCGACTCCTCGGTCGGGATCCAGTCGGTCGCGTCCGCGAGGCTCTCCGCAGAGTAGAGGCGTCCCTCCAGCAACGCACTCAGGAACGTGCCGAGGTCGTGCGCCGATGCGATGAGCCCGCCCGCCGACCACGCGGAGCTGTTCAGGCTGTTCCCCGACTGGACCAGCGCCGTGCCGGGGATGCGCACCGGCAGCAACCCGAAAACATTCGTGTAGCCGCTCGGATCGAGTGGCTCGCCGGGCTCGGGCAGATGGGTATCGTCGAGCGCCAGCCGATCCAAGATGCGTTCACGATAAACCTGTGCGAGCGGCTCGCCGGTGACGGCCTCGATGATGAGTCCCAGCGCGATGAAGTTGGGCTGAGCGTAGTGGTAATCGCCGCCGGGATAGGTGACCGGTTCGCGCGGCACCAGCGTGCCGGCGAACAGATCGAGCATGGGGATCGGCAGATGCGTCCAGTCGAGGATCTCCTTCGGCGTGAACCAGTGCTCGTCGTTCAGGATCACGTCGAAGATGAAGAAGCCATCCGCCAGCTCGAGCTCGGGAATGCCGCTGCGGTGACGCAGTAGGTGCTCGAGGGTGATCTGATCGCCACTCGGGTAGTCGGGCACGAACGCGGCGAGCTTGGTGTCCAGCGTGAGCCGGCCCTCGTCGCGAAGCTGGAAGATGACGGTCGCGGTGAAGGGCTTGGTGGCGCTGGCGATGCGACCGACGGTATCGAGCTCGAACGGCTCCTGCGTGGAAGTGCTCTGGACACCGGCGCGACCCGACCAGTCGAGCCAGCCGGGAGTGAGCACGCGCGCGGCGGTACCGATCACCTCGTGGTCCGAAGCCCAGCGCGCCAGCGCGTCGTCGAGCCTTGCGCCGAGCGCGGGATCGCGATGATCCCACGTCGGCTCCGGACGCTGAGCCGCGCCTTCACCCGAGCCGCCACAGCCGACGAGCAACGCGAAGACGCCGGCCAGCGCCCAAGCCGGCCGCGCGATCGAATTCCACCGCGCACCTCGATCCTTCATCCACACGTTCCTCGACCTCCCGACGATGGCGGCAGCCCTCCGTCCTTCCCGTGGACAGGCCATCGTATTGCGACGCGCGCCGACGCGCGATCACGCACCGGCGTGGAGCGCGAGCGCGCGTGCGACGCCATGCGCGACTCACGCCGATCGTCGCGAGCGGCGCCGATCGGCTCAGCCGGCTCTGCGCAGGCGGAAGACGCGGATGTTGCGGTCGGTACGCGTCTCGTAGACGTTCATCTGCGGGATGGTGCGCTTGATCGCCGGCCAGAGCCGAGCTTTCTCTTCATCGCTCAGCGGCACCGCGGTGGCTGCGAACCGCTCGCCGCGCACCTGCACCTCGACCTCGGGATTCGCCTCGATGTTGTACTTCCACGCCGGATGGCGTTCCTGGCCCATGGCGCTCGCCACCACCAGGAAATCGGTGCCGTCGCGGTGGTACGCCAGCTGCACCGAGCGCTTCTCCCCAGACTTGCGGCCCACCGCGGTGAGCGTGAGCATCGGGAGCGTGGGGACTCCCGTCGATGTGAAGCGTCCGTTGGTCAGCCGGAAGAGGATCGGATCGACCTTGGACGCGAAGTGCTTGACCAGCCAAGAGCCGAACCGCGTTGCCGACAGCCAATTGATGAATCGAGCGTACATGCCGTGGGAGCTAGCACGCCGCGGCGCGCCGCGGCGAGGGCGGCATGCGCCGCGAACGGCAGACGCGATCAGGGCGCGACGAAATTCAGCGTGCCTGGCCCCACCAGGTAGTAGGGACCGAGGAACGCGGTGATCGGCGTGGTGGCGAAACCGGCGTAGACGTTCGAGATCCGATGATCGTCTGGGGAGAGCGTGCCGCCGAGGGTGAGCAAGCCACCCGGCAACTGCGGCACGGTGCCGACCGACACATCGAGCCCCGTGACCAGCAGATCGAAAGAGAACTCACCGGTCGTCGGGTTCACGGCCACCGTGCGCACGCCGCCCGAGCTCGCGAGCACGATCTTGGGGTGCAGCAACGCGATGTTGAAGAGCCCGAAGAAGTGCATGTCCGCGAGGGCGAGCTCGAGATCTTGCAGCGTGACCTGGTTGGCGACCGGATCCACGGCCAGATCGATGAAGCTGGTGCTCAACACCTGCGAGGTCTTGGTGTCGAGCGCACCGATGAAGTTGCCGAGGTAGAACGTGAACTGATTGGTCTTCCCGGCCTCGGGTGTGAAATGGCGCGTGACCTGGCCGCCCTCGCACACGTTGCCGATGCCGTCGTGATCGCCGTCCGCCTGATCCGCGTTGGCAACGCTCGGGCAGTTGTCGCAAACATCGCCGACGTGATCGCCGTCCGAGTCGGTCTGGGATGCACCTGAAAGCCGTGGGCAGACGTCGACGCCGTCGGGAAAGCCGTCGCCGTCGCTGTCGGCGTTCCTGCAATCGAGGTCGCTGGCCAGCTCCTGGATGTCGTCGATTCCGTCGCCGTCGCCATCTCCCGGCACCAGCCGATTGCGCCAGCGGGCGAGGTGGTCGGAACCGGTGGTGGCGACGAGATCGTCGAAGCCGTCGTTGTCGAGATCTTGCGCCACCACCGATCCAGGGAAAGCACCTGAGACCGCCTCGGCCTCCGCGAAGCCACCCTGCCCGTCCTCGGCTAGCACGTAGATCCTGTCGTCGCCCGGCGAACCCACCACGAACGCGCGCCGCCCGGGTACCAGCCACGAGGCCGAGTCGATGCTCGCGAGATCGCTGCCGACGTCGACGTGAATGGGCGTCAGGCTGCCGGCCTGGTTCCAGAGTGCCGTCACACGCCCGGCGCCGCTCGCGTCCGCATCGCCCGCGAACGCCAGATCCCAGTCGCCGTCGCCGTCGAGATCCTGAGCAATCGCGCCACGTGCATCCCGCGGACAGGCGATCGACTGCCTGTCGACGTAGCTCCCCGGTCCCGAGGAGAGCAGCACGTGGCACGTCGCCGACGTCGAGTCCGCAACGACCAGGTCGTCGAAGCCGTCACCGTCGAGCGCTCGCGACTCGATGGCGTGGATCGGCCCCGTCGATTGGTACACGACCTCCGGATCGCCCCACTGGCCCGGCGTGATCGACGGGATCCGAACCACACGGCCCGCGCCGCTCGACGCGTCCTCGATCGCCACCAACAGGTCCGGCCCATCCGTCTTCGTCACGTTCGCGACCCGGAGCGCCACCGCCGGACCACCGGCAGGCACGTGGAACGGCCCAGCCACCGTCGTGAGGTCCGACTGAACCCAGAGCACCGACACCGCTTCGCGAGTGGCGTTCGGGTAGAGAACGATCGGCTGCTGGAAGCCTTTCGAAGCGAGCAGATCGCGACGAATGTCGCCCTGGGCGTCCACGTCGCCGTAAAGCAAGAACGCGCCGCCGGTGTTCCGTCCGAATCGCAATCGCAACGTGCCGTCCGTCCGTCGTACCGCCGCGACCAGCGACGGTGACGTGAGCTGGTCGAACATCATCGTGACGAGCTCCGGCGTGGCGGGCGCGAAGCTGAAATTCGCGACCGGCTCGAGCTCCCCCGGCGCTCCCTGCAGCGCCACGGTCCCCACGTTGGTGACGCTGCCGTTCGCCAGCGTGGAGCGCGGCGAGCTGCCGAGCGCCCAGCTCGACCCGCACTCGACCGCCGCGTAGGTCCAGGTCGGATCGACGACCCGCGGCCACTCGGGGAACCGGAAAGTCCCGTCGGGCTCCGTCGCCGACTCCTCGCCGAAGTTCCCGACCCACGCGCTCGCAACCGGCTTCCAACCACCGCCATGGGCCGGCACCGACACCACACCCTGGAGCTCGCCATCGGGAAAGCCTGGCTTGGTGCTGGCAAAATCCAGCGACAGCGGGCCCTGCACGCGCAAGCTCAGCGGGTAGTAGTACGTGTAGAGGTCGATCGGCCCCGTCGCCGTGAGCGACATCGTCACGGGACCGGTTTCGGGTGAGCCCTGGTACCGGAACGTTCCGCTCAGATCGGCGCTACCCGAGGCCAGCGGCACCTCACCGAAGCCAGGCAACGTGGCGACCAGCGTCGGATAGACGAGCATCGAGAACGCGCCCGTCGCCGCATCGAAGTCGAATCCAGTCGGAGAGGAAAAGATCGTGACCAGTCGGACGTCGTGGAACGGAAGACCCACCAGGCGCACGGTCCCCGCATCGAGGATCAGGGATTCGAGGGTGACGTGATGCGCCTCTGCATCCAGGCGAAGCACCATCGACGACGCCGTTCCAAACCGCATCGAGCCCGGAGTCGATGCGCTGTAGCCGCTGTAGTCGATGGTCGCGACGAACTCGAGGCCGTTGGTGGCGCTCGGGACCGGCGCCACAGGACCGAGCGTGGAGGTGAGCGGACCGGCATAGCCGGGGACGGTGCCGAGCACCACCAGCGCGAGCGCCGCCACCGCCGCACACAGGCAGCGTGTCGTGGTGCGCCACGCCCGAAGGAGAGCCGTTCGCAATCTCTTCATCCCGTCCTCGCTCACGGCGATCGAGCGACGGCGATCTGGCCCGCATCGATTGGGACCCCATTGAAGCACTCCGCTCCCAGCAGCGCAACGCGACGACCGCCGCGACGCGCGCCCGTGTCGCCGACGCGGCGCTGAACACCTCGCCGTCAGGGGTTCTCCGCATGCTGGCGAGGATTCGTCGGGGCTCCGCGCGAGGCCGACTCGACCGCGCGGAGCTCGTGCAGGGCTTTCGCTCCAGAGCCCGCTCGCTCTCACTCACCACGCACCCGCGGCGCGCGGTGCTCGACGGGCCGCTACGGCAGAACGAAACACCAGGGTGCGCACGCGTCAGAGCGACCTCCACTCGCTTTCGTCGTAACCCTCTTCACGGGGAACGCGTGGAGGCGCTGGCTTTGCGACGCGTGCACCAGCGACGGACGACACGCTCGCCGCGCGCCCCGCGCGCTTGCTCCGCTGCGCGCCCGGAACCGCCGGGTGCGGCTGGTGGGGCAGCCGTGCGGGGGGCTGCACCCGCGTCTGCTCGGGAATGGTGAAGAAGCTTGCTACCGAGAGCGACTCGGTCCGGGCTCAGCGGCGTCGGCGACGCGAGAGCACCAGCAAGATCCAGCCCGGCACGAGGTACTGGCCGAGGTCGACGACGGTGCTGATCGGCGCTGACTCCGTGCCTTGCACCGCGGCCTCCGCGAGGGCGGGATTGCAGCCGCCGGGAGTCGCGGCGCTGCAGTCGTCGTCGAGGCCGTTGCTGGGGATCTCGGTTGCGCCCGGGTTCACGCTCGGGTTCGTATCGTTGCAGTCGAGCTGCGGATGGGCACAGCTCGGGGATGCGGGACTGCCGTAGCCGTCGCCGTCGCCGTCTGCGCAATCGCTCGTCGAAGGATTGCAGTCGTCGTCGAGGCCATTTCCCGGCACTTCCGCGTGACCTGGATTCACCGACGCGTTGCCGTCGTTGCAGTCCACGGCGCCGCACGCACCTCCGGTCGGTGAGTAGCCGTCGCCGTCGCCGTCCGCGCAATCGCTCGTCGAAGGATTGCAGTCGTCGTCGAGGCCGTTCCCCGGCACTTCCGCGTGACCCGGATTCACCGAAGCGTTGCCGTCGTTGCAGTCCACGGCGCCGCACCCGCCTCCGCTCGGCGAGTAGCCGTCGCCGTCGCCGTCCGCGCAATCGCTCGTCGAAGGGTTGCAGTCGTCGTCGAGGCCGTTCCCCGGCACTTCCGCGTGACCCGGATTCACCG
>CAYVDO010000164.1:15569-16080 GCA_964450125.1 uncultured bacterium
AAGCGTTGCCGTCGTTGCAGTCCTCGCCCACGGGATAGCCATCGAGATCCGCATCCACGACGGTGAGCGGCGCGTACGCGAAGGCCGCGCCCACCGCATTCGCACCGATCTTGTAGCCCGGCGCTCCCACCACGATCTCGTCGTAGCCGTCGCCGTCGACGTCGCCGGCCGAAGCCACCGACGTCCCCAGCACAGCCGTCGCGACGTTTGCCTCGACCGTCCACGCCGGCGCCAATCCGAGCCCGTTCGCCGAGCCCACGAAGAGATACGCCCGCCCTTCGTCGGTCTGTCCGTTGGCCAGATTCGGCGCCCCCACGATCACGTCGTCGTAGAGCCGGCCATTGACGTCGCCAGCCCGCGCCACCGACCAACCGAATTCCGCACCGGCGACGTTCGACTCGTATCCCCACGCACCGGCCGTCTGCGGTCCGGCGGCCGAGCCGCGATAAACCGCAACAGCGCCCTCGGCGGCGTGGCCATTCGCGAAGAACGGTGCGCCTGCGACGACGTC
>CAYVDO010000165.1:0-16070 GCA_964450125.1 uncultured bacterium
CGCTTTCGTCGGCACACCATCACTCGAGCTCGGCCATCGCTTGCGCGATGGCTTCGCGCCCGCCCCCGCATCGCGTCGCCGCGTGCCCGTGGTCATCGTGGGCGGCGGCGTGGCGGGCCTCACGGCCGCGTGGCGCTTGGCACGCGCGGGCTTCCACGACTTCGAGCTGCTCGAGCTCGACGAGGTGCTGGGCGGCACGGCTCGCCCGGGCGAGAACGCGATCAGTCCTTTTCCGTGGGGCGCGCACTACGTTCCGGTGCCGCTCGCGCACGCCAGCGGGATGATCGAGCTTCTGGTGGAGGCGGGTGCCGGCGAGCGCGATCCCGAGACGGGTGAGCTCGTTCCCGACGAAGGACAGCTCTGCCGCGCTCCCGAGGAGCGCGTGTTCGTCGCCGATCGCTGGTACGAGGGGCTCTACCCGTGGCCCGGCGCGCGCTCGGAGGAGCTCGCGGAGCGCGACCGTTTCGAGGCCGAGATCGCGCGCTGGGCGAGCCTTCGTGATGGCCGCGGCCGGCGCGCATTCGCGGTTCCGATGGCCCACGGTTCGGACGACGCAGACGTGGTGGCTCTCGATCGCCTGACGATGGCCGATTGGATGGACGAGCGCGGATTCCGTTCGAAGCGGCTGCGCTGGTTCGTCGAGTACGGCTGCCGCGACGATTTCGGTGCAACGCTCGAGACCACGAGCGCTTGGGCCGGCATCCACTACTTCGCGTCGCGCTGGCTGCACGGCGACACGCAGCCATTCCTCACGTGGCCGGAGGGAAATGGAAGGCTCGTGGCACATCTCGCGCGCCGCGCGGCGGCCGGCGGCGGTCGCCTGCGCGCCGGGGTGGCCGTCACCCGCGTGCGCGCGCTCGACTCGGCATCGGAGCCGGACGAAGGCGCCGAGCGGCGTGGCGCGCTCGAGGTGTGGACGTACGAGCCCGCCACCGAGCGCGCCGAGTGCCTCGTGACCGATCGCGCGATTCTCGCTGTGCCGCGTGGCTTCGCGGCACGACTCCTCGCAGACGAGGCGCTCATCCGCGACGCGCGCGAGTTCCAGGTGACCCCCTGGCTGGTCGCAAACCTGTCCTTGTCACGCACGCCGCGCTCGCGCGGCTTCCCGCAAGCCTGGGACAACGTGCTCTACGGGAGTCGCGGCCTCGGCTACGTGGTTGCGACCCATCAGACCGACGAGGGCTTGCGCACGCCGAGCGCGCTCACGAGCCTGATCGGCGATCCCGCGGGACGAAACGGCGGTGCGGCGAGCGAAGCGGGGGGCCGGCGTGCGCCACCGCGCTATGGTCCGACGGTTTGGACCTACTATCTGCCGCTCACCGATGGCGATCCGGCCGTAGCGCGCAAGCAATTGCTCGACGCGAGCTTCGCGGACGCCGCGAGCGCGATCCTCGCCGATCTGCGGCGCGGGCATCCCGATCTCGACGCGTGCGTCACGCGCATCGACGCTTGGCGCTGGGGCCACGCGATGGTTCGCCCCGTTCCCGGCTTCGTGTTCGGCGCCGTGCGCCGGCGTGCAGCCGAGGCACGTGGCGCCGTCCACTTCGCGCACACCGATCTCTCGGGATTGCCGCTCTTCGAGGAAGCACACCACCACGGCGTGCGCGCCGCTGAGGAAGTGCTGGCAGCGCTCGGCGTTCGGTTCGACGCCCTCGGATGAGCCTCCTGAACCGAGCCGCGTGAATGCTCACGGCTTCGCGAGCGGAATGTGTTTCGAACGCAAGAGCTTCCGATCGCGGGTCACCAGTGGAGCCCGAAAGACGATGCTCGTGGCGGCGATGATCTCGTCCGCAGGGTCGCTCGCCACGTCGAGCCGAGTGCTCGCCTGCGCGACGTCGAGGGTGAGCGGCCAAACGTGAACCGCGGACAGAAAGCGCCGAACCTCCGGCGAATCGAGATCCATCTCGATCCGATCGAGCTGCACGAGCTTCGCGAGCTCCCACAGCACGATCGACGAGATCCCCCAGCGGTCGGATGCGAGTAGCCTGCGTTCGCTCGGAGTCACATCACCGCTCATCGCTCGCACCAAGATGTGCGTGTCAAGATTCAGCATCCCAGCGGACCCCGGTGGAAAGGATGTTGCCCTTGATGCGCACCCGTCCTGCCAGCTCGCCGATCAAGTCGCGAGACTCGGCGCGAATCGGTATGAGCTTGGCGACCGGCTTGCCGCGCTTGGTGATCACGATTCCCTCGTCGTCGACGCGATCGAGGAGACTCAAGCACTGCGCCTTGAACTTGGCCGCTGGCATCTGTTTCATGCGGTGATGGTAGCAATGGTCATTTCGAGTGTCCACAACGCAGGGTGCCCGTCGTGCTCCTGCGCGCGGGGTTCGCTTGGATGAGTCTCGCGAATCGCGTGGGGCGGCCGATGCCGAGCGTGTGGCTGGTCGATCCCGGGTACGACACCGCGTTCTTCGTGTTGCCGGCGATCGCGGCGCTGGTGCTCGGCGCGCTCGCGAGCCGTCTCGCCGAAGCCGACGGTTCCACGCCCACGTGGGCATGGCTGGCGCTGGTGGTGGCGGTGGATGTCGCGCACGTTCACGGCACCACGTTCCGTGTCTATCTCGACGGCGCCGAGCTTCGCCGGCGGCTCGGGCTCTACGTCGCCGTGCCGGTCGCGGCGTGGGTCGCGGGCGTGTTCCTGTACTCGTTCTCCGCTCTCGCGTTCTGGCGATTGCTCGCGTACGTGGCGGTGTTCCACTTCGTGAAGCAGCAGCTCGGCTGGGTGCGGCTCTACCGCCATCGGGCGGGCGATCGATCACGCGCCGACCGGTTCCTCGACGAGGCGGCGATCTACGTCGCGACCGGCTATCCGCTGATCTCCTGGCACACGCGCTTACCGCGCCCGTTCGCGTGGCTGATCGAAGGAGATTTCGTCGCAGGATTACCGCCGATCGCAGCGACGGTGGCGCGGCTCGCGTGGATCGTAGTACTGGTCGCATTCGCCATGCGGCAGGTACAGCGACGGATCGCCGGCGAGCCGTGGTTCACGGGCAAGATTCTGCTGGTGGCGACGACGGCCGCGACTTGGTGGGCGGGGATCGTGCTGTGGCAGAGCGATTTCGCGTTCACCGCGGCGAACGTGATCGTGCACGGTGTCCCCTACATGGCCATCTCGCATCGTTATGGAGTCGTGCGCTGGGCGAGCGCAGAGCCGGCGACGAGTGGCGCGCGATCGGCGACGGGTCGTCTACTTGCGGCGATCTTCGCCCCGCGTCGATTCGCATTCTTCGCCGCGGCATTGGCGCTCTTTGCCTTCGCCGAGGAATGGCTGTGGGACGGGGCCGTGTGGCGCGATCACCCTGCGTTCTTTCCGTTTCCGGTGCTCGATCTCTCGAGCTGGCAACCGTTCGTCGTGCCGCTCTTGGCGCTCCCGCAGGCCACACACTACGTCCTCGACGGCTTTCTGTGGCGCCTCGACGGCAGCAATCCCGGCCTGGACGAAGCGCTGGGGCTCGTGACGGCCTCGCAGGCGTGAACGGCCGCACCCGCCGCACGAGCAGATAGAATGCGCGCGGTCATTTTACGCGATATTCTGATCGCATGATCACGCGCGCGCTCGAACCCATTCTGTCGCAGACGAGGAAGAGCGTCCTGCTCCTGGGGCCACGGCAGACCGGTAAGTCGACCTTGTTGACGGCGCTGCGGCCCGATCTCTCGATCGACCTCGCGCACGAGCCGACGTATCTCGAGTTCGCACGGAACCCGCGGGAGCTGGAAGACCGGCTCGCGGCGCATCGAGCGACGGGGCGATCGATCGTGGTCTTGCTCGACGAGGTTCAGCGCCTGCCTAGCTTGCTCAACACCGTCCAATCGCTTCTCGATCGGCGTACGGGCGCCCATCGCTTCCTGCTGTCGGGCTCGAGCGCCCGCAAGCTGCGACGGGGCGGCGCCAATCTGCTGCCGGGGCGGATTCACGCCTACTCGCTCGGCCCGCTCGTGAGCGCCGAGCTGGGTTACGACCTGGACGACCGGGTGGCGCTGAGCACGGGTACGTTGCCGGGGATCTGGACCGACCCGAATGCGAACGAGCGGCGCAAGACGCTGCGGTCTTACGCAGCGACTTACTTGAAGGAGGAGATCCAGGCCGAGGCGTTGAGTCGCAGCATCGAAGGTTTCGCGCGCTATCTGACGATCGTCGCCGAGTGGAACGGGCGTTTCTTGGATCACGCCAAGATCGCCACCGCTGCTCAAGTGGCGCGCGCGTCGGCGGTGCGCTGGTTCGAAGTGCTGGAAGACACGCTGATCGTCCAGCGTGTCGACGCATTCGCGAAGAGCGTCACGCGGCGCCTCGTTCAGCACCCCAAGCTCTACTTCTTCGATGTCGGCGTGCTGAACGGTCTACTGGGCAGCTTCGATGTCTCCGCCGATCGTGTCGGCGCGCTGTTCGAGCACCTCATCCACGGTCAGCTCGTCCACTCGGCAGCCGCTCGCGACGAGGAGATCCGTGTCTCGACCTTCCGCACCGAGCACGGCGCCGAGGTGGATTTCGTGGTCGAGTGGCGCGGCACGCTGTGGGCGATCGAGGTGAAGGCCTCGGAGCGGGTCGATCGGTTCGACCTGCGCGGCCTTCAGCGCTTCGCGGATTACGTGGGCCGCAAACACCGACCCTTGGTTCTCTACCGCGGCCGCGTGCGCCGTCGCATCGATGGCGTCGACGTGCTTCCGTGGCAGGACGGGCTACGCGAGATGGGGCTCTGAGCACTCGACGCGGCTCATTCGCAGCTCCCGTCGAGGTTCTGGATCCACTCGGTCACGAGCGCCACGCCTTCGTCGTGAACCACGCTGCGAGCGAGCTCGGGCATCTTGATGCCGGGATCGTTCGAGCCCATGCGGAAGGTGAGGATCGATTCCTCGGGCTTCCCGGGGACGATGTCGTACTGGAACGAGCCGGCGCCGCGTCCCGCGGCGACGGGCGTCTTGCAGATGCCGTACGCAGTCCCGAGGGCGTCGTGGCTGTCGAGGAAGAGGCCCGAGAAGCGCGCGTAGCCGGTCTCGGTGTGGCAGTGGGCGCAGTTCGTCTCCAGGTAAGCGCGCGCCCGCTCTTCGAGGGTGCCGTCCTGGGGATCGTCCCACACCGGCAGGCGCGGAGCCTGCCCGGGGTCGCTCGGCGCGCCGGAGAGCACGCCCATCTTCGTCCAATGGACGAGCTGGTTCTCGGTGGTGCCGTCGGCGTAGGTGTGGTCGCGATTCAGGAGCCGCGCCTTGGGGCCGATGGGATCGGCGGTCGAGCCGCCCGAATGGCAGGTATTGCACTGCAAGGCGTTGGGAATGCGATACGTCGTGGTTCGCTGCGCGCCATCGGCACGCTCGGGCAAGGTCACCGTGCGCGCTCCGCCACCGAGCGCCAGGTCTGCGATGCTGCCGTCCCAGACGTAGGCGCGTCCCACCCAGCCCGAGGCGCGGTGGATCAGGAGGCGCGTCTCGACCTGGGTGATGTTGCCGGCATCCTCGCTGCCGCCCAGGTCCGTGGGGAATCCGAAAGTCTTGGCGATGATCGTGCCGACCGGGAAAGCGAAGGTGCCGTCGTTCGAGTAGGTCGCGGCGGTGCCGGGCGGCAAGAAGACCACGCGGCTCTTGGCGGCGTAGTCGGAGAAGAGCGGTGTCGTCAGCTCGAACGGCACGCCGTCGTTCGGTGGCGAGTACGGGTCGCTGGCATCGGAGAAGAGGTTGTATCCGGCGAGCGTCGGGCAGTCGTACTCGGTCGCGCTGAAGTTGGGTGCATCGCCGATCGGAGTGCACGCCGCGGCGATCTCGGCGTCGGAAGGACCCTGCGTACCTGCAGGAATGGGCGCGAGCGAGGCGAGCCGCGCCGGCGCGATCTCCGGCTGCCGGCAATCGAAGGGCGCGGGATCGGTGCTGATCGGACCTGCGGGCAGCGGCACGCCGGGGCGCGGCCGTAAGTTGAGGTTGCCGAAGCTCGCGGGCGTGCCGTCGCGGCGGGTGTTGCCGTGGAAGCAATTCTGCTGGTCGGGCGGCAGGGGGTGCACCCCGAGGGCATTCTCCGCGATGCCGTCGTAGACGAGATCGGGGATCACGCGCTCGGGCGTGAACAGAAACAGCAGGCTCGCGAAGATGCCGAGCTGGCCGCCGTCGAAGAAGAAATCGGTGCCGCGCTCGGTGACGTTGTCGTGGATGTCGTTGCGCTGCGGGTGGGGATCGAAGTCGGGATCGTCGAATGGAAGCCCGGTGACCTGGTAGCTCGCGACCACCACGTCGGTGGTGTAGTTGTCGACGATCTCGTTGCCGAACGCCTCGACTTCGTCGTTCGCCATCACCATCAGGCCGGTACCGGTCGGCACCATTCCCACGATGTTGCCTGCCGGCGCGAAGTTGGGGTTGTTGTTGCCGTGGATCCGGTTGTCGTAGACGCGCGCTCGGGCTCCGCTGATGGTGAGCCCAGGCAGGTCGAAGATCAGGATGCCGCCCGAGTTGCGGGTGGTTTCGTTCTCGTAGACGTCGGCGTCGTTGGAGCTCTCGATCTCGATGCCCGCGACGTTGAGCTCGGCGAAGTTGCGCCGCACCACGATGTTCTTCGACTGGCCGACGTAAATTCCGGTATCCGAGGCGCCGCTGGCGTAGCTGTCCTCGATGAGCACGTTCTGGCAGCCCACGGGGTAGATGGCGTAGGCACCGTTGAGCGTGCTCGCGGTCGGCCAGCCCGCCTTCACGCGCCGCACGGTGACGCCCTCGACGTCGTCGATCTTGAGACAATCCCCGGGCGCGTTCACCACCGCGACGTCCTCGATCTGGAATGCGTTGCCGCGCGCCAAGATTCCTTCGGCGCCGGATTCCTGCTTGGCGAAGTCCAGGATGGTCTCGTCCATTCCTCGACCGCGGACGACCACGTGCGACTGGTCGAGGACGAGCTGGCTCGAGATCTCGAAGTGGCCTTCGGGTAGCTCGATCACCGTGCCGGGCTGAGCGCGGATGAAGGCGTCCTGCACCCGGAACTCGAGATCGGGGCCGGCGTCGATGCGCACGACTTGGTAGTCGTCGATCGAGGGCGCGCTCGAGTCACTGCCGTCTCCCCCGCAGCCACCGCTCGACCAGGTCAGCGTGACGGCGAGCGCGAGAGTCGCGAATAGCGCGAGCTGACGTCTGTCGTGGTCGACAGAGAACGGGTCACGATCGAATGCCATTTCGAATCCCCCGAAGGCTGATCGAATCGCGCCGATGGTCGCATGGTGCCCAGTGGGTCGCAACCAACGATGGGCTGCGCGGGCACTGCCTGCGGTAGGAGATCCGCTCGTCGAGTCGTTGCCGCTTCATCGCGCGAGCGTCGCGGATCGACACACGCTCGCCCACCGAAGCGCTACCATGCGATGGCACGGCCAAGCTCGCGTCGCGATCGCGACGAGGAGAGAAGCGCGCGATGGCGGATCGCCGAGACGGGGCAGCAACAGATCGCCTCGCACGAGTCGCGGAGCTGCTCGCAGCCGAAGCCCGGGAGCGGATTGAGCGCCATCCCGCCGGCCATCTGGCCCGCGGGCGCGGGCAGCGGATCGATCTCAGGCTCGCGCTGCCGATCACCGACGATGCGGGTGCGCGCGCCGAGGTTGCTGCCGAGCTGGCGCGTGCACTCGACGTCGGGCTTCGTGCGCTGGTGGCATCCCGTGCCCTCGCGCGCCCGGGACACGCGTACTGTTTGCGTTGTGCCGCCGCGGATTGCGAGCACGCCTCGCCGGTGGAGAGCCGCGAGGTGTTTCGCGGCTACGGCCCCACCGGCCAGCCGAGATTCGGCGACTTCGGTCAATTGCTGCTCGAGCGCAAGGATCCGCGGATCGAGAAGCTCTACGCCGATCCCCGTGAGCTCGTGACCTTGGCGATCGGCGGACGTGATCTCGTGGCCGAGCTCCTGCCCGAGTTTCGCGACGTCCAGAATGGCTTCCGCATCCACGGCCAAGTCGCGGTGGGTTACTACCGCGCGCCCGATCGTGTGGGAGTCCCGGCGCCGCTGGCGATCAGTCTGCAAGTCGTGTCCACGCAGCTTCGTGGGACGCGGCGGCGCTTCGCCCTGAACGTGGTGGGCATCGGACCGGGTGGCGAGCCGCTCGCCGCGCTCGCCACCCAGACCGACCCCACGCCGTGGGCGGCCACGGCGCGATGGGCCCAGGCCATCCTCGATCAGATCGAGCGCACGCCGCGCAGGAAGGGTCGCGGTACCGATGCCGTGGAATCGCGGATCGAGGGACTGCTCAAGGGCATCGCGCGACGCCTCGAGCACGGCGATCGAGCCAAAGCGCGTCGCACCTCCCACGCGGCCACGCGCCACGAGGAGGGCGAGCGGCCGACCCGCGTGGCGTTGCGCGATCTAGCGCACGCGAGCGACGACGCGATCCTCGTCGATACCCGCCACGGCACGGTGGTGGCGCTGGGTGCGCGCGGGCGCGCCCACGTCTTCAATCTCGCGGGCAAGCTCGTGACGTCGCTGCGCTTGCGCCCGGGAGCGATCGAGCGGCGCCGCAAGCTCGGCATCTGGCGCGACGCCACCGCCGCCGAGGCGCGTGCGATCCGCGATACCGCGCAAGGCGTGACGACGGCGTCTGCGTGAAGACGGACTTGTCACGGGCTCTGCGTGTGTTTCTGTGCGTCGATGGCCGCCGCTATCCTGCGCGCACATGAAGCAAGCCGAGCGATCCAAGACCCAAGCCGAGCCCTCCACCGCCGCGATCGGCCGCATCGCCGTGCATCCGCGGGGGTTCGGGTTCCTCAACCTCGAAGGCACCGAGCCGCGCTCGGCGTTCGTGGCGCCGCCCGACCTCAATCGTTTCCTCGACGGCGATCGAGCGCGCGCGAAGATCAACCGCACCGCGCCGGACCGCTTGTCGGCGGCGGATCTCGAGCTCGTCGAGCGCAACCGCCATCAGCTCTTCGGCGCCTACACGCGCCGCGCGGGCCGCGCGTACCTGCGGGTGGATCGCGTGGTGGCCAATACCGATTGGCCGCTCGAGGGCGCACCGCGCGACCTCGTCGAGGGCACGGCGTTGGTGGCGCGCGTCGACGGTCACTCGGCGCGTTTCGAGCGCAGCGTCGCTGCCAGCGACGCGAGCATCGAGCGGGTGCTGGTTCGCCACGGCATCCGCGGTGAGTTCCCGCCCGCGTGCCTCACGCAAGCGAAGCGCGCAGCTCGTCGCCTCGACCCTCGCGGCCGTCGCGACCTGCGCGATGTGCCCACCGTCACCATCGATTCCGCCGAGACCAAGGACATCGACGACGCGCTCGCGGTGCTGCCCGCGCAGGACGATGGCGCGGTGCGGGTGATCGTCTCCATCGCCGACGTCGATGCGGCCGTTCCCGAGGACGGCGAGCTCGATCGCGAGGCCCGTGCGCGAGGCACCAGCGTCTACCTGGTGGGGCGCGTGATTCCGATGCTGCCACCCGAGGTGAGCGAGCAACGCGCCAGCCTGGTTCCCGAGCAGGATCGGTTGGCGCTCTCGGTGGAGCTGCGCATCGGGGCCGAGGGCGACGTCGTGGCTGTGGACGTCGTCGAGAGCGTGATCCGCTCCCATGCGCGGCTCACCTACGACCAGGTCGCCGCTTACCTCGATCGTGGCGCCGGCGGCGGGCTCGGGAGCGACGTGCTCGCATGCTTGCGCTGGCTGCGCACCGCGGCGGCACGGCTCTCGGTGGTGCGGGCAGCGCGGGGCGGAACGAGCGCATTCTTTCGTGAGGAAGCCTCGGTCCGTTTGGACGCCGACACCCGCGAGCCCACCGGCATCGTCACCCGCGGCGAGACCAGCGCCCACCGTCTCGTCGAGCGGCTGATGGTCGCCGCCAACGAGGCGGTGGCGTCGTGGCTCATCGATCGCGGGTTGCCTGCGCTCTACCGTGTGCACGAGCAGCCCGATCGCCAGCGCGTGGACGCGCTCGCGGCGCTCGCGAGAAACTCGGGATTCGAGCCGGGCTTCGCCGAGACGCTGACACCGCTCGGTCTGGCGGCTTTCGAGGCGCAGTTTCGGGGCACCGCGGTGGAGCCGGCGATGCGCACCGCGATGCTCGGAGTCCTCGGTCCGGCGCGCTACAGCCCCAAGCCCGGAGCACATTTCGGACTGGCGGCGCCGCGCTACCTCCACTTCACGTCGCCGATCCGCCGCTACGCCGATCTGGTGGTGCACCGCGCGGTGAAGCGGTTTCTCGCCGGAGGCCGCGCCGCGACCACCGCCGACCCCACGTTGGAGACGCTTGCTGCCGATCTCAACCGCGCCGCCTACGCGGCTCGCCGCGCCGAGATCGAGCGTTTGCAGATGGTGGCTGCGCGCTGGCTCGCTGGGCGGATCGGCGAGCGCTTTCGCGGCAACGTCGTGTCACTCAAGTCGTTCGGCGCAGTGGTTCAGCTCGAAGGTCTCGGCATCACCGGCACGATTGCCAACGAGTCGTTGCCGCGCGACGGCGTGGCGCTCGGCACTCCCCTCGACGTCACCCTCGTCCGCGTCGACGAGGAGCTCGGCCGCATCGACCTCGAGACGGGGTGAGCGGACCGCGACGCACCGCTGCCCGCTGCGATGCGCACGTCACGATTCGGTGGAACGCGGGGCGTTGCGACGTAAGGCGGCGGCCAGCTCGTCGAGTCGCACGGGCTTCGATATGTAGTCGTCCATGCCCGCCTGCCGGCATTTCTCCTCGTCGCCGGACATCGCGTTTGCGGTCATGGCGATGAGCCGGGGCCGCTCTTCGGGCTTC
Source organism: uncultured bacterium (assembly GCA_964450125.1). Lineage (GTDB taxonomy): Bacteria > JADJOY01 > JADJOY01 > JADJOY01 > JADJOY01 > JADJOY01. Next base: position 10,684 of record CAYVDO010000165.1, read on the forward strand.
CAACGGTGGCAGATGACGCGCGCCGCGGTGAATCCGTCCATCACCGGCATCTGGATGTCCATGAGCACCACGTCGTAGGGCTTGGTGGCGAGCGCGGCGATGGCCTCGCGGCCGTCGGCGGCGAGGTCGGCACCGAGGCCGAGGCGCGCGAGCATGGCGAGCGCCACCTTCTGATTCATGGCGTTGTCCTCGACCAAGAGGACGCGCATCTCGGCGACTCGTTCGGCGGTTCCTTCCGCGGATGGGCGCGGCTCCGGAATCAGCTCGCGCGTTGGCGTGGTCTCGCTCGTCGGTTGCGCGCGTGGCTCGCCGGAGTGCGTGGTGAGCAGATCGGCCGGTGGCGGCGGGGGCGACGAAAGCACGCGTACCAGCAGGATCTCGAGCTGCGACCGCTTCACCGGCTTGGTGAGGTACGCGGTGAACCCCGGAGCCAGCGCCGCCGCTTCGTGTGCGCTGTGTCCGAGCGAGGAAGTTGCGAGCACGATCGGCAGTTGCGCGCGCCCCGGCAGCGCACGCAGGCGCCGCGCTAGCTCGCCGCCGTCCATCTCGGGCATCTGGAAGTCGAGGATCGCGACGTCGAGTGGACGCTCCGCGGTGAGCCACGCGAGCGCCTCGCTGGGCGAGGCGAGGTCGTGGGGCTCCATCCCCATCGCCGCCGTGAACGCGTGCATCACCCGGCGATTGGTCTCGTTGTCGTCCACGATCAACGCACGTTTGCCCGCCAGCACCGGAAGGTGGCCGCGATCGAGCCGTTCGGTGGCGCCCTCGGCCTTCGCCGCCCGCACCGTGAACGCGAACATCGAGCCCTGACCGGGAGTGCTCTCGAACCAGATGCGCCCGCCCATCATCTCGACCAGGCGCTTCGAGATGGCGAGGCCGAGCCCCGAGCCGCCATAGCGACGGGTGCTCGATGCGTCTACCTGGGAGAAAACCGCGAAGATGCGGTCGCGGTGCTCGGGCGCGATCCCGATACCCGAGTCGTGGACCGCGAAACGCAGCTCGTAGGTGCCGCCGGGCTCCGCTCGCTCCACGTCCACGTGCAACATCACCTCGCCGCGCTCGGTGAATTTGACGGCGTTCGACAGCAAGTTCACGAGCACCTGGCGGACGCGCCCGGCATCTCCTTCGATTGCCGTCGGCACCCGCGTCTCGACGAGCGCGTTGAGCTCGAGTCCCTTCCTGGTGGCGCCGAACGCCACCACGTCGAGCGCTTCCTCGACACACTCCCGGATCGCGAATGCCGTGCGCTCGAGATCCAGCCGGCCGGCCTCGATCTTCGAGAAGTCGAGGATGTCGTTGATGACGGTGAGGAGGTGCTCGCCGCTGGCGTGGGCGGTCTCCACGTAATCCCGCTGTGCGGCGTCGAGGCGCGTGTCGAGGAGCAGGCTCGTCATGCCCAGCACGGCGTTGAGCGGCGTGCGGATCTCGTGGCTCATGTTGGCGAGGAACTGGCTCTTGGCGCGGCTCGCCTCCTCGGCGCGCAGACGTGCGCGCTCGGTTTCGCTGCGCGCTTCCTGGAGCGCCGTGAGCGCCGCGTTCTTGTAGGACTCGTAGACCTGCGACAGGAAGAGCACGAGCCCATCGAGGCTCACCAGCCCGATCACGAGGAACACCCGCATTCCCGACGGCGAGAGCGCGGGCATGGTCGCGGGCCGATCGTCCTGCACCGTGAGGAGCCAGAGAGCTTCGCCCACGCACACGCACGTCCACGCCACCGCGGAGCGCATTCCGACCAGCATGACGGCGGCCATGATGACGACTGGCTGCCAGAGCAGGGCGGGTGAGAACAAGCCGCCCGAGCGCAGCGTGAAGTACGTGACGAACGCGAACAGGCACGCGGCGAAATAGTTCCCGGCGACCAGCACCGAGCCGGTGCGCCGCAGCAACGTGGGGGTCACCAGCCCGGCGACTGCGGCGACCAGCAGCGTCGGCACGACCCAGCTCAGGCCGAGCAGGGGCAGCAGAAGCAGGAGCGGTGGAATCCACGCGTTCACCGCGATCCAGAAGCTCACGAGGAGGCGTGCCCTGCGCAGCGACTCCGGATCGGCTGCCCGCAACTGCGGTGGCATCACGCGATCGACCAGCGCGAACCACCGCCGCCGGAACCCGTCGACCAGGAGAGTCACGCCATCGCTCGCGTCGCGCCTCGCGACCGCCGCAGGCCACGGTGCGACACGGCGCGAAACGTGCGGTCACGATACGGACGAGACCCGACCTCGTCAACGAGACGCGCGCCGCACCCTCACGCGGGGGTGTGGAGGCGGCGCATCGCGAAAGGCGTGAGCAGATCTGCTCAGAGTCGCGTCGCGGGCGCCTCGGGCATTCGTGCATGCGACCATGTCGGGACCGGCGGAGCGATCGGGGCTTCGGGGACGTGCGGTGTCCGCGACACGACTGCATCGCGAGTGCGAGCCGGCGCCGCAGCGCGCTTGCGGCGCAGATAGCGCAGCCCGGTGAGCAGGCTCATCGAGCCGATCTGCAAGACCTCGTCGCCGTCCTCGAAGCTCAGCAGCGACGTGTAGAAGGCGTTGCTCGCATCGTCGCGATGGTGGAAACGTGAGTCGCCCTCGTCCTTCTGAAAGACGGTGCCGAGCACGCTGCCACGGAAGACGAACGCGTCTCGATCCAGCTCCGCGTCGTGACGGATGTAGATCTTGTCCCTGTAGAGCGCGTCGATGGCTTCGGCGATGCGCCGATGCGTGATCGTGGGTATCTCCGGCCCTTCGGGCGATGGGTAGACCTGGTCGAAATGTCGTCCCACGTTCGCGAGACTCGAGAGCACGCACGCCACGTTGGTGACCCACACGCGGCTCAGCGGGCGGTGCCGGAGCAGGAACTGGATCGTGAGCTTGGACATGAGCCGGTGGGTGAGACCGGAGCTGCGGTCGCGTTGCGCCACGCACGTGAGGCCGAGGTGCAGCACTTCGCCCACACGCGGAACCGGCAGCAGCACCGCCGAGCAGAAGCCCGCCAGCGTGCCGTCGGGGCGCCAGGCCAGCGTCATCACCTTGTCGGAAAGCTCCGCGCGGGTGCCGCGCATGCACTGGTAGTCGGGGATTTCCTCGAAGCACTCGGCGGCGACCGCGCGGACGTTCGCGACCAGCCGCGCGAAATCGGCTTCCGAGAGGCGTAACCCGGGGCGGTGGAGCAGCTCGATGCGGTAGCGCGATCGATCGCGTCGCTTCATGACGCTCATCGGTTTCCTCCCATGCGTCCGAGGATCCATTCCTCGGCGCGTTCTTTGAGCCGGTTGGGGTCGTGGTCTCGGATCGTCGGCCCGACGTGCAGCGCGACGCTGAGATGTCGCTGCCCGCAGCGGCGCAGGAAGTGCGGCACGAAGCCCTCGTCGTCCACCCATGCGTCTTCCGGGTGTGGGTAACGGAGGGCCATGGGTGTCACGCGGTGGCCGCGGCTGGCCGCCATCCGGAACGAGCCGGGATGGAAGGGCAGCATTCCCGGCGTCTTGCTGGTGGTTCCTTCGGGGAAGAGCGCGACGCTCGTACCCTGGTCGAGCACCTGCTGCATGGATGCGATGGCTTGCTTGCGGCTCGCCGGGTCCTCGCGGCACACGAAGATCGTGTGAGCGATGCGCGCGCCGAGCCCCAGCACGGGCCAACGGCCGATCTCGACCTTGGCGAGGAAGATCGCGGGTGCGGCCGCGAGCACCGCCACGATGTCGACGTACGAGCGGTGATTCGCCACGATCATCGTGCCCCGTGGCGGAGCCGCGCCGACGATGCGGAGCTCGAGGTCGAGCTGCGTGATCACGCGCTCGGCCCACGCGTGCGCCGCGCGTGCGGATCGGGCGATCGTGCCGAGGCCGAGCGCGCTGCGAGCCGCGAGCCGCGCAGTGGCTGCGGTAGTGATGCCGGCGAAACGCAGCAGCCGGGCACGGGCGCGCAGCCATTCGTCGAGCGTCGGCGCTTCGCGTCCGATCGCGAGCGGTCGAGCGTCCGTGGCGGCCAAGCCCGCGGGGAGCGCCGCGTGGGTGAAGTCGAAGGGTTCCCAGGAGAGGAGATCGGATGGAATCGTCGATTCGTTCATGGGCGCACACGGTAGAGGCGCGCCGTCAACGCCGCATGAGCCGAACATGAATACGGCGTGAACTCATTGGCACATGTGACGAGCGGTGGGGCCCGCATGGAGCCGAATCGGCTCCTGCGTGGCAGCCACGTGGCTTTCCCGTGGATGCGAGATCGGGTCGCAGCGCCGTTCGCGCGGTGCTTCGGGTGATTGGGGCCGGGCGACGCGCCGGGCTTTCCACGCCCGCGCCTCGTCGCGGGCTCGCGTAGACTCGGTGGCGCGTCGTCGCATCGATCGGAGAAAGAGCCATGTCGGGACGGATCGCATGGGCGTTGCTGGCAATCGTGACGCTGGGCGGGGCTGGGGTGATCGCCTGGGAAGAGGGTGAGCGCGCTCGGCTCGCCGGCGAGCTGGGACGCTCACGGAAACAGCAGATCGAGATGAAGGAATCCCTCGACGACCTCGAGAAGCGCCTCGACTCGCTGGAGACGGAGTTGGCGAGCGAGGCACATCCGGCAGCTCCCGCAACGGGCGCCGCTGGCCCGCACACGGGGGGATCGGCTGCATCGGATGCGTCGCCTGGTGCAGGTGAAGCGAGCGCACCGAAAGACCTCTTCGCCGCCGTGATGGAGAGTGGCTTCCTGGATCAGGTCCAGAAGCAGATGGTCGAACAGGAGCTGGCGCAGATCGCTCGCGCCGTGAAGCTCACGCCGCGCGAGCGCGAGGATCTCGAGAAGCTCTTGCTCGAACGCACCAAGCAGGGGCAGGAGATGGCGCGGCGGCTGATGAACGGCGAGAAGGTCGACCCGCGCGATTCCACCGGCACGCTCGCCGACAGCGAGCGCGAGATCGAGCGCATCCTGGGCACCGCGCGCTACCAGGACTACCAGGCGGCGAAGGCGCGCGAGCTAGACGAGCAGAAGGAGACGGCGTTTCGCAGCCAGTTCTCGTTCTTCGCTCGTGACGTGGGGCTACGCGACGATCAGCTCGCTCGCATCGAAACCATCATGCGCAAGGGAGGCTTCGGCACGCTCGGCACCTTCGTGCCGGAGCCCGACGAAGCGCAGGATTGGGCGAAGGATCTGGGCCAGTCCGGCGAGGTCACCACCAAAACGATGATGAGCAAGATGGTCGAGCAGCGCCGCAAGCAACTCGAGGCCGTGTCCGCCGAGCTTCGCGGAGTGCTGAATGCCGAGCAGCTCGCCAAGCTCGACGCGTGGCGCCAGACGCAGGAGAGCCAGCTGCGGCTGATGGAGGCGATGGTTCCCGATCTCGCCGTTCCCGTGCAGCCGACCCCGCAGGTGCATCGCTAGCAGGCTGCTGAAAAACTCGCCGGAGCGAGTTTTTCGAGCCTGTCGATGCTT
>CAYVDO010000166.1:0-8702 GCA_964450125.1 uncultured bacterium
AGGGCTCACCGAGCTTGGCGTGGCACTCGTCGAGGATCGGGATCGGCTACCGCGCCCAGCGATAGAACTGGCGAGCCGGTGAGATCGGAAGCGAGGGCGGCAACGCATTCATGGTGAGCTCCACGGGCACGACGCCCGCACGCAACGGAGGGTGGAATGATCCACCGCCGCGCGCGCGCGGCGCCGTGCTCCACGTCAGATGCGCCGCGCGCCCGCGGTCCGCGGGCGCTGGAATCCGCAGTCGCACGCGGTAGTCTTGCGCGACGGCCCGCGCCGACGTGCAGGCCATCTCGAGAGGGAGCCACTGGTGACCGCAGCGCAGTCGCAGCCCAAGGTCAAGGCCCAGCGGATCGCCAAGGCGTCACCGCTCATCGCCACCTTCAGCATCCTGACGATCGTCATCGGCGCACTGTCGTGGATTCTCGTCGCTGAGCAATTCGGAGCGACGAATCACGCCGACCTGCTCTTCTGGGCCACGTTGGTGCCGGTGATGTTCGGCCAGCACACCCGCGGCGCGCTCAACCTGGCCTTCGTGCCGAGCTTCGCCGGTACTCGCATCAAGGACGGCGAGGAGGAGGCGTGGCGGCTCGCCTCGAGCTTCGTGAATCTCGTGGTCGGTGTCGCGTTGGCGGTGGTTGTCGCCTATGCGCTCGTCGCACCTTTCGGCTTCCACTGGATGACGGGGCGAGCCGCGGCCGATACCGGCGAGTTCGCCAAGCTCACGTGGATTCTGGCTTGGATCTTGATCCTCTGGGTGCTCTTCGCAGTGGTCGAGGCATTGCTCTATTCGTACCAGCATTACACCACCACAGCGTTCGCCACGATGATCTCCACGATCGGCTTGATCGTCGGCGTGAAGGCGCTGGGACCGACGCTCGGAATCTTTGGTGCTGCGCTCGGCATGACCGGAGGCTACATCGTGCAGACGCTGGTGCCGTCGTTGCGTTTGCTGCCCTACCGACACCTCTACCGACGCGGAGTCGACTGGTCGCAGCCAGCGTTCCGGGAAGCGGTTTCGCGTCTCGGCCCCATCGTGATCTTCTCGCTGTGCATGCTGGGCGGTTTCGGGGTGGCCTACGCGGTGTGTGCGCGCCTCGGCGAGGGTCGCGTGTCCGCGTTTCGGTACTGCACTCAGCTGCTCATCGTGCTTCCGGCGCTGGTGAACAGCGCCGTCGTCGCGCCGCTCTACCCCCGCATGGCCGAGAAGGTCGCCGAGGGCGACCACGACACGCTCAAGTGGATGCTCGTGACCTTCGTACGCATGGTGTTCTTCCTGATGCTGCCGTTCGTCGTGCTGCTGATGACGCTGCGCGTGCCGATCGTGCAGGCGCTCTTCGAACGCGGGGCGTTCACGCCGGAGAGCACACGCCTAACGGCCATGGCGGTGCTGGGACTGGCGCCGTGGGTGCTGGCCATGACGCTCAACCAGCTCCCGACCTCGCTCGCCATGTCGGTCGGCAAGGCGCGGCTGCTCGCGACCATGGGCGCCGTGTTGCTGCCGATCATGGGCGCGCTCGGATACTGGATGTCCGAGTCGCTGGGGTGGGACGTCGCGGGAATCTCGTTCGCGTTCTCGCTCAATTTCTGGGTGTCGTTTCCGTTGTTGCTGCTGATGCTGCGGCGCGAGCTGGGCAGCCTCGGCATGTCGTCGCTGCTGCTTCAGAACTTGCGCACGTTGGCGGCCGCAGCCGCCATGGGATTGGCGATCTCGGTGCCAGCGCAGCTCGTCACCGGCTGGCTCGACTCGCTCAGCGCCGCGCGGCGTCTCACGGGCGCTTGGCTGACGCTGGCGCGCTTGAGCGAATGCGCGGTTCTCGGTCTGGCCGGGCTCGGCCTCTACGTGCTGCTCGCGCGATGGGCGCGAGTCCCCGAAGCGCTCGATTTCCGCGCTGCGATGCAGTCGATTCGGGGTCCGAAGACGGAGCCGGCGGCGGATGAGGTCGCCACGAGCACGAAGCTCGCCGAGACGGCAGCGGGTGGCGTCAGTTCTTGACCAGCGAGCGGATCCACTCGTAGCCCAGCAGATTCTCGCTCAGGAACGGCTTCAGATTCCCGACCGGCACGCCGGCGACGGCCTTCTGGCAAAGGCGATCGCATTTCGGGCAGAGGTGACCTTCGGGAAAACGGCGGCTCGCCATTTCCTCGCGCAGTCGCCGCATCGGCTCGCCGTTCCAGATCTCGGGGAGCGTTTGGGTACGGCAATCACCGAGGATGATGTCCTCGAAGTAATCCTGCGGGCACGGCGATACCCGCCCATCCCAGAAGATGGTCATTGCGTACCACGGGAACGTGCACGGCACGTAGCCACGGCCCATGCCTTCGGCCCACGTGACGTCGTCTTCCACGGTGACGTGGCCGGCCCAGTTGTGCAAGCGCTTCCGGTAGAACTTGTCGAGGCCGAGCTCGCGCAGGTGCGCCTCGAGTTTCGCGCCCTTCTCGCGCTGCTCGGGCGTCTTCATGTCTTCCATCTCGATGACCTGGAAGATGGTGTACGGCTTGCGCGCGCCGCGCGACCGGCGGGCTCGCAGGTATCCTTCGATGTTCGCGAGCGTCTTCTCGAACTTGCCGTTGACCCGGTTGCGCTCGTACGTCGCCTTGTCGTAGCCGTCGAACGAGAAGCTCAAGAGATCCGGTGCCGCATCGAGCAGCCGATCGACGCGCTCCGAATTGAGGATCGTGGCATTGGTGTGAATCCGCGTGCGGATCCCCCGCTCGCGGCAGAGCCGCACCATGTCGCAGAGCTCTTTGTGGAACGTGGACTCGCCGCGATGCGTGAGATTGACGTCGTAAACGAAGCCACGCGCCTCGTCGACGATCTTCTCGAAGAGCGCAAGGTCCATGTACCCGCGCGGCGGCTGCTCGGGTACGGCTTGCGGGCAATACGGGCAGCGCAGGTTGCACCAGCTCGTGGGCTCGATCCAGAGCCGCACGGGCATCGCGTGCGACTGGATCTCCTGGCGCCGGAACGACCAGTAGACCTTCGCCAATGCGAGGAGCTGTTGCGCCTTGTTCATGGTCGAGTCGCTCGACGCTCAGGCTCGAGCGCGCCGAGCCCGATCGCAGCTTCGCTCAGCTGCGCCGGGCCGAAGCAACACTCGCCTCCGCGAGTGCAGCGCTGCCGGCGGCGTGTGCCACCGCGATCCGAGTCTGCGCCAGGTAACGCTCCCAACTGTAGCGCTCGGTGTAACGCGCTCGGGCGGCACGCGCGAGCTCCGCGGCGCGCTTGCCGTCTTCGAGCACCGCCACGATGCCGGTCGCGATGCCTTCCGGGGTCACCGGTGTGAGGCACGCGGTGGACGCGTCGAGCACCTGGGTGTGGGTATAGAGATCCGTCGCAACGATGGGCCGTCCCCACTTGAGGTAGCTGTAGAGCTTGAGCGGGCTGTTCTGGCCGCGGCTGCGTGTGGAGACGAGCACGTCTGCGGCGCGCATGAAGGCCGGCACGTCCTCGAGTGGCCGCTGGCCGGTGAGGATCACGGCTTGCGCGATGCCGAGCCCTGCAGCGCGCGCGGAGAGCTCCGCGACCTGGCGCGGCTCGCCGCCGACCAGCACCAGCTTCGCGTTCGGCACCGTACGCAGAACCAGCGGAAACGAGTCGAGCAACAGGTCGAGCCCCTGGTTCACCTCGAGCGTGCCTGTGTAGAGGACGATTCGAGCCCCTTGCGCCGCCAGCGAATCGAGCAGCTCGCGCGACTCGCGCGCCTCACGGCCTTCTTCCACCAGATCGTCGGGCGGGCGATTCTCGATGAGCACGCACGGCTTGTCGGGCGCGCGCCGGTTCACCACGTCGACCAGCGAGGGGCAGACCGCGATCACGCTCTCCGAGCCCGTGAGCGTGGCCTGCTCGACGAGCCGCATCGCCTCGTGGGCGAAGCGGGAGCGAGTGAAGCCGTAGTTGTCGAGCTGCTCGGGAAGGCTCGAATGCATGTCGTAGAGGTGCGGCACGCCGACGAGCTTGCCGATGACCGTACCGATGAGCCCCGCCTCTTCATGGCCTTGGATCAGGTGGTAACGGTTGCGAAGCGCCAAAGTCAGCGCCTTCCACGCGACCAACGCGTCGAGCGGGATCTTGATCCACGAGGGCCCGACCCGCACGTGGTGCACACCCGGCAGCGCCGGAATGCGATGAATGCGCACGTTCGGTATCGGCACGTCCTGTCCGACGTGGTAGGTCACGAGATCGACCTCGGCGCCGAGAGCCGACAGCGCCTCCAACCGATGGCGCACGCTGAACGGCGTGCCACGCGAGCTGAAGTAGGGCTGCGGGGCGATCATCAGCACGCGCAATCGCTCTCTGCGGGTCGCGTGGATCGTGGCCGGCGCGCCGATCAGCCGCCTGAGACCGATCGCACCGAGCACGCGCTCCATCGCGCGGGACACCGCGAGGCGACGCAGCTTGCGGTGGAACGCGATTGGCAACACGTATTCGCGATGGGTCTCGTGAATCTCGAAACCGTTCCGGATCAGCTCGCGCTTGATCGCACGCAAGGAGAACGTGCGATAGACCTGCTCGTCGTGGCGAAAGAGTCGCTTCAGGAGCGGATCCAACCGCGCGAAGCTCGCCTGCGGCGGCACGTCCAGCACCAGGTTGCGATCGGAGACGCGACAGAGCTCTGCCAGGGCGCCCTTCCAGTCCACGACGTGCATGAGCACGCGCAGGCAGACCACGGAATCGAAGCTGCGGTCTGCGAATGGGAGATGATGCGCATCGCCGGTCAAGAGCGCGAGGCGTCCTTCGATCTCCGGCGAGGACTTCTCGCTCGCGCAACCCAGCATGTGCGGTGAGGCGTCGACGCCGACCACACGAGCGCCATCGCGCGCCAGCGGGACGGCGAGTCGGCCCGTACCCACACCCACGTCGAGCATTCGCCGCCCAGCCACGGGATCGGCGAGCATGCGCCGCACCACCCGCTCTTGGCCCTCGGCAATCCACTGACCGACCTCGCCACCGAACTTGGACCGATCGAAATCGCGTGCGATCTCGGGCCGCTGGTACACGCGGTAGGAATAGTGGTCAGCACGTCGGGCCGCCGGATTCGGTGGAGTGTCGAGCGATGCAACTGCGTCGCTACCGCACGCGGACGCCGCCGCTGCCGGAAGCACGGCATGCTCTTGGAGAGCTTGCTGGCTCTGGCCATCTGCAACCCGCAACGCTCCCGTCACGACGTCCCCCTTCGCTGCCACTCGTCGCTCAGTGCACCGTGAAGCCGACCGGTCCGCGTTGCGGTGATTCGCCGCGCAGCCGCGCCATCACGCGGAACTTGACCAGCGTGAGCGTCAGCACCACGTATCGATACAAGTCGCGCCACGAGTAGAGACTCTTGAGCACCGCGGGAAGCTTGCGCCCCACACGCACCTTCTTGTGGGCGATCGAGAAGCGCACCATCAGCTCGCAGATCTGTTGCCACGTGAGCTTGTCGAGGTAGAGCGGCGCGTGCCCTTGCACCGCGGGCAGCAGAACCACGCGCGAGTCGTGCTCGACGCTCCACGAAAAGTCCTTGGGAAGCTGGCCCTCTTCGCGAGCGCGCTCTTCGATGGGCGTTCCCGGATACACGTGCAGGATGGACATGCTGGCATCGGCACGGTTGCGCACCTTCTCGATCACACCGATCGTCTCCTGCGCTTCCGCCCAGGTTTCGGTGGGGTGCGAGAACACGAAGAACGCCGACGGCACCATGCCGAGCTCGTTGCACCAGTCGATCACGTCGTACGCCTGATCGAGCGTCGCACGCTTGGTGATGATGTCGCGTGATACGCGCTCGTTCGCCGACTCGATGCCGAAGCCCACGCCGAAGAGCCCGCACTCGTGCATGCGCGCGAGCAACGCGCGGTCCATCACGTCCACGCGCACCTCGCACCACCAGTGCATGTGCAGCTTGCGACGCTCCATCTCGTCGCAGATCTCGTAGACGCGCTTGGGGCTGTAATTGAACGTATCGTCGTAGAACCAGATCGCCTGCGCGCCGTACTTCTCCTTCAGGAGCTGCATCTCGTCCACCACTTGAAGCGGCGTGATGGCACGCATCTTCCGCCCCCAATTGGTGGGAGTGGCGCAGAACTTACAGGTGAACGGACAACCGCGGCTGGTCATGATGTTGCCGCCCGGGACCTTACCGACACCGGGGACATCCATCAGGAACGGATAGCGCTCCATCGGCTCCAAGTGACGAGCCGGCATGGGCATCGTGGACAGATCGCGCATCAACGCGCGCTTGGGGTTCCGCGTGATCTTGCCGTTCCGCCACGTGAGGCCCGCGACCGATTCCAGCGACCCACCCGACTCGAGCGCCTGGACGGTCTCGAGCATCGTTTCCTCGCCCTCGCCTTCGCACACCGCGTCCACGGCACGGATGTGGTCGAGGGTGTCGACCCCGGTGCCGTTGAAGTGCGGCCCGCCCATGATCGTGAAGCCGCCGGGATGGGCTTGCTTGGCGACCTCGGCGAGGCGGAAGCTCAAGAAACGATTCTCGGTGGTGGTGGTGATGCCGACCACGTCAGGCCGATCTGCCCGGATCTTGTCGGCGATCTGGCTCCACTCCATGCCGAGCACGTGTGTAGGAACCACCTCGACGTCGTAGCCGGCCTCCTCGAGGACGCCGGCGATGTAGAGGTGTCCGAGCGCCGGCATCATGTTCTCTTGCCAGCGCTCGGCGAAGTAGCCGCCGGGCGGCACGTACATCTGTATTTTCATGCGGTGCGACCTTCCCGCGACGCTCGCGGATCGCGAACGGACGGATGAAAATCCCGCTTATGACGCGACGCGCAATCCGCGACGTCGCCCACTCTAGCCGAGCACCGGGCCCGGCACAAGGACGGTTGGGATGGGAAGACGGGACGCAACGTAACGATCGCCCGGGTGGCCGTCAAACCGTCGAACCCTACAGGTTGCGGCTTGGTCGCCAGCGCTACCCCACCGGTAGGGATCCACGACCCGCTCATCGAGAACCCTCCCTACGGCTGCGATGGGCATAGGCATTGCCGCGACGCGTCGTGCCGCGATCAGCCGTCGAGGCGAGAGCGCTGCACCCGCGCGGGAATGCCGGTTGCAATCGCGAACGCCGGGACATCCTTGGTGACGACCGCGCCCGCGCCGATCACGGCGTCGTGCCCGATCGTGACACCGTCCATCACGGTGACGTGGGCACCGAGCCAGCAATTGTCCTCGATTCGCACGCCCCGGGTGCTCGACCCTTGCTGGATGATCGGTACGTCGACGCGGTCGAAGTCGTGTCGCCCGCCGCCGAGGATGTAACAGAACGACGAGATGAGCACGTTTGCCCCAATCTCGACGTTCGACTCGGAGTGCACGACGCAATTGATGCCGACGTTGGTACGATCACCGATCTGGATGCTTCCCTCTTTGCATCCGATCACCGAGTTCCGCCCCACCATCACGAAATCACCGATGTGAATGCCGTCATTGCCCGCGCCTTTCGCGTCGAGCACGGCGCCGTCATCGAAAATGCAGCCCGCGCCGATGCGCACCTTGTGCGGCTGACGCAGCGCGATGTTGCGGCCGAACGCGACGCCGGGCCCCACCGAGCCGAGCAACCTCGGGTAGAGCAGCTTGCGCGCCGCGAACCCCAGCGCGCCAGGAAGACCGATGGTGGCGAGCACGATCAGCTCGAATGCGAGCCAGCGTCCGAGCCCGACGTCTCCGACCACCGTCTCCCGATAACGCGTCACAGCCGATCGGCCCGGGTCGGTCATGCGGCTCTGAAGCTCGGTCTTCTGCTCCGCCCGCACGTTGCTCACGATGCGTCCTCCAGCGTTCGCCGCTCCACGTCCAGGTTGACGAACACACCCAGGTAGCGCGTGTCGCCGACGAGGCCGTCGGGGGAGCCGAGCGCAGGCACGAAGCCTGCGCGGCTCGCCACCGCCACGCGGTAGATCCACACGTCGAGCCCCTTGTGACGGTAGCGGAAGCCGTCATTCGGAGAGAACGACACCACTCGCACCTCGTCGGGTGCGAGCACGAGCTGGCTCTCGATCTCCTCGACGCGCACGGCAACGCGATTGGGCTTTGCTCCGTTTCGGATCGATACCCGAAGCTGGCCCAGCGGCTCGCTCGACTGGAGCAGGAATTCCGCGGTGCGGCGCCCGCGCGTCCAGAAGCAGCCGGCGCCGCGTGCCGCCGGATCCGGAACCCAACTGCAACCCGTCTCGGGTCCGTGGAACGCGTCGTCGAGGTAGTAGAGCTTGTAGCGGACGGGGTTGCCGAACGGCTTGCCGTAGGCGTGTGGATTGGTGTCCGTGGGAAGGTCGAGAAGTAGCTCCCGATCCGGTGCGAACCAACGCCACGGGAAGCCCATCGCGTGGCTGCCGGGCGACGCCGTCACGGCAATCGGCGCGAGCATCACGGAGCCGAGCAGTACCCCGGCAGCGGCCCACGTGAGAGCGAGGCCGCGAGCAGCGATCGGTCGCGCCAACAAGAAGAACAGCAGCGCATAAGTACCCATGAAATACCGATTCCCGATCGCGCCGCCGCCACCCACGTAGTTGAACGGAATGAACCAGAGCGCCCAACCGATCTCGACCAGCGCGACGGCGATCAATCCCCAGCGCCATGGATCACGGGGTCAAGTCCATGACCTGCAGCGTCGGCTGCCCGCTGGATGTCTCGACGGTTCCACCCCGGCGCGGGCGAGTCGTTGATTGGGTGTCGTGCCGGACTGCGACGGCAGGCCCCATCGCAGAGCTTG
>CAYVDO010000166.1:8712-15972 GCA_964450125.1 uncultured bacterium
CATGGATCACGGGGTCGGCGCAGGAACGCCAGCAGCGCCACCACCGCGGCCGGGAAGTGCCATGCGACGCCACCGAAGCGCCCGACCACATAGGATCGCCAACCCGCCACCCACTCGGCTAGCGTCGCTTCGTCGTCGAGCTTCTCGGTGCTCATCGGAAAGCACTGGTCGATGCCGAGTCGCGGGTCTTCGAGCGGGAACCGAAACAAACAAGTGAAGCGATGGCCGCCCTGATAGTTGAGCTCACCCGTTGCCCACCGGTTGATGGCGAAGAGTCCGACCACCGTCGCCACGAACACGGCGCCGACCACCACCGTGCCACGCCAGCGTCGCCGCCACAGGCACGACAGACCGAGGGGGACGGCGAGAACCACGTTCGGCATCGGCTTCAGGAAAGTCGCCAGCCCGAACAGAAACGACGCCGCGACCTCGCGCGGCTCGGTGCCGAAACGCTTTGCCCACGCTCCGTCGAGGGGATCGCGCCGAAACGGAGGTCGAAACCACAGACACATCGCGAAGAAGACCAGCGCGAAGTGCGTCACCTCGGTGGTCATCCAGCGCGTGTAGATCGGTAGCACCGAGGCACCGACGAAGGTCGCCGCAGTCGCTGCGGCGCCGCGCGCCACCCCCAGGATGCGCAACCACGCGCCACCGGCGACCACGCAGCCGGCGAGCAACGCCGCGTGGAGTGCCAAGAATCCGCGCGCATCGAGCACGCGCACCCACGGCGCCGCGAGCAGCGGCAGCAAGTAGCCCTTGCCGTAGACGATTCGCCCGCCTGCCACCTGCTTGAGGAAGACGCCCTGAGGGCCACCGGGAAACTCGCGCTGCGAGCGCGCCAGATCCTCGCGCGAATACTCGAGATCGAAATCGCGCGCAAGGCTCTCCGCCATCATGTAGTAGGTGGCCTCGTCACTCTGGAACACTCGCTGCCGCGCCACCGAAAGATCGGAGGTGAGCCCAACGCCGAGCGCGAAGCCGAGCACGGCCAATCCGATCCCCAGCCTGCGGCGCCACCCCCACGCGTTCATCCGTCGCCTCGTGCCTGACGAACCAAGCGGTCCAGCTCGTTGAGCGCTTCGAGCGGCGTCATCGCCTCGACGGCGAGCGCTGCGAGCGCATCCTTGAGGCCGTCAGCGGCGGGTCGGAAGAGCTCGAGCTGCGTGCTGGCTTCCGCGGCCGCTCCGCGTCGCGGGTGGCGGCGCGACGCGTGCACGTGCGTTCCACTCTCGAGCTCGGCGAGGAGCTCACGGGCGCGCCGAACGACGTCTTCGGGCAGCCCAGCCAAGCGCGCGACGTGAATGCCGTAGCTCCTGCTGGCAGACCCGGGAACGATGCGATGGAGGAATAGGATCTCCTCGCCCCACTCCCGCACCGCGACGTTGAAGTTCTGGATGCGCGGAAACTGCCGGGCGAGCTCGGTGAGCTCGTGGTAATGGGTGGCGAATAGCGTGCGCGGCCGCGCCGGGCCCTCGTGAAGCCGCTCTCCCACTGCCCACGCGATGCTGAGACCGTCGTAAGTGCTGGTGCCGCGACCGATCTCGTCGAGGAGCACCAGACTTCTGGACGACGCCTGCTCGAGGATCTGTGCGGTCTCGACCATTTCCACCATGAAGGTGCTCTGCCCCTCGGCGAGACGATCGGAGGCACCCACCCGAGTGAAGATCCGATCGACGACCCCCACGTGTGCCCGTGCTGCAGGCACGAACGAACCCGCCTGCGCGAGCACCACGGTCAGCGCCACCTGCCGCATGTACGTCGACTTGCCAGCCATGTTCGGTCCGGTGATGAGCAACACCTGATTCTGGTCCGCATCGAGGCGCACGTCGTTGGGCACGAAGCGATCCCGCCCGAGATTGGCCTCGACCACGGGATGACGGCAGTCACCTAGATCCAGCACGCCGCTCACATCCACCTCGGGACGCACGTAGCGTCGCGCCGCCGCTACCTCGGCGAAAGAGGTCAACGTATCGAGCTCCGCCACGGCGGCGGCGGTGGCACTGATCCTGAGCGCGTGGGTCGCCGCGCGCTCGCGCAATCCCTGGAAGATCTCGAGCTCGAGCTTGTGGCTGCGCTCCTCGGCACCGAGGATCTTGGCCTCCATCTCCTTGAGCTCGGGTGTCACGTAACGCTCGGCGCCCACCAGCGTTTGCTTGCGGATCCACGTCTGCGGGACCCGCTCGGAAAACGAATTCGGCACCTCGAGGTAGTAGCCGAACACGCGGTTGTAGCCGACCTTGAGCTTGGGGATCTGCGCGCGCTCGCGCTCGGCGGCCTCGAGCCGCGCGATCCACGACTTGCCGTCGCGCATCAGGCTGCGCGCCTCGTCGAGCTCGGGATCGACGCCTTCGCGAACCAACCCGCCGTCGGTGATCGCGAGCGGCGGCGCTTCGACCAGCGTGCGTCGCACATCCGCGACCAAATCGAGCAACGGGTCCACGGCCGCGGCGAGCTCGACCAAGCGAGGCGTACTCGGTGCGGCCGCATGCTGCTCGACGGCGGGAAGCTGCTCGAGCGCGGTGGCGAGGGCGACCAAGTCCCGGGCGTGGGCACGGCCGGTGGTGACCTTGGCATTGAGCCGTTCCAGATCTCCGATGGGCGCCAGCGCGGCACCGAGCTCGGCCCTGCGCAACGGCTCGTCGACCAGCGCCTGCACCGCGTCGTGGCGCTCGACGATCGCGCTCGGACGAACGAGCGGTTCGAGAAGCCAGCGTCGCAACATGCGCGTCCCCATCGGGGTGCGCGTGCGGTCCACCACCGACAGTAAGGTGCCGCTGCGTCCGCCGTCGACGAGCGAGCGCACCAGCTCCAGATTGCGCTCGGCGATGGGATCGAGGATGAGCCGCTCGTCGGCATCGTAGCGCGTGGGTGTCGCGAGATGCGGGGGAATGCGCTGCTGCGTCCACGCGACGTAACCGAGCGCGGCGCCGATCGCGCCGAGGGCGAGGGGCTCGCCGATCGCGAGCCCGGGAAAGGCTCGTTGTACTTCCGCCGAGCAGGATGCCTCGGCGAATCGCTCGGGGGGTAACGGCGTGAGACACCGGCCACCCTGCGCGATCTCGCGGGGCACTTCCCAGGGCTCCGGGTGCAGAATCTCGGTCGGCGCGTAGCGGTCGAGCTCGCACGACAAACCGCGCAGGCTCTGCACCTCGGTGTACCGGAAGTCTCCCGTCGATACGTCCACCAGCGCCAAGCCGTAGGCGAGCTCCGAGGGCTGGATCGAAGCGAGATAGTTGTTTCGGTCCTGGGCGAGAAGCTCCCCGCCGACGACCATACCCGGGGTGACGATACGCACCACTTCGCGGCGCACGATGCCCTTGGCCTCGGCAGGATCCTCGACCTGGTCACAGACCGCCACGCGCCTGCCGGCGGCGATCAGCTTCGCGACGTATGCGTCGACCTGGTGGTGCGGGAAGCCGCAGAAAGGAATCGGCTCTGCGCTGTCCTTGTCACGCGACGTGAGCGTGAGGTCGAGCAGCGATGAGGCGGTGAGCGCATCCTCGAAGAAGATCTCGAAGAAGTCGCCCATGCGAAACAACAAGATCGCATCATGATGGCGATCCTTGATCTCGAAGTACTGACGCATCATCGGCGTCAGTGTGCGCGGCGCGCTCATGGCAGGTGCTCAGGACGAGAAGGTGGGTGCGCAGCGCGATCCAATGGGTCATTCAGGGTGCTGCGCGGGTCGGCGATTCGAGCCTGCGTTCACGAACGCACCGGCACGACGACCTCGGCGATTGGGCGTGAAAGCCGCGCCTGCGTGCTCCCGTGCCGGTCGCTCCAGTTCGTCAACCTCATCCGGCTCCGACGACCTCGAAACGATGGATAGACGATCAGCGCGCCGTTCGCGGGTCGCCGTCCGGTGAGCCCTCGGGCTCCGTGGCCGAAGCGTCCGACTCGGGTGAATCTCCGGTCTCGCTGAGTCGCGCTACGGCGGCGACGTCGTCGTCCAACCTCTCGGCCAAGTTCCACGCGGGCGAGATGGGGACGTCGGCGAAAGCCTGCTCCAACGTTCCGTCGGGGCCCGCGGGGACCGTGGATGCTCGGCCCGCCGCCTCGACATCGCTTGCGAGGCGTTCCTGCGCCTGCCCGAACGCGCGCGCGTCGCGCGCGGCGCGGGCGCGATCCCGTTCGAGCACCGCGCGCGCGGTCTCCACGTCGAGACGGGCTCGCTCGACGTCGTTGCGCTCCGACCCGAGCTCGGCCCGCGACTTCGCCAGCTCAGCGCGCTCGGCGGCGAGATGGCTGCGTGCCTCGGCCAGGCTCTCCCGGTCGCGACGCTGCTCTTCGGCACGATGATCGAGCTCCTGCGCGCGAAACTCGAGCTCGCGACGCTTTGGCTCGTGCTCCTCGCGCTCGCGAGCAAGCGCCGCCCGGGCCCGCTCGACCTCGCGGCGCTCGGGCTCGTGACGGCGACGCTCCGTACGCAGTCGCCGCCACGACCCGACGACCTCCACGTAGACCTGCATGCTCGCGAGCCCCATCAGCACGACGCCGAGGACGAAGAACCCCGCACAGAAGACGAAGAGCGGAATCGCGGGCGCCAGCACGACGTCGCCCGCACCGGCCCAATAGCGGAACTCGAGACGCGGCAACTCCACACCGAAGCTTTCGTGGTTGACGACCACGAAGCAAACCAGCACCGTCGCGATCGTCAGGAAAGCCACGCGACTCAGCACACGGATCAAGGCCATCGGTTGGTCCTTCCTGGGATCACCCGAGCTCATGCGCCATGCGCGCGCTCGAAGTGGGATCGTAGGCGATCGTACGTCTTCCGCAGATGCTCCGGAATCACGTTCACGCTGGCGAGCACGGGCATGAAGTTCGTGTCGCCGTTCCAGCGCGGCACGACGTGATGGTGCAGGTGGTCGGCGACGCCAGCCCCGGCCACGCGGCCGACGTTGGCGCCCACGTTGAAGCCCGCTGGCGCGAGCTCGTCGCGCAACACTTCCAGACTACGCAACACCAAGTCGTCGATCTCGTAGCGCTCCCCGCGATCGAGCGCCCACGGCTCGGCGACGTGCCGAAACGGGATCACCAGCAGATGTCCCGGCGCATAGGGGTAGAGGTTCAGCGCAACGTACGCCCGCTCTCCGCGGTGCACCACGAGCGCAGCGCGGTCGTCGTCGCTGCGCGGGAGAGAGCAAAACACGCAGCCGGCGTCCTTGTGCCCGGCGACGAACTCCATTCGCCAGGGTGCCCACAGCACCGAGGGCGCGTCGTCCGAGAGCCTCGACATCGGAGATCCCGCCGCGAACGGCGCGAGGTGCTGCCTACCAACTGGGGAGCAGGAAGTAGAGCCCGGGGCCTGCCGGCGTCACGACCGAGTGCCAACGCTCGAGCGTTCCACCCAGCAATCGGTCGAGCAGCGCGCGGTGCTCCTCGGGATAGTAGACGTTCGGTTCGCCGGACATGCCGGCGAGCTCGGCGGCCTTCGCGACGGCGTCGCGCAGCGTTCCGAGCGAATCGACGAGACCTTGCTGAAACGCTTGTTCGCCGGACAACACGCGACCGTCGGCGATGGCACGCACTTGCGCCTCGTCGAGACCGCGCCGCGACGCTACGGTCATCACCGCCCGCACGAACTGGCCGTACACGTTCTCCACCATCTGCTGAAGCAGGTCGCGCTCCTCCTTCGTCATCTCGCGGGTCGGCGAGAGAATGTCCTTGTACGGACCACTCTTCACGACCACGCTGCGGATGCCGACCTTCTCCATCAACTTCTCGTAATTGCCACCCTCCAGGATCACACCGATGGAACCGGTGAGCGTCCCCGGGTTGGCGACGATGTGCCTGGCGCCACACGCGACGTAGAACCCGCCGGATGCCGCAGTCGAGCCGAACGACGCAACCACCGGCTTCTTTTCGTCCAGTCGGTGGATCGCCTCGTAGATCTCCTGCGAGGGCGCGACGGCACCGCCGGGGCTATCGACGCGTACCACCACGGCTTTGATGGAGCTCGACTTGCGGAACGACTCGAGCCGGTCGAGGATGGGCTTGGCGTCGACGATGACGCCCTTCACCTCGACCACACCTACCCGCTCGCCCATCGCGAACGAGGGGTGTTCTTCGCTACCCGCGGTCAGGTATGCGACGAACGCGACGCTGAGCGCACCCAGCGCCAGTAGAACGAAGAGCGCGAGCCAAGCACCTCGCCCACGGCGAGGGCTCGTGCTCGCGCCCCGGTCCAAGCCGGTCACGACTCACTCACTCGTCGTCGTCCGCGTCGCTGGAGCTGCTGCTCGACGCACGCTCGAAGGCCGCAGCCATGGCTGTCGGCGGGGCGGGTTGGGTCGCGCGAATGCGCTCGAGCTCCTCACGCGTCTTGGCCGCTTCGAGGCTCTTCACGCTGAGCCCGATCTTGCGCTCGACGGGATCGAGATTGGTGATGACCGCTTCCACCACCTGCCCCACCGAGACCAGCTTCGCGATGTTGTCGGGGCGATCGACTCCCAGCTCCGAGATGTGGATGAGGCCCTCGGCCCCTTCTTCGATCTCGACGAATACGCCGAAGTCGGTGATGCCGGTGACCGGGCCCGACACCGTCGAGCCGATCGAGTACTTGCGTGGAATCTCGGTCCAGGGATCCGGCTCGAGCTGCTTGATGCCGAGCGAGAAGCGCTCGTTGTCGCGGTCGATGTGGAGCACCACCGCTTCGACGTCCTGCCCCTTCTGGTAGACCTCGCTCGGGTGGCTGAAGCGCTTCTTTCGCGAAAGGTCCGAGATGTGGACCAGGCCATCGATGCCCTCGTCGAGCCCGATGAAGATGCCGAAATCGGTGACGTTCTTGATCTTGCCGTGGATCACCGTGCCGATCGGGTAGCGCTCCTCCACCAGATCCCATGGGTTCGGCATGACCTGCTTGAGGCCCAGCGAGATCCGCTGGTTGGCGACGTCGACGTCGAGCACCTGCGCCTCGACCTCTTGGCCGACTTCGACGATCTTCGAGGGGTGCTTGACCTTCTTGGTCCAGGACATCTCGGAAACGTGCACCAGCCCCTCGACGCCCTTCTCGAGCTCGATGAACGCACCGTAGTCGGTGAGGCTGACGACCTTACCCTTGACCCGCGTTCCCGGCGGATAGCGATCCGGAGCCGTGGTCCACGGATCCTCCATCGTCTGCTTGTAGCCGAGCGAGACGCGACCACGCTCGCGGTCGAACTTGAGCACCTTGACCTTGACCTGATCGCCGACCTTGAACACTTCGGAGGGGTGCTTAACCCGACGCAAGGCCATGTCGGTAATGTGCAAAAGACGATC
>CAYVDO010000167.1:0-1645 GCA_964450125.1 uncultured bacterium
CGTTGCTCCCCTCGATGGTGCGGCTGACGACCTCGATGACCGGATCGATGCGGAAGTTGCCTTCGGTCCACGCCACGATCCGATAGAACGCTTCCTCGCCGTGCAAGGCGCCCAGCTCCGCGTGCACGATGTGCCCGCTCGCGAGCTCCACGATCCCCATCGCCGAGCCGCGCTCGAGGGTCACGCGCACGGACTTCTGACCCGCGCCCAGCACCTGCAGAAGATCGGGCAGCCCCAGCTCCGCCAGCGATCCGCTCACGGCTGCCGCGCGGCTCGGCGCCGCCGCGGCGGGAATCGCGACGGCGAGTCCCAGCTCGGTGCCCTCGCCCACCGTCGGCAGCACCAGCGCATGCAGCCCCTTCGCCTGATAGCTCGCCACGAGCCCCTGGATCTCGCGGTTTTGCGCCTCGATCGCGCGCCGCGCAACCTCGACTGATTCCTCGACACGGTTGAGCCGGTTCAGGAGATCGGCCTTCGCCAACAGCAGCGCCGCGGGACCCGGCTCGCTCTCGAGTGCCGCGTTCAAGAGCGCGAGCGCACCCTCTAGATCGCCGGTGCCGGTACGACGCCCGACCTCGCTCATGAGCCGCTCGGATCGTTCGCGCGCCTGCGTCGCGTCCGCCTGCTCGAGCTCGCGTTCGAGGTGCGCCGACGCGTCGCGTGCGCCGGGATCGTCCGGCTCGAGATCCACAGCCTCACGGTAGCAGTCGCGTGCACGCTCCCAGTCGCCGGCCAGCTCTTCGAGCTGGCCGAGCAGCACGTGGTAGTTGGCGTGGCGTGGCTTGAGGCGGATCGCTTCCTGGAAATCTGCGCGCGCTCGCTCGACGTCACGCTGCACGCCCGCCTCGGTCACGTCTCCCACTGCAGCGAATCGTCGCCGCGCGTTGGTGAGGTGCGCCACGCCGCGGTTGGAATGATAGGTCGGGTTCTTGGGTGCGCGCTGAATGGCCAGCGTGAACTTCTTGACCGCGTCGTCGACGCGAAACACCGGGTGGATTTTCTGAAGCATCTCGACGCCTTCGTCGTTCAGACGCTCTGCGTCGTGGAAACGAGTCGGCGTGGGATCTGCGGTCTCACGCCGCACCTCAGCGGGCGCGCGGGTGGGTGTGCTCCCCGATCGCTCTGGCGCCGGCGCACCGGAGCGATCGGCGCCGCAGTGCGGACAGCGCGTGACGCGATCCGCGTGGTACTTGCCGTAACACTTCGGGCACCGAACCACGCCACCGTCCTCGCCTCGCGCCGCTGTCGTGGCGTCCGCTGCATCCACCACCGCATCGCGACTCTTGAACGGGCGCGACGGCGCGGGTGCGTCCGAGGCGGGTGTGCGGCGCGGGATCGGCTTCGGCGCGACGGCCGCGCGTGCGCGCTGTCGTAGAAATGCCTGCAACGAGGTCAGCGCGACGATCGCCAGCGCGAGCCCCACCAACGCAGCACGCCCCTCGTCGAAGTGAAAGCCGCGACCGTCGAGCTCGTGCCCGACGACCAGCCGACTACGCGTGCCGAGAGCCAACCAGCGTTCCGCGAGGCGGTGCCAAGTCTCTGCGAGCATGACGATTCCGAGAGCGAAAGGTGAGCGTTCGAAGTCGGCGCCGCGATTCGTCCAGTCTAGCTCGTCGCGCACCGCGGCACCCGCCCGGCTGGTCCG
>CAYVDO010000167.1:1666-15904 GCA_964450125.1 uncultured bacterium
CCCAGCACCGGACTCGCAAACGAACAGTGCCGCGCGAGCGGCGCGATCCGAAGCCAAACCCGATGTCGAAGCCGGCGGATTTCGACAGGACCGAAAACGGACGAGTCCTCGCTGCGGGCGCGGTTGTCGCCGAGCACGAGCACGCTACCCTCGGGCACGGCCGCTACGTACATCCCGTAGGGTGTCTTCAATCCGCGCAGGTACGGCTCGTCGAGTCGGTGGCCATCGACGAAGACCGCACCGTCGCGAACCACGACCGATTCGCCCGACATCGCGATGACGCGCTTCACCAACGGAATTGGGCTCGGCCGGCCACGCGGCGGATAGAACGTGACGATGTCGCCTCGAGTGACGGGCAGGTCGAGGATCGGAATCGAAGCGAGAAGCAGCCAGTCGCCGACCGCGAGCGTGGGCTCCATCGAACCCGACACGATGCGCGACACCGCGACGATTCGCTGTTCTGCCACTACCGCGAGCGTCGCGACCAGTGCCGTGGAAAGGAACAACCGAAAGGCTCGTTGCGCGGGCGGCGCACGCACCTCAGCCACCTCGAGCGGGGTGCGGCTCAGGGGGCCACCGCCGCAGCGTGTGCAGCAGCCTGCGAGCTCGCAGGGTCGCGTGGTGGGGGCCAAGCCGGCGCGCGTTCGCCTTCGCCGAGGTCGCGCTGTTCCACGACATCGCCGCGGTACCGCCCCGAGTCGTAGCGGTACGCGCCTTCATACCGCATCAGGGCATGCGGGCTCACGTCGGTCACCCACAGGAACACGGCGGTGTCGATCCCGATCGCATCCACCATCGAAGCGAGCGGCCAAGGCATCACGGGCCGCAGCGTCACACGACGCAGACTACGGAATCCCAGTGCCACTTCCAGCGATTCGGGCTGCTCGTTCACGACGGCTTCCATCGGCGCAGCGCCGAGTCCCCACGGGTAGTCGGCTAGCGTCGAGAACTTGAGCGTGCTCGCCCCCGGCTCGAAGAGTCGGTGGTAAAGCGTTCCCGTCATCACGGGGGGATAAAGCGGTGGGTCGTCAACGCTGATCTCGTCCTCGTCGGTGCTTCCGCCGGCTCGGCTCACCGCCACCTTGACCACCGAAGCCGCGAGGTCGGAAGCGCTGAGCGCCAGTGCGAGCTGCCCGTTGACGTCCTTTTCCGTGCGACGCACCTGCAGCGGGATCATCACCGCGTCGCGCACCTCCCCCACGGCGACCTCGCTCCAAACCGCCCCGTCAGGAAACGCGAGCGCCCAACTGAACGTGTACGTCGAACCATCCTTGGCAATCTCGAGATACTCGGTCGCATGGCGACTCGGATCGTCGATCACGGCGACTTCGCTGCGCAGACGCATGGGCTTGAGGCCCTCCGACGCAAGCGGAATCGGCTTCGCATCCACGGGTTCGATGGGGATGAAGGCGGTCAGCGCGAGCAGTAGAACTCTCTCGGCGGCGCAACCCGCGCAACCGGCGAGTCGCCGACGGGATCGTAAATGCTTCATGCCGCAAGCATACGATGGCGCTCCGTGCCCCGCGAAGCGCATTCGCGTGCCCCGCAGGCTGTGGAGCCCTGGCCGCGCGTCCCCGACGCCGGCGATCGGGGACGCCGCCGGTGCCACGGAAAGAAAGGAGATGCGGCGTCGGAAATAATTTGGTATGCTTAGTCGTCTAAGCGCAGAGCCGCGGTTGGAACCTCGGGTCCGCCCGCTCTCGCAATGCGAGAAATAGCAAACAAGTCAGAATGTTAGACCGGCCAACGGTTCGGCCGAGGTGAGGGATTGCCCACCTACGACGCAGTGCGCCGTAACGTTAGACCGGCAGAACGGGCCCGATGGGGCTGAAAGGCGGCGAAGCGATGTCAGACACCATGCAGAACGAGCAAGAGCCCTTCGATCTGGCGGAAGTGCCCGGCGAAGAGGAACTTTTCGATCCGCAGGATGCGGCCGCGATCGAGGGTGAGGATGTACCTCCCCCGGAGCCGCTGCCGCTCGCCGAGTCCGACGAGATTCCCCTGAGCGACCCCGCCGCGGTGGAGCTTCTCTACTACCGCGAGATGAGCATGATTCCCCTGCCGTCGCGGGATCGCGAGCTCGAGATCGCCGGTCGAATCGATGCGGCGCGTGCGAGCATCCGCGAGCTGATCGAAAAGCCCCCCCCCGGCATCAAGCGGCTCTGCCCCTGCTACACCCGGATGCGCACCGAGTACCAGATCGTCATGGAGATTCCCGACGGCTTCACCGAAACGCTCGTGGAAGAGTTGCGGGCGCTGGTGCTTCCAAAGCCGTCGCCGGCGGTGAAACCGGAGCACCGAACGGCAATTCGAGCGTTTCTCAAGAGCGTCTCGATCGCGTTCGAGCAGCTCAAGGACGCCAAGAACGAGCTGACCGAGGCGAACCTGCGGCTGGTGATCCACATCGCGAACCGCTACCGTCAACACCAGTTGCCACTCATGGATCTCATCCAGGAAGGCAATCTCGGGCTGATGAAGGCGGTCGAGAAGTTCGACGCGTCCCGTGGGTACCGCTTCAGCACATACGCCGTTTGGTGGATCCGGCAGTACATCAAGCGCGCGCTCGAGAATCACGGTGCCGCGGTCCGTACCCCGATCTACGTCCAGGACGCGAGGCGTCGCGTCATGCGCACGAGTCGCGAGCTCCGACGCAAGCTCGGCCGCAAGCCTGAGGTGTGGGAAATCGCGCAAGACGAGGGGATGCCCGTCGAGAAGGTCGAAGACTTACTCGGCCTGCGAACCGAGGCCGTCAGCCTGGACGAGCCCCCGGCGGGACGCGAGGATCGCGCACTCGTCGAGATACTCGAGGACGTGAAGGCGAGCTCGCCGTTCGAGTCGGCGCTGGATGCCGAGCTGACGAGCGCGGTCCAGAGCGCCTTGGCCACGCTGCCACCCCGCGAGGAGAAGATCCTGAGATTGCGATTCGGAATCGGGATTGGCGAGCCGTCAGGACACACGTTGCGCGAGATCAGCCGGCTCTTCAACCTCACCCACGAACGCATTCGGCAGATCGAGGCGAAGGCGCTGCAGCGCCTGCGCAGCACCATCGAGGCGCAAAAGCTCGAAGCCATCGTCGCGGATTGACCGCCGCGCCAAACGGCGAAGCGCCGCAGTCCGGGACACGGGCTGCGGCGCTTCGCCGTTTGCGAGACCGAGCGGAAGGTCTGCGAGACCCCGCCAGGCTCACCGAAGCATGAACGAGTAGCTGCGCAGGAGCCCCGAAGGGATCGCCTGCAGCTCCAACTCGTAGCGCACGCTGTCGCCTTTCGGTGTCCAGTCGATGCGCACCAACTTGTACAACCCCTGCCCGAAGTCCACGTTCCTACCGATGAAGACTTTCAGGTCCATGTTGATGTGATCGTTGGCGCGAAGCCGATCCAACTTGGCGGTTACGTCGTCACCGATCGATTTCGTGCAAGCGACGGCTTCGGAAAGCCTCGCTTCCGCAGCCTCCCACTGTTCGAGGCGCGTCGCGTCCCGGACCGCCGCAAACTTGTGCCGGCACGGCGTGACCTCGGACTTCGATGCGCCGAACGACTCGTACTGGGCGGCGAGGGCGTCGAGCGTGCCGATCACATCCGATAGATTCGACACCGCGATCGCCGACGGTCGTGGGTTCGCGCAACCAGCGACGCATGCCAAGCAGAGCAACGCGCGCCAGGCGTCACAGGCGCTCCGCCGCGCGTCCGGGGCGTACCGCTCAGCTCTTCGCGCCCAGCTCGCCATCGATCAACCCTTGGAAGTAGTCGATCGGCTGAGCACCCCTCACCTTGATCCCATTGACGAAAAACGACGGGGTGCTAGTCACGCCGACCGTCTGTGCCGAATCTGCATCGCGCTTCACACGCGACGCCATCCGCCCGGAGTCGAGACACTGACGGAATTCCACCGGATCCAGCCCTACCTGCTGCGCGTACGCAGAGAGCTTGTCGAGCTCGAGCGCCGACTGGTTCGCATAGAGCGCGTCGTGAAGCTCCCAGAACTTCCCCTTCTCATTCGCGCATTCGGCCGCCTCGGCGGCTTTCTGAGCGTGGGGGTGAATGTTCGTGAGCGGCATGTGCTTGTAGACGATCCGCACCTTGTCGCCGTAGCGCTGGCGAATCTGCTCCAGCACCGCCTGCTCGCGGCTGCAGAATGGACACTGGAAATCCGAGTATTCGACGATCGTCACCGGCGCGTTCGATGGCCCACGCACCGGCGAATCACCGACGGGAACGTCGACGCGCCTAACCGCTGGTGGCTTGAGAGCGATGGATACGGGACGCTTCGTGCGTAGCTCCTCCGTGAAGGCTTGCGCCCGCTTCTCGCGTCGATCGGCCATCAGTCGAGCCTCGATCTGCTGTCGGAACGCCTGCGAGCGTTTTTCCCTCTCTGCGTCGTCCGCCGCGCCAGCGAGACGACTGTCCAGAGCGCGCTTGTACTGATCCTGTGCCAACAGTCCGTCGATCTCCTCGTTCGTAGGAGCAAGCACCTTGTCCTCGACCTCGAGCTTGCGCAGTTGCTCGGCGGTCGTGCCACGGCTGTCGGCCTCGGCCTTCCACAGCCGCTCCTGCACCATCCGGTTGAGATAGCCAGTCAGCACCTGATACCGGCGCTGCTCGAGATCGTCGAGATCATTCGCAGCGGACTGCTCGAGCTCGGCGCGGGTGATTTGTTGGTCGCCGACCTTCGCCACCACCTCGTTGGCGTTGGCCGTGGCACCTGCCGACCTTGCGGCACCCCCCTCAATTGGTGCCCGATCGCATGCCACGACGGCGAGCAACGCAACGGCGAGGGACCGACGAACACTTCGATGCAGATTGCTCGATTTCACGGACGTGCTCCCATTGCGTCGCTACTACTGCGTCGCGAAGCCAGATGCGACACTCCGCGCAGTTCCCGAGGCGAACCCCGGCCCGGTGCCGGTCGGCGTCGAGCCGCGAAAACTACCATGGGGCTGGGGTACGGGCAAAGCGAGATGCGCGACGCTTGCGCGCCCGAAGGGCCGCGTCATTACCAGCCGCGCAGACGCGTCGATCGCCCGTGCCTGACGTCGTATCCGCGCAACTTTCCAACCCCGGCGCTCTTCGCTATACCTAGCCGGATGCCCTGAAGTCGCCTCGATGGGGAGCCAAGCCATGCCGATTCAACTATTGGGAACCAAGTTGGGAATGAGTCAGATGTTCTCCGAAACTGGAGAGCGCATTCCCGTGACGCTCGTGGAAGCAGGTCCGGTCATCGTCGTACAGGTGAAGACGGGCGCGGCGGACGGCTACGATGCGCTTCAGCTCGGCTACGGGCAACGCAAGACCTCGTTCAAGTCGAAACCGCTGCAGGGTCACTTCAAGAAGGCCGGCATCCGCCCCACGCGCGCGCTTCGCGAGTCCCGCGTGACCGCTGCCGAGGCAAGCCAGTTCAAGGCTGGCGATCGCATCTCGTTGGATCAGGTCTTCAGCAAGGGCGACATCATCGACGTGATCGGTACGTCCCGCGGGCGTGGCTTCGCCGGCGTCATGAAACGACACGGCTTCCGTGGCAAGAACCAAACCCATGGCACTCACGAAGCGAAACGCCATGGAGGCTCGATCGGTATGCACACCGAGCCAGGAAAGGTGTGGAAGGGCCAGGGGATGGCCGGTCACTACGGAGCGGAGCGGGTGACGGTGATCGGACTCGAGGTGATCGACGTACGCCCGGCGGAGAACCTGATCGTGATTCGCGGCGGATTGCCCGGTGCACCGCGCTCACTCGTGACCATTCAAGCCTCGAAGCGTCGCAAGAGGGCAGCCCCTACCGCCAAGGCGGCGTAGTCTCGAAGTCGCGGCCGCTGCAGCCGGAACGGTCATGTCGTCGGTGCTCGAATCCTTCCGTCTCGACGGGCGCGTCGCGCTCGTCACTGGCGCAAGCCGAGGAATCGGCGAGGCCATCGCAACCGCGTTCGCCGAAGCTGGCGCCGAGCTGATCCTCACGAGCCGTAAGGAGGAGGCTGCGCAAAAGGTCGCCAGCTCACTGAGTGCCGCCGGGCACCGCGCCACCGCGATCGCATGTCACAACGGCCGACAAGTGGAGATCGACGCGCTTTTCGCGCGGATCCGTTCACATTGGGGCCGGCTGGACGTCCTGGTGAACAACGCAGCGACCAATCCGCTCTTTGGTCCTATGTCCGGCGCGGACCTGCCCGCCATCACGAAGACGTTCGAGGTCAACGTGAACGGAATGTTCCTGTGCACCCAGAGGGCGGCGGAGATCATGACGGCTCAGGGCGACCGAATCGGTGGACGGGGCGCGATCGTGAACATCGCTTCCGTCGCGGGGATCGAGCCGATGCCGGGTATTGGAGTCTATTCCGCCACCAAGGCTGCCGTGATCAATCTCACCCGCGGATTCGCCAACGAGCTCGCCGCAGCCGGTATCCGCGTCAATGCCATCGCGCCCGGCCTCGTTGAGACTCGGTTCGCTGCGGCACTGATCGAGGCACCCGAGATCGCCAATCAGGCGCTCGCGCGGATCCCGCTCGGCCGTTTCGGCAAACCGCACGAGATTGCGGGAGCTGCGCTTTATCTAGCTTCGCCTGCGGCGAGCTACGTGACCGGCTCTGTCTTGGTGGTCTCAGGCGGCTACCTCTAGCCGCCCCGGCGACGGGATCTAGTCAGCTGTCGCTCGATGGATATCCCATCCTGTCGCTGCCGGATGCGAGGTGGGTCCGCACCGCGTGGGCGCTGGCACACGCATGCGCAGCAACATCCGCCACCGCCACGCGGACACCCTCGCCACCTCCACCTACTAGGTCGGCTAGCCGTTCGTGGGCACTGGCGATCCGATCGGCGGGCTTCGGCCAGGTCAACTCGAGCATGCGCTCGAAGACCGCCCCCTGGCGCTTCGCCATACGCTCGAGGAGATCGAAAGCCACCATGGGCGAGCTGCGAAACAACTCGCTCAGCGATGCCCGCGTGACGTGCAAGAAGCGACAATCGCCGAGCGCCAGCGCGGAGGCGAGACGGCGGCGCCCCGCGAGCGCTCCCTCCTCGCCGAACAGACCGCCTGGCCAAACCAGATCTAGGATGAAATCTCCGCGTTGGGGCATTCGACGCATGAGTTTCAACCCACCGGTCACCAAAAAGTAGATGCCATCGGCGTCATCGCCCTCGGCGTATATCCGATCACCGCGCATCACTTCGAACAGCTTGCCCGCTCGGTGCAGCTCCGCTGGCCACCGGTTGGTGCCACCTCCGTGTGAGGCGTTCGATCTCTCAAGAACCAACATCGGCCCCTCCGCCCGTGCGATAGGCTGATCTGTGCCCTTCAACATGGTAGGCGTGTGCAACTGACGTTCCAAGGCGGAGCGGGCAGCACCGCACGGCCGACGCACGGCTGTGGGCTCAAACACCAATGGATTTCAGCATGTTAGGGGGCACGTGGCGGTCTGACCAGACGCAGCCATCACAGCGCGGGGAACGCATCTCGCACGGCAGTTTGAGAACTGAACACTGCAGTTGCGAAAGTGGTCGAAAAGTGAACAGCCACAAACCGCCAACGGCAGCCCCCCCCTCCATTCCTTCACTCGACTTCCTCCTTCAGCTTCTGCCAAAGCGTCGAACGGCTGATCCCTAGGATCTCGGCGGCCCGGCTTCGATTGCCGTGGCACGACTCGAGCACTCGCCGAATGTGAATCTGATCGACCGCCTCTAGCGTCAAATCCTCGAAGGGATATGGCTCCGAGCCGTCCGCAACCCGCTCGGGCGCTTCCCGGTAACCAGGGGCGCCGAGATCGGCGCGGGTGATCGTCGACCCATGCGCGAACACCGCTGCACGCTCGACCAGATTCCGAAGCTCGCGCACGTTTCCCGGCCACGACCGGCCGACCAGAGCCGCCTGCGCATCCGGAGTGATGCCGACTAGCTCGCGCTCCTGACGCTGTGCGGCTTCTCGAAGAAAGTGCTGGGCGAGTAGCGGGATGTCCTCCCGTCGCTCGGCGAGCGACGGGACGCGGATGGAGACCACGTTGAGGCGGTAGTAGAGGTCGCGCCGAAAACGGTTGGCTCGAACGTCCGCCTCGAGATCGCGGTTGGTGGCTGCGATCAGCCGTACATCGACGGACCGCGGGCGCACTCCGCCGACGGGAACGACCTCCCGTTCTTCGAGCACGCGTAGGAGCTTGGGCTGGAGCTCGAGCTTGAGCTCGCCGATTTCGTCGAGAAAGAGCGTCCCGCCGTCGGCCGCATCGAAGAGCCCGGGCGCGTCGTCGTGCGCGCCGGTGAACGCGCCTCTCACGTGCCCAAAGAGCTCGCGTTCGAACAGGCTCTGGGATACTGCGCTGGCGTTCACGGCCACGAACGCGTTCGCTGCTCGGTTGCTGAGGACGTGTATGGCGCGCGCGACCAGCTCCTTGCCGACGCCGCTCGCCCCTTGGATCAAGACCGGCGCCCCGGTCCGTGCCGAGCGTTTGGCTTGGTCTCGCACCGCACGAATGGCCGCGCTCTCCCCCAGAATGCGACTGAGCCCCTCACGCTCGACGAGCTTCTCTTTCAGCCGCTGATTCTCGCGATCCAGGTCTCGTTCGTGCAACGCGCGTCGAACCACGTGCAACAGGTGCTCGGGCGAGCACGGCTTGGTCACGTAGTCGCGCACGCCCTCGTGCATTCCGGCCACCGCGTCGTCCAGAGCGGCGAACGCGGTGATGAGAACGAGCAACATCGTCGGCTTGCGGCGTCGAACCTCTCGGCAAAGCTCGATGCCGTTCATGCCTCCGAGTCGCACGTCCGAAAGCAGGAGGTCGAACTGCGCATCGTCGATGCGCGACAGCGCCGCTTCCGCCGACTCGACGGCTTCGACCGCATAACCTGCGCGCCCCAGCACGCGCGCGAACAGCCTGCGGGCAGCCGCCTCGTCGTCCACGACGAGGACCCGCGACTGGGGAGCGCCGGTCAGTCGCTCGGCGCCGTCGTCGAGCGGGTCAGTCGGAACGATCAGGCTCGTGCTCATCGGTCACCCACGAGGCGCCGATTGTAAATCAGCACTCACCGATTGGAAGCATCGACGCCACCCGCGCGTCGTCACCGCCGCCGCCCGCGGC
The DNA here is from genome assembly GCA_964450125.1 of uncultured bacterium. Lineage (GTDB taxonomy): Bacteria > JADJOY01 > JADJOY01 > JADJOY01 > JADJOY01 > JADJOY01. The sequence continues at coordinate 10,719 of CAYVDO010000167.1, forward strand.
ACGAGTCGAGAAATAGAAGAGAGCCCCTGGATCCGACGGATCCAGGGGCTCGACGTGGTAGCGGGGCCTGGATTTGAACCAGGGACCTTCGGGTTATGAGCCCGACGAGCTACCAGACTGCTCCACCCCGCAACGTGAGGCGCAAGTGTATGGAGGCTCCGCGACCGTGTCAACGCGAGCCGGCGATGCCGCAGGCGATCTCCGCGGCCGGACGACATCCGACACCTCGAGTCGAGCACCGTCGAGGGGCGCGCCGCACGCCGCCTCGCGATCGAATCCGCTCCGCACCGAAGCAGTTGGCTACACTTCCGTCCCGCACGTGTCCGCCCGCCTCACAACGTCTCGTGCCGAAATCCCGACCGACCGAGACGCAAGCGCACCGCGTTGCGCTCACCGTGGCGACACTGGGCCTCGGTGCCCTTTCGATCTGGCTCGCCTGGCTCGGGCACGCGGCCGGATCCAGTGGATACGCCCACACCTTCCGACTCGCGCCGTGGCCGGTCGTCGCGTGCTTGACGATTGCCGCGTGCGGACTGCGCCTTGCCGCGCCACGCGCCGGCAAGGCTGCCACATCGACGGGAGTGCAATTCGCACCATCCGTGCTCGGTCCGATCGTGGTGGCGCTACTCGTGGCCTACGTCCCGACCCTCGACCTCGAGTTTCTCGATCCCGAGGACTGGTACCACCTGATCCTGGTTCGGCAGTGGGAGCGCCTCGGCTGGTCGTCTGCGGCGAACACCGCGTGGTCATATCTGAGCGGCCACCCCGGGATGTTCATTCGCTCGCTTCATCTCGGTGTGTGGGCAGCCGAGGATGGACTGTTCCAGGGCTGGGCACCGGGGTACCGGATCTTCCACATCGCCTTCCACGGCACTACGGCCATCCTGCTCGCGCAACTCGCTGGACGCCTCGGGCTCTCGCGCGCGGCGGCGCTCGTGGCCGCTCTCGTGTTTGCGCTCGGCCCGCTCTCGCGGCCGCTGGTGCGTGATCCGACCGGCTTGCCGGAGCTCACGCTCGGGGTGCTCTATCTGAGCGCGCTGCTCCTCTGGCTACCTGGCGCGCGGCGCACCTCGATGGCGGCGCGTTGGGCGATACTGCTCGTTCTCGTTTTCACGCGCGATCTCGCCTTCACGCTCCCGCTCGTGGTGGGAGCATTGGCGGTGGGGCTCGACCTGGACGATGCAGTGGCTCCGACGCGCCCGATCGGAGCCCGTCTGCGAACGACCGCGTACGCGGTCGCACCGACACTCGTCGTTCCGGCGCTGCAAGGCTCTCTGGCCTTCGGCGAGTTGCTCTTGGATCCCACTTCCGGACGCCCTCGGCCTGGACATCCGTGGGGAGAGTTCGGACTCTTTGCGGACGGGCTGCACGTGGGCCGCGTCGCCGCCGCCTTCCTCCGTGACCTTCCTCGGAACCTGCTGCTGCCGGTGTGGGACAAAGACCCAGAAGCGCGGCTCGCGCCGTGGGTGGTCGTCGCCGCCACGTTGTGGCTCTCGACTGCGCTCGTGGCGGGGCGCCGGCACCGCGGCGTCGCAGCCGCAGCGCTGATTTGGGTGGTCGCACCGATGGGGATGATCTTCCCGTTCACGAGCTGGGAGGGACCGGAGAGCGGCCACCTGCTTTACCTGTCGAGCGCGGGATTCGCGTTGCTGGTCGCCAGCCTGTGGGCGAGCATCGATCCCGGCTGGGCGCGGGTCGTGAGCACCTTCGGAGTGGCGGCCGCGTTGCTGGCGAGCGTCGCCTTCCATCTGGAGCGCGCAGCGCCCGAGCGACGGGAATCCGACCGGGCCGCGAGCGTCAACGCGTGGATCGACGCGATCGAGCGCAGCGAACCTGCCCCGCGCTCGGTGCTGCTCGTTGCCGGCACGGAGCCCGGAGTGGATCGATGGAAACGAGCGCTGCTCGCGCGCTTCGCGCGGCATCACGCGTGGCGGCACCGCTACCTGATCGTCAAGGCCGCAACCTGGCTGACGACGGGCACCGGCGAGCAGTACTTGCCGCTGCCGACCGTCGCAGGTTTCGACGCCTCAGGCGATGTGCTGCGGTGGCACCCGACGCATCCGGAGGCGCCGACGGGGTTGAGCACGGCTGAGACGCCACCGCCGGGATGTGCCGCGCTCAGGATCGCGGGCGAGACGTGGCCCCTTTGCGCGGTCGAGCCGGCGGCGAGCTTCGATTCGCTGCGCGGCGTTTTGCTGTCGATGTAGTCGGCGCGCGCGAGGGCCGTGCGGCGCGCGCGGACCGGCGCGGCGCGGCGGTGCCCCGCTCGATCGGCTTCGCGTCCGTCGGCTCGCGATCGACCAGCGCTCGCAAAGTCGCGATCTCGTGCTCGTCGAGTCGGCGCCAGCGCCCCACGGCGAGGCTCCCCAGCCGCACCGGGCCGTAGGAAATCCGCTGAATTCGCAACACCGGGTGTCCGTGCGCCTCGAGCAGCCGCTTCACGAAATGGTGCCTGCCCTCGCGCACGGTGACGTCCAGCCACGAGTTCTTCTCCAGCACCGAGACGATGTGGGTCGTGTCGGCTCGACCCGGCCCATCCGCTAGGCGAACTCCGGCAGCGAGCCGGCGCGGCAGATCTGCCGCCACGCGCCCGCGCACTTTCACTCGATAGGTACGCGGCACCTCGTACGACGGGTGCATGAGGCGATGCGCGAGCTCACCGTCGTCGGTGAGCAATACCAGGCCTTCGGCGTCCCAATCGAGTCGCCCCACGGGATAGACGCGACGGTCGTATCCAGCCAGAAGATCGCGAATCGTGGTGCGACCCTCCGGATCGGCTAGCGTCGTCACCACCCGGCGTGGCTTGTGGAGCGCCAGCACCACTGGCTCGCGCGTGACCTGAGCGAGCAGCTTCGAGTCGACCGCGATGCGATCGTGTGTCGGATCGACGCTGGTGCCCAGACGGCGCACGATCGCGCCGTTCACGCTGACGCGGCCAGCCAGGAGCAGCCGCTCGGCCTCGCGCCTCGACGCCACGCCGGCTCGAGAGAGCACCTTTTGGATTCGCTCGAGCGGCATCGCTTACGGGTATCCGCCGCCACCGCGGCGGATCCTCCATCGTGAGGAGCACACCGCGTTACCGCTTCGCGCTGCCGTGGCGCAGAGCGATCGCCCCTCGACCCCGAGCGGCGCACGAGCATCCGCTCTCGCGCTGCAGCCGGTGGAGACGATCACTCGTCCTCGTCCTCCCAGTCGTCGAGATCCTCGTCCTCTTCGTCTTCGTCTTCGTCGTCCTCGTCATCGTCGTCGAAGTCGTCCTCGTCGAAGTCCCCGTCGTCGTCCTCGTCGACGTCGTCATCGTCGAAATCGTCTTCGGCGAACTCCTCCTCGCCGTCGTCCTCTTCCTCGTCCTCTTCCTCGGCCTCCTCCTCGTCATCGAGCGAGCGAGGTGCGACGAGCCACGGGACGAGATCGTCCAGCTCGTCCGGACGAGGATGGCGAAGTGAGGTCGTGATGCCGGCGGTCTCGTTGATCATGTCGTCAGTCCTCCTCGGCCGCCGGAGACGGCGGGCTAGGCGCTGGTTCGTCCTCGGGCGAGCCCGAGGCTTCCTCCGTATCGATGTGGGGGCTGGCGGTGAGCGCCTCCTGCACTTCGGCGAGCTCCTCGCCCGCGGCGACCGGGGGCTCGCCCTCCAACGTCTCGGGGGTGCTCACTTCGTCGCGCGCCAGCATCGCACCGAGCCCCTCGGGCAACAGCTCACCGGGCACGTCGAGAGCATCGCCCATTTCAGCGGCAACGTCTCGGATCTCCTTGAGCGTCGGCAGCTCGCGTAGGCTCTTGAGTCGGAACACCTCGAGGAACTCGCGACTGGTGCCGTAGAGCACGGGGCGCCCCGGCACGTCCTTGGTTCCCACGACTTTGACGAGACGTCGATCCAGCAAAGTCTTGAGCACGGCTCCTGTGTCCACCCGCCGAATCGCCTCGATCTCGGCTCGGGTGATGGGCTGCTTGTAGGAAACCACCGCGAGCGTCTCGAGCGCCGGCTTCGACAACCGCGCCGGTTTCTCCGAACGAAGCAGGCGAATCCAGCTCGCGTACTCGGGCCGGGTGCGGAATTGGTATCCGCCGGCGACCTCGACCAACGCGAATCCCGCGCGCCGATCGTCGAGCTCGGCGCGAATCGCTTCCAACACGGTTCGGACCTCGCTCGAGTCACCGCGTCCGAGTGCCTTCTTGAGCTGCGCAGGCGTGAGCGGCTCGTCGGCGGCGAAAAGCAGCGCCTCGACGATGCCTCGGTCGACAGCCGGTTCCGGCTCCTGAGACGCTTCGACCTCATCCACCAACTCGGCGGCTACGTCACGGGCCCGCGGATCGGCGAAAACCTCGGCAGCTGGAGACGGATCGCTCGTCGCCTCGGCATCGGCCTGCTCGAAGCGCGTCTCCGCGTCGTCACGCGGCGGCGGCTCGGCGCTGACGTCGACGACTGGCGAGTCGTCGGTCGTGGACCGCTCGGCCAGCGACTCGGCCGTTCCTGGTTCGGCGACCGCGTCGTCCTCGGATGGGTCGCGTGTGGTCACGGCTCCTCGATGCGCGCGATCTCTTCCGCAACGCGCGCCGCCTCGTCGGTGTCCAGGGTGATGCATCGCTCGATCACGATCGGTCCGAAGGCTCGCTCCTGCGCGGCGCGTATCAGCCGAATCCGCACCAGCTCCAGGATCGCCAGGAACGTCACCACCAACTCGTAGCGCTGCGTGCCCGGCCTGGCGTCGGCGTAGAAGGGACGAAACAGGTCTTCGAAGAGGATCGAGCCCTGGGGCGGAAGCAGCTCGAGCAACTGGTTGATTCGATCGGTGAGGCTCACCGACTCCAGGAACACCTGGTGCGCGTCGGTACCGACCAACCGCTCCAAGAGGCCGCGAAACGCACCCACCAGATCCAGAATGCCTGCGGCGACCCGCGGCTCGGGCGCGTCGCCGAGCGGATCCTGACCGAGACCTCCCCTCACGAACTCGTCGCGCCCGAGCAACGGCCGCGTGGCGAGCTGATCGGCGGCGAGACGGAAGCGCTGATACTCGAGTAGCGCCTGCACCAGTTCGGCGCGCGGGTCAGGCCCCGCATCGGCGGAGCCGTCGTCGTTGGGCGGCGTCGGCAACAGCATCCGCGACTTGATGTGGAGCAACGTGGCCGCCATCACCAGGAACTCTCCCGCCACGTCCAGATTGAGCTCCTGGATGAACTTGAGCGT
>CAYVDO010000168.1:0-10660 GCA_964450125.1 uncultured bacterium
TGACGCGCCTCGAGCCGGACCCGCCCCGTGCGGTCCTTGCCGACGGCGGTCCGTTGCTCCGCCGTCTCGAGGCCGTGATCGATCGCGTTGCGGATGAGGTGCATCAGCGGGTCGGCCAGCCCTTCGACCACACGCTTGTCGAGCCGAGTATCGGCGCCGGCGGTCGCCAGCTCGACCTCTTTGCCGAGATCACGAGCGACGCGGCGCACCGTCCGCGCCAAGCGCTCGAAGAGCCGATCGAGCGCGACCATGCGGATGTCGAGGATGAGCTCCTCGAGGGTGCGCAGTCGCCGCTCGAGGAGCTGGCTCGCACGCCACAGCTCGTCGCCGAGAGTACGCGAGATCGCACCGGTGCGCGCATCCTCGGCGATGCGCCCGATCTCGGAACGGCTGAGCAGCAGCTCGCCGGCGAGATTGAGCATGGTGTCGAGGCGCGGCAGGTCGACGCGAATCGCTTCGGGCTCACTACCGCCACGCGGCTCGTCCGCCTTCGTCGCCGGGCCTCGACGCACGTCCTCGAGCGATCGTCCCGGTGCCTCGGCGACGGGCTGAGCAGCGACGGTCGGCTGTGACACGGGCACGTGCAGCCGCGTGATCTTCCGCCCGTCCCCCGCCAGCGCGGTGTCGGCCTCTCCTCCGCCAAGCCGTGCCCCGACCAGGATCTTGAAGCCGATGCGGTCACCAGCCATGGCCTCGGAGTCGGGCACCGAGGCGATTACCTCGCCCACGCGACGTAGGCTCTCCAGCGTCTCGAGGAGGCCGGTGTCGAACGTCATGAGGTCGAAGCTGACCGCCACCTGCCACACGCCTCGCTCCACGGCGGTGAGGTTCTCCGCGAGACGGTGTTGCTCGTACTCGGAGAGCACCCCGATCAGGTTGGGATCGACCGCGTACCGCGCGAAGACGGCGCCGCGGTCGATGTCGCGTTCGCCCTCGCGAAGGGTCGCGATGCGCCGTTCGAGCTCGGCGACACTCGCATTCGCGCCAGGACCGGTCGCGCGCTTCTCGAGCAACGACGCCAACAGCTCGACACCATCGAAGAGCACGTCCAGAACGTCGCGCCCGAGCGACAGGCGCCCGAACCGCAAGCTGTCGAGCAAGCTCTCGAGCTGATGGCTGAAGCTCGAAACCACCGGGAATCCGAACATCCCGGCAAGCCCCTTCAAGCTGTGCGCGGCACGAAAGATGTCGTTGAGAACGTCGGGAGCTGCGGTTTGGCCCGTCTCGAGAGCGGCCAAAGAGAGGAGCTTGGCGTTGATGCGGTCGAGCAAATCGCCGGCTTCGACCAGGAACTCGCCCTGGGAATCCGCCGCGGACGCGCGCGAGCTTGGGCTCATGGGCGGACGAACCTCTCTCGGCAAAATCCCGTAGTCGCGAGAACACAGGCAACCTAGCCGGTCACCGCGGCTACGGCCACCCTCGGTTCGGCTGCTCGAGCTACTCGGGCCGGATCAGCTCGATCTCGACACGTCGGTTGCGCGCCCGCCCGAGCGCATCAGCGTTGCTCGCGACCGGCTCTTCGTCGCCACGGCCTTCCGCGATCACCCGATTCTGCCTCACGCCGCTCAGCTCGAGCAGTTTGCGCCGGACCTGCTCGGCGCGCTCGCGAGACAGGGTCCGGTTCGCGTCCGCATCACCCGAGGCATCCGAGTGGCCCGTCAGCCGCACGCGCAGCGATCGATCCACCTCGAGCGCATGCGCCAGCCGCTCGATGGTGATTCGCGAGTCCGCGTCGGGCGTACCGCGCGCAGACTCGAAGTGGATCGGCGGATACGCGTCGAGCGGTGCCCGTGAGCTGGCGAGCGGCAGCGGTGCGATCGGCGCGAGCTCACGAGGGACCGGCTCCGCGCGAGCCGGAGCGTCGGGACAACCGTCGTCGTCGAGGTAGGAGTTGCGGGTCTCAGGCAACCCGGGACAGACGTCCACGTCGTCGGCAACGCCGTCTCGGTCTCGATCGTTCTCCGGCTCGGCTTCGACTTCGACGTCAGGCTCGGCGCTGAGCGTCGCGCTGGGCGTAGCTTCCCTCGGCACGTCCGCGGGGCGTGCCACCACGGGCGAGATGCCGAACAGCGCGCGCACTTCGGGACTACCGATCCCCGCATTCAACCCGAAGCCGACGCCGGTGGTGAGCGCGAGGCCGCTGTTGGCGAGCCCCGCGTGCTCGAACCACGATTCACCGACCACCCAGCGTGCGCCCACCAGCGCTTCGATCGGACTGGCTTCCTCGTCCGAGAAAAAGCCATCGAAGGTGGACGAGCCGCGAAGCTCGACGACCGGCGTCAGCGCGAGCGACGGAATCGGCCATGCGAGGGCGGCGCGCAACGTGGCCGCGTCACCCAGCCCTTCGGATTCGCTGCGGTAGAGATAGGCAAGATCGAGCGCACCATCGAGAGGCCCCAACGCTAGCTCGCCGACCGCGCCGAGGGAGAACGTCACACCCTCCTCGCCGAGGAAGTTCTTGGTGTCGCCACTCGGGATCGTGACTTCGCCACGAAGGGCAAGCCCGGCCCCAGTTGCTGCACGCTCCACGAGCGTCACCTTGCTGCCGAGACGAACGTCACCCATGCCGAACGTGAACTCGTCGAGATCCCGGGCGAAGGCCACGTTGCGGATGGTCGAAAGCGGCAGATCGATGCCGATGTCCCAACCGGGAAGGAGCCCCGCCGCGGCCAGGAGATCCACCGTGACCAGGTCGGTGGTGACGGCGTTGCCGCTGCTACCCGCACCGACTGCGCTCTCGCTTTGAATCGGATCCATCGCGTAACTGAAGAAGGCACCGAATCCGAACACACCCTGCGGCAACGTGGCGGTCGAGCTCGTCCCAATCCAGCCGTTTCCGTCGAACACCGGATGGAACGTCTGGGCGTCCACGCGCGCTCGTGCGGACCCGGCACCGCCCAGCGTCACCAACAGCCACACCCCGGCGAACGCCGCGAGTCGCGATCGGCTCGCCCGTCGAGGTGTGCGCCAGCAGCGTCGCTGGAGTCGAGCGGCTGGTCGTGTCATGCACGACCGCGAAGCGGTTGCTTCCACGAAGAGGTCAGCAGCTCGACGATGGTTGAAGTGGTGGTCCCAACGGGACTCGAACCCGTGTCTCCGGCGTGAGAGGCCGACATCCTAACCGCTAGACGATGGGACCGATGCGACTCGGTACGTACGCTGTGCTCTCGTTTTTCGCTCGAATCGTCGGGCGCCGATCGAACGCGTTTCGGATCGTTTGGTTCCCCTCGTGTCGCCCGCGGTTGCGATTCTGATCCAATCGCAGCCCTCTCGAGTCACGGCGTCTCACCGCCGTGCATCTGGCTGGGGGACGAGGATTCGAACCTCGGTTACTGGGGCCAGAACCCAGCGTCCTGCCGCTAGACGATCCCCCACAGAAGTCGCGCAAGCCGGCCTTAGATACTGAATGCGCCGCGTCGTCGTCAACCGGGCGATTGGACACGAGTGTGGGCCCCACGCAGCGTGCCGGTGCTTGCGGCGTGCGGCTCCCCGTGCTCAGGCAGCGTTCGCCAGCGAAGGTGCGAACAAGACCTTCTCCCGCTCGATTTCCTTCGAGGCCAGCAGGTCGAAATCGGTCCACTCATCACCGGTCCAGATGAGGGCACCCGGGATGAACTCGAGCAACCGCCGATAGAACCGTGCGCGATGTCGCTTGGGAATCGTGTCGATGAAGGTCATGCGGTTGTCGAATCGAAGGCGTTCGACCTCGCGTCGATGGGTGGGGGCGTGTCCTCCGTTGCCGCTGCCGTTTCCGAGCATCCACCCAAACCGAGCCAGCCGGACCCGCACTTCGTCGACCACTTCCGGGTCGCTCTCGGGTGTGCTGAGCCCGTCACGAAACAAAGCCTTCAATGCGGCGGCGCCGAGACCGACGCGCGAGGGATCGATCTCGATGCTCAAGAGCTGCGCAGCGGTGCGGCGACACGCGTCGCACTCGCCGCACGCGGACACCTTGCGAGTGGTGATCTTGGGCGTGGGACACGGCATCCAGTGGCCGAGCCATTCGGGAAAGCCGCGTGCCAGCACGCGAAGCACGGCCATCTCCCCGAGCGGAGCCAGCGGACTGAAGACGTCGATGCTGGGACCGCGCTCGAGGAGGTAGCGAGTCAGCAAGTCGTGGAAGTAACGCGTGTGCTCGTAGCGCCCGCCGTAGTGCGACGCGCCGTGGAACGGTTCCGGCAACCGACCGGGATAGCGATCCGGTAGCGCGAGAAGGCCGATCCCGCGGGCGCGAAGCAGCGGAAGCAGCGCAAAGATCGAGGCTCCGCGAACGTAGCAGGCGAAACGTCCGCGGTGGCGCTTGGCGAGCGGTCCGCTGTGAATCACACGGACGTGCTCGGCGAGGGCGAGCAACACCGCGTCGAGGTTCGACGACACCTGAAACACCGGAAACGCAGGGCCGCTCAGCCGGGCGGCGACGTCCTCGGCAGCGCGTTGATCGGCACCGCCAGTCGCGACGAGCAAGCCTGCGACCGGAGCACCGATGTCGCGGAACACCGCCGCGTTGAGCAACGCCTCCGGCGCCGCGGTGACCAGAACCCCCACCGAATCGGGCGCGCTGCGGCTGCCGATGCGTCCAGGCGGTTGGGTCGGCGCGGCGAGTACCACGTCGGCGTAGGTCTTGCGTTTGCGAAAGGCCGGGCGATCGCGCTCGGCTACCACGGCGTGGTGGGGGTCGAGGACACGATTGATCAAGATCTCTTTGCTGATGGCGCGGATGAGCTGCTCGAGGAACGCGACGTCGAGCGGATCCAGCGGGAATTCGGTCTCGATACGCTCGGCAAAGAGCCCCATGTTGACCAGCGGCTGCAGACCGACCATTCGCGCCAGCGCGGCATCGACCTCGGAGTCCGTGCTGAGGACGTCCTGATCGAAGCGCAAGTCGTAAGTCAGAGTCTCCGTCTTCGTACCGCGTCGCACCAGGCTGTAGCCGATGCGAATGCGGTTCGCAGACACCTTGGGTTCGTGAACGACGATCCGATGGATGCCGATGAGTCCTTCCACGCGGCTCACTCCTTCCCTTTTCGCCGGGGCCGAGATCCCGCCTCGGCGCCCACCGGGAATCCTCAAAGAAGACGCCCCTTATCAGGGGTTCTTCCCCGCGGCACAAATATTGTAGCGGCGTGGACGCTACCAAGCAACGAAAACCGTCACCGGAGCTAAGAAGCAACGGCTAGAAACGGGCGCAAGTCACTGCAATTGTTCGGTTATCTACCGGATTGACGGGTGCGCGGCTGCAGCAAAGCCGCGCGCGTCGCGCCGGAGAATCCGGCTGCGCGCGGCTGACGCGCTACCCGCAGAGCGGGGATGCGTCGGTCAATGACCGATGGCGACTTTGCGAAGCAGATCGAGCTCGTCCAGGGCTTTGCCGGAGCCAAGCACGACAGCCGAGAGCGGGTCCTCGGCCACCATCACCGGCAAACCCGTCTCGTCGCGAATGAGCTGGTCGAGACCGCGCAGCAGCGCCCCGCCGCCGGCCAGCACGATGCCCTTGTCCATGATGTCGGCCGCCAGCTCGGGCGGCGTCCGCTCCAGCGTGAGACGGATCGCCTCGATGATCGCGTTGAGCGGTTCCTGCAGCGATTCTTGAATTTCGAGAGCGGACACGGTGACCGTCTTGGGGATTCCTGCGACCAGGTCGCGCCCCTTCACGTCCATGTACGCATCCTCCCCCTCGGGAACCGCGCGGCCGATCGATATCTTGATCGATTCGGCAGTGCGTTCCCCGATGAGCAAGTTGTACTTCCGCTTGATCGCCTGGATGATCGCCTCGTCCATCTTGTCGCCGGCGATCCGAATCGACTTCGAGAAGACGATGCCCGAGAGCGAGATCACGGCCACCTCGGTGGTACCGCCACCGATGTCCACGATCATGTTGCCCGAGGCCTCGGTGATCGGCAGCCCGGCCCCGATGGCGGACGCCATGGGCTCCTCGATCATGTAGACCTCGCGCGCCCCGGCTGCCTCCGCCGACTCCTTCACCGCGCGCTTTTCGACCTCCGTCACACCGAACGGAACGCAGATGATGATGCGAGGCCGGACCAGCGTCTTGCGATTGTGCACCTTCCAGATGAAGTGCTTGAGCATCTGCTCGGTGACGTCGAAGTCGGCGATCACCCCGTCTTTGATCGGTCGGATGGCGACGATATCGCCGGGGGTCCGCCCCAGCATCTTCTTCGCCTCCTTACCGACTGCCAGCACCTTGCCCGGGCCACGGCCGTTGCGATGCACCGCAACGACGGATGGCTCCGACAACACGATGCCTTGGCCCTTGAGATAGACGAGGGTGTTGGCCGTCCCGAGGTCGATCGCGAGATCGTTGGAGAAGAGACCGAGAATCGCATCGATGATCATGACACGCTCCCGTCGCCGGGCCGTGCCGTCCCGGTCGTGGATACGTGGTGGGGCGAGTGGCTCGGCCCGATGCGCAGGGCGATCTCGGTCACGCGCAGCCTCCGCATGATCCATTCATAACGCACCGCATCAAGCATCGAGTACTCACGAGCATGGGAAAGTGATTCCGCGTGACCACTACCACGGCTGTCGTGACGGGAAGTGGAACGAGAGGCGAATGCGACGTCGCGGTCTTCGCGAGACCTCGGTTGGCCGCGAATCCTGTTCAGCTCACTTCCAGTTGCGGCTCTCGTACCAGAAGAGAGCCATGACGAGCAGAAAGCACACCGCGTCGAAAACCAGATACCACCGGAGGATCGACCACCAAGTCATGCGCTCGAGCACCGAAGTCGCTGGCGAGTCTAGTGCTGCACCGGGCAAAGTTCAATCACAAGTTCGCGCACCAGCCCCGCCCCCTCATCCAGCCCCAACCTCGCGTAATGCCTCGCGAATCCATTCTTGAATGGGTGCATCGACGGGGAATCGCTGGGCCAGCGCGCGCACCGCTCGCTCCGCCTTGGGACGGGGCAGACCGAGCCGCAGCAAGGCGTCGAGGGTCTCGCGTGCCTGAACGCCCGGCAGAGGGGCGCCGGTGTTCGACGCGGTGCCGTCCTCGCCTACGAACGCCGCGACGCGGTCGCGCAGCTCGAGCACGAGCCGCTCGGCAGTCTTGCGACCCACGCCGGGAAGCCGAACCAGCCGGTCGACGTCGCTGGCGGCGATCGCGCGAACCAGCGCGCCGAGCGGCATACCCGAGAGAATGTGCATGGCGTTCTTCGGTCCGATGCCACTCAGCTTGAGCAGCGTGCGAAAGAGCTCGCGTTCGGTGGTGGTGCTGAATCCGTGGAGCTGAATCGCATCCTCACGCACCAGCGTGTGCACGTGGACGACGGCCTGCTCGCCGCACTCGGGCAAGTCCGCGAGGGTGCCCGTCGAGACGAATACCTGGAACCCGACACCGCCTACATCGAGCACGACCGCCTCCAAACCGCGCTCGACCACCGTGCCCGCGAGCCGGGCAATCATCGCTCGAGCTTCCCGCGGCGCGTGCGTAACACGCCGAGCCGAACCGCGTGTGCGTGACAGATCGCCAGCGCGAGCGCGTCCGCCGCATCGGCGGGCGGCGCAGAGGGGAGAGCCAACAAGCGCTGAACCATTCTTGCTACCTGAAGTTTCGTGGCGCGCCCGTAGCCCACCACGCCTCGCTTCATCTCCATCGGAGAATACTCGACCACCGGCACCCGGTGGGTTGCGGCCACTTCGAGCGCGACTCCTCGGGCGTGGGCTAGCGTCAGAGCGCTCTTGACGTTGCGGGCGTAGAAAAGACCTTCCACGGCCACCACGTTGGGTGCGTGCGCCTCGACCGCAGCCACTAGGCCGCTGCGGATCGACGCCAGGCGCTCGTGAAGTGGCGCGGACTCGGTCGCACGAACCGTACCGTGGGCGACGTGACGCGCGACGCCGCCACGCACGTCGATCACGCCGAATCCTAGCGCGCGGGTGCCCGGGTCGATTCCGAAGATGCGCAACGACGCTCTCGTCGCCCCAACCCGTCACCGCCGCCCGGAGATCACGCATCGCGCGCGGACCCTCGACCGCGCCGGTCGCGCGCCTCAGGCGGATTCTGCGGCCAAGCGCTCCATCTCTTCGTCGGCGATCTCGAAATTCGCATGCACCTTCTGGACGTCGTCGTGGTCTTCCAGCGCCTCGAACAAGCGCAGCACCTGCGCTGCTTGCGCACCGCTCAGCTTGATCGTGTCCTTGGGTATGCGCGCGAGCTCGGCGGTCGAAGGCGTGATTCCGGCGGCCTCGAACGCCTGCCGAACGGAATCGAGGTCGGTGGGTGCGGTGAGCACTTGCCACTCGCCGCCCTCGCTTGGCTTTCGCACGTCCTCGGCACCCGCTTCGAGCGCCAACTCGGTGACGCGGTCCTCGTCGAGGGCTGGATCGACGAGCAACTGCCCGCGCCGCTCGAACATCCAGCCGACTGAGCCCGTCTCGCCTAGATTCCCGGAATTCTTCGTGAACATGTGGCGGATCTCCGCCACGGTGCGATTGCGGTTGTCCGTCACCACATCGACGATGAACGCCGTGCCGCCCGCGCCATACCCTTCGTACGACACCTCGTCGTACGACACGCCCTCCAGCTCACCGGTGCCCTTCTTGATCGCGCGCGTGATCGTGTCCTGCGGCATGTTCACGCCGCGGGCATTGGCAAGCGCCAGCCTGAGGCGCGGATTGCCGCCGGCATCACCGCCGCCGATGCGCGCGGCCACCGTGATTTCCTTGATGATCTTGGTGAAGACCTTGCCGCGCTTGGCGTCGATCGAGGCCTTCTTGCGACGGATGGTCGCCCATCTGGAGTGACCGGACACGGGAAACCTCCTTCAGCGCAGCGCGCGAGTGCGGTCAGTGCGCGCTGGCGTCGTGCCAGACGGAAGCCGGCGAGCCGTTTCCGGCTCGCCGCGGTAGTGGATCGCGAGAACGATCGACGTGCATCCGAACTCGAACCGCCGAGGGGTCGGCGGCAGCGGGTGACCGCGACTCGAGCGATCACCCGGAACGACGAACGACGGCGGGCTCAGGTGCCCATGTCGTGAGACGACAGATACTTGCGCTGCTCTGCCGTGAGACGGTCGATGCGAACGCCCATGGCGCGCAGCTTGATCCGGGCGATGTCGCGGTCGATCTCGACGGGCACCGAGTACACGTTGGTGGCCAGGCTCTTGCCCTTCTTCACCATGTACTCGGCCGACAGCGCCTGGTTCGCGAAGCTCATGTCCATCACGCTGGAAGGATGTCCTTCGGCGCTCGCCAGGTTCACGAGGCGGCCATCCGCGAGCACGTTGATGCGCCGGCCGTCCTTGAGCGTGTATTCCTCGACGAACTCGCGGATGATGCGGCGCTTCTTGGCCATCGACGCGAGCGCCTCGAGGTCCAGCTCGACGTTGAAGTGACCGGAGTTCGCGACGATCGCGCCATCCTTCATCCGCTCGAAATGCTCCTTGCGGATCACGTGGATGTCGCCCGTCACGGTGCAGAACCAGTCGCCGACTCGCGCCGCGTCGTTCATCGACATCACGCGGTAGCCGTCCATCACCGCCTCGAGCGCCCGCATCGGGTCGATCTCGGTGACGACGACGTTGGCGCCCATGCCATGGGCGCGAGCCGCCAGACCTCGACCGCACCAGCCGTAACCGGCGACCACGAACGTCGAGCCGGCAAGGAGACGGTTGGTGGCGCGCACCATGCCGTCCACCGTGGACTGACCGGTGCCGTAGCGGTTATCGAACATGTGCTTGGTCATCGCGTCGTTGACGGCGATCACCGGGTACTTGAGCACGCCCTTTTCGGCCATGCTGCGAAGGCGGATCACACCGGTGGTGGTTTCCTCGGTACCGCCGATCATCGAGTCGACGATGTCCTTGCGCTTGGTGTGGATCTCGAAGACCAGATCCGCGCCGTCGTCCATCGACATGTGGGGCTTCATGTCGAGCGCCTGATTGAGGTGGCGATAGTAGGTGTCCTTGTCCTCGCCCTTGATGGCGAAGACCGAGATACCGGAATCCTTCACCAACGAAGCCGCCACGTCGTCCTGGGTGCTGAGTGGGTTCGAGGCGCACAAGGCAACTTGCGCCCCACCTACCTGCAGGGTCTGCATCAGGCTCGCGGTCTCCGTGGTCACGTGGAGGCACGCCGCCACGCGGGTGCCCTTGAGCGGTTTCTCCTTGGCGAAACGCTCGCGAATCGAGTTCAGCACCGGCATGCTCTGGTTCGCCCACTCGATCCGCAGCTTGCCCTGCTGAGCCAAGTTCAGGTCTTTCACGTCGTATTCCACGGGACCTCCCTCATCCAGAAACCGATCGGGTGCGGCGCTCGACGCCGCACCCGACGTGATTCGGATCGATGTGTTTCGGTGTTGGGCCAGCGACGATCGCCGGTGTCACGAGCATTCGGAAGAGAAGCGACGCGCGTGGCGGGACCGCTTCAGCCGCAGGCCTTGCGCAGCGCCTCGGCGCGATCGGTGCGCTCCCACGTGAACTCCTTCTCACGCCGACCGAAGTGACCGAACGCGGCCGTCTTGCGGTAGATCGGGCGCAACAGATCGAGCTCCTCGATGATGCCGCGCGGCCGCAGATCGAACACCTCCTGCACGGCCTTCTCGATCTTCGCTTCGTCCACGCGCCCCGTACCGAACGTGTCCACCTTCACGGACACCGGACGCGCCACGCCGATCGCGTATGCGACCTGAACTTCCGCGCGAGTC
>CAYVDO010000168.1:10670-11831 GCA_964450125.1 uncultured bacterium
CTTGGCGGCAACGATGTTCTTGGCGATGTAGCGCATCATGTAGCAAGCACTGCGGTCGACCTTGGAAGGGTCCTTACCGCTGAATGCGCCACCACCGTGACGGCCCATGCCGCCATAGGTGTCGACGATGATCTTGCGACCCGTGAGGCCGGTGTCGCCCATCGGCCCACCGATGACGAAACGACCCGTGGGGTTCACGTAGATCTTGGTCTTCTTGTCGAGCAATCGCGCCGGCAGCGTCTTGCGGATCACCAGCTCCTCGATGTCGGCCTTGAGCTGCTTGTGCTTCACCTTCTCGCTGTGCTGGCTCGAGATCACGACGGCGTCGATTCGCGCGGGGCGCCCATCGCGGTACTCGACCGTCACCTGCGACTTCCCGTCCGCGCGAAGGTAGGGAAGCTTGTTGCTGCGACGCGCCTTGGAGAGCGCCGCCACGAGCTGGTGGGCGTACTCGATAGGCGCCGGCATCAGCTCCGGCGTCTCGTCGCACGCGTATCCGAACATGAGACCCTGGTCACCAGCGCCCTGCTCCTTGAAGAGCCCTTCGCCTTCGGTGACACCCTGCGAGATGTCGGGCGACTGCTTGCCGACCGTGACCATGACGGCGCAAGTGTTGCCGTCGAATCCCTTGTCGGAGTGGTCGTAGCCGATGTCGTTCACCACCTCACGGGCGATCTCGCGGATGTCGACGTTTCCTTGCGAAGTGATCTCGCCAGCAACCACCACCAAACCCGTGGTGAGCAGCGACTCGCACGCAACGCGGCTCGCCGGATCCTGGGCCAGGAACGCGTCGAGGACCGCATCCGAGATCTGATCCGCCATCTTGTCGGGATGGCCCTCGGTCACCGATTCGGAAGTGAACAGGAACGGCCGTGAATCCATGCGTTTTTCCTTCCTCTCACTGGGAATGCGCCGAGGCGCGGCGCGCGTGAAAAGATCAAAGGTACAGATCTCGCCAGAAATGCGTCAAGGGCGCCGCGTCCATCGCGATGGTAAGATCGCGGGTCGGCTCGTGTCCCGGCCGCGTCGTGCGCACGGGGCTCGAACCGGCGCTGGGACGCTCGCAGGCGGAGCACGATCTCGCACGGGGCGGAGGATCGACGGGTGCTCGTGGGCGCGCTGCAACCAGGCTACCTCCCCTGGCTCGGGTTCTTCGATCAG
>CAYVDO010000168.1:11841-15857 GCA_964450125.1 uncultured bacterium
GTGCCGCTCGAGCGGCGCCGCGGGGTGCGTCCGCTGGCGGACCGCGCCGACCTCTTCGTGCTCTACGACGACCTACCCTTCGATCGACGCTCGTGGCGGCAGCGCAATCGGATCAAGACGCCCCAGGGCACGGCCTGGCTCTCGATCCCCATCGCCCACCGCCACGCAAGCGATGCTCCACCGCCGACGATCCTCGACGCCGTCGTGGCCGCGGGACACCCGTGGCGCCGGCAGCACTGGGAGGCGATTCGTCACTGCTACACGGCGACGCCGTTCTTCGACGAGCACGCGCCCTTCTTCGAGGAGCTCTACGCCCACGAGTGGACACGCCTCGGCGAGCTCACCTTGCGCGTGATCGATTACATCGTCGATCGCCTCGGTATTCGCTCGCGGGTCGTGCGCTCGAGCGAGATCGGGCTCGAGCGCGCGTTTCGCGCGCGCGGGTTCCGTGCCGATCGGCGCACCGAACGCATCGCATTCCTCGTCCGCGAGTTGGGCGGCCGCGCCTTCCTCGAGGGAGCCGCCGGGCGCAACTACATCGACGAGGCGCTGCTCGCGACGCAGCACGTGGGTGTCGTGTACCAAGACTATCGACACCCCACGTATCCCCAGCGTTTCGGAGCGTTCGTGCCATATCTGTCGACGATCGACTTGCTCTTCAACTGTGGCCCCGAAAGCCTCGCCGTGATTCGAAGCGGACGCACCACCGATGCGTGATTCGTCGCCATTCCCCGCACGACTCCACGTCGAGACCACGAGTGCCTGCAACCAGCGGTGCCGCTTCTGCACGCATCCCACGATGGATCGCACCAAGCGCCACATGCCGGTCGAGCTCTTCGAGAAGATCGCGCTCGAAGCAGGCGCTCATCGCGCTCGCATGTGGCTGCATTTCCTCGGCGAGCCGCTCTTGCATCCGCGGATCTTCGACTTGGTGGCATTCGCCAAGCGTGCCGGCGCCCCGGAGGTGGGCTTCTCGAGCAACGCCGTGCTCCTCACGCGTGAGCGCCTGGATCCACTCTTCGATTCGGGCCTGGATCGACTCGAGATCTCGATCGACGCGTCGACGCGTGAGGGCTACCTCGCGATGCGAGGCACGGACGACTTCGAGACGGTGACGAAGAACGTTCGCGAGCTGCTCGCCGACAAGCGCGCCCGTCGCGCCGCCCGCCCCACGATCACGCTCGCCTTCCTCGACGCCGGCCACGAGCCCGCGGATCGCCGCCGCTTCGTGGCCGAGTGGGCAGCGCTCCTGGACGAGCCGGACTTCCTCATGGCGATTCCGGCCATCAGCTTCGGGGGAAGCGTGCCGGCTGCGCTTCCCGATCGCGAGCGCGAGCCATGCCACTGGCTCTCCCGCGCGACGTTGGTGCTTTCGAACGGTGACGTGGTGACGTGTGCGACCGACTATCGCGGCGAACGCGTGCTCGGCAACCTGGTGCGGGAGAGCCTCGCGGACATCTGGAACGGATCGGCCTACCGCGAGCTCCGCGCGCTCCACGATCGCGGAGCGTATGCTGGAGTCGCGCTCTGCGACACGTGTCGCGACTGGGTTCATTCGGACGGACGGGGCTACGTGAACTTCTCGCGGAGCGAAGACTCGAGCCGCTCACACCCCACGGATTGACTCGCAGGCACGCGCGCACGATGGCGAATTGCTCGATCTTCGCGACCCGGGTGCTGCGCCTGCTGGGCGCGGGGCTCGTCGTGGGTGCAACGCTGGGTCCGCTGGCGAGAACGGCGGCGAACGCTGCTGTCGTCCTCCGCGAGGGATTCGACGGGGGAACCCTCGCGAGCGCGAGTGCCGTCGTCCTCGACGGTGCCAACACGGCTACGGCACTCGAGAGCGACGTGCGCCGCAAGGGGCTGCACGCGGCGCGCGTCGAGCGTGGTGCCGGAGCGCTCCGTTCGTACCTGCGCTACGACCTGGCACCAGCGCGAAGCCAGCTCAACGTGCGCTTTGCCACGCGTATCGCGCCTGGCGCCAGCGTGCCGATCGGGCTCGAGCTCGCGAGTCTGGTCGGCACAGACCCAACCAAGCCGCTCGCCTCCGTGGTGCTGGAACCCAATGGAACCCTCGCGGTGGTGGGAGATGACGGCAGCGGCACCGTCGTGACCACCCAACCAACCGCGGGTTCCGACGACGCGCTGGTCGCCGGGCGCTGGTACGAGATCGAAATCCGCTACCGGAGCGGCTCCACGCCGCCAGCAGCAGGCATCGAGCTCCACCGCGATGGGGTTCGGGTGTTGTCGCGTACCGGCCTGCCGACCGCCGGCACCGTGAGTGCCTTCAACCTCGGCCAGCGGGCGGCGTGGGCGGCCTACGGCAACAGCGCCGCCACCGTGTACTACGACATCGTCGAGGCCGACGACGCGAGCGCCGTGGGCCCTGAAAAGGACCATTCTGCGCTGGTGCTCGTCGATCGCTCGAACACCACCGCCTACGCGGCATACGCGTCGGAGCGAGTCCAGCGCACGCTCGACTTCTGGGGGCTCGCGTACCGCGAGGTCGATCTCGCGAGCGAATCGGTCACTGCCGGCCTGCTCGCCTCGGCCGATCTGGTCGTGATCGGGCAAGAGCACGTGGCCTCGGCACTCGGCGCCGCTGGTCAAGCCGCCATCGCGGCGGCGGTGCAAGCCGGCTTGGGTCTCGTGAGCCTCGACCCATGGGCGAGCGAATACGGCGCCGGCTTCCAGACCCTGCTCGGCGGGCCCAGCTATGGCGCAGCGACGACCACTCAGCAGCTCACCACCAACGATCCCCAGAGCCACTTCATCTTGGCGGAACAACCTGCCGGCATCGACGATCCGTCGAACCCCAACGATTCCAACGTCCGGACGTACTTCACGCGGCCGGGGGGCGGGTTCGACTTCCAGACGCTTGCCTCTGCCGGCAGTGGCACGGTGCTCGCCACGTCGCTCGGTATTCCGGCGCTCGTGGCGCGCAGCCACGGCAGCGGACGAGTCGTGTGGTGGCTGGTCTCGCACCAGCTCTGGGACAACGAGGTAGACCTCACGACCGGCACCGAGTTCCACCCGCTGCTCGGGATTGGTCACTTGCACGGGCTCGACGACGTGCTGTGGCGAGGCGTCGTGTGGGCGCATCGCAAGCCGATGATCTGGTACCCGCTCCCTGCGAAATACGCTGCGCTCAAGATCGACGATGCTCGCGGGCGCTCGCTGGGCGGCGGCGGCGCCTTCGATTACGTCGACGCCGCGGCCACCACGTTGGGTGTGCCCATCCAGACGAGCCTCTTTCTCGACTCGATCGGCGCGGCTTCCGCGCAAGCGCTGGCGCTCGCCTCGCTCCAGTCGTCGCAGGGGATCGAAGTCTCGCCGCACTCCTTCGACGGCGGTGACCTGAATCCCCAGCAGCCGAGCTCGTACTTCCTCTTCTGGAAACGGCAAACCGGAGCGTCGGGGGAAACCCTGCTGGACGAGCCGTGGGATGCGCCGACGCTGGCCGCCAATTGGAACGCCATCGACTCGTTCTTCTCGACCCGTGGGCTCACCGCGAGCAAGTGGCTGGCCCCCCACGACGCCGTGGCAGGGCTCGACAATCTCCCGTATCTGACCGCGCGCGGCATCGAGTTCGCCCACACCACGCACGCCCTGGCTGCATCCAGCGGCACGGGTCTAGCGGATTGGCTCGGTGCCGCGCCTTTCGGCAACGGCTGCCATGCCCTCGACTACCTGGGCACCACGCACTCGGTCTTCGCCGTGAGCACGTACGCCGATTGCGCGTTCTGGAACTTCGACTTCGGCGTGAAGCAAGGTGTCGTGGCTACGGTCGACGATCGCGACGAGGCGGTCTCGAACGCGTTGTTGCAGGCGCGGCTCGCTTTCGGGAGCCGCTTCCCGATGCTCTTCCTCACTCACGAATACGTGATCGATGCCAACGGCTTCGACCTGGCCGACTGGCAGTACATCGTGAGCCACCTGAAGAGCGGACTCGCCGCGGACCCCGAGGTGCGCTGGGTCTCGCCAACCGAGCTGGCACGCGCGGTGCGCGAACATGC
>CAYVDO010000169.1:0-15845 GCA_964450125.1 uncultured bacterium
GGAGGTTACGCCACCCTTCCTTCACCACCGATCCACAACATTCAGAGATAACTCAGCGGGCGATGCGGGCCGCGCTCAACCGGGTCGCGGCGGAGCTCGTCGGCTCAATGGGTGACGGCCGGCAGCGTCGGCCCCGAATCTCCTTCGACCAGATCCCGTGGCATGGGCTCCGGTTCCAGCACGTTCAGGCCCTTCGCGCTCGGCTCGGTGAGCAGTACAGCCCGAGCGCCGCGAACCAGAGCCTCGTCGCGATCCGCGAAGTCCTGAAGGCAGCGTGGAAACTCGGGCTCGTCGACGGCGACGATTACCGCAAGATCGTCGACGTGAAGTCGGTGCGGGGCGAGCGGCTTCCTCGTGGCCGGGCGCTCTCACCGGCCGAGTTCCACGCACTCGTCCGGGTCTGCCTCGATGGCAGCACCATCGGTCAGCGCGACGCGGCGCTCGTCGGTGTGCTCTACGCCGGTGGTCTTCGCCGTGCCGAGGCCGTCGGTCTCGATCTCGACTCGTGGAACCCTGACACCTGCGAGCTCGTCGTTCTCGGCAAGGGGAACAAGCAGCGGGTCGTCTACATCGGCAACGGTGCCGCCCTCGCGCTCCGGGACTGGATCTCGATCCGGGGCTCAGATCCCGGCCCGCTCTTCCTGCCCGTCACCCGGCACGGGCGGATCGTCGCGAGCCGCTTGAGCACGCAGGCCGTGTTCGAGATCTGCCGGCGTCGGGCCGAGCAGGCTCGGGTTCCCGCGTTCTCGCCGCACGATCTTCGGCGGAGCTGCGCCTCTGACCTGCTCGATGCGGGCGAGGATCTCGCGACGGTGCAGCGCCACCTGGGTCACAGCTCGCCGGTGATCACGGCCCGTTACGATCGCCGGTCGAATGCGGTGTTGCAGCGGGCGGCGGGGCGGATCCATTACCCGTATTCGGGGGATACGACGTGAGTGGTACGCCGAAGCACCAGGAGATTGGGATCTTCATCGACATCGAGGGGACCAAGCATCTTCTTGCCCACCCTGTGGCGGGGTGTGAGCCGAGGTTAGCGATCTGCCAGCTCGTGGATGCCGTCTATCGCATCATGGAGCGCTGGCACGAAGGGCCTCGGCTCTTCGCGCATCAGCTCGGCGACGGGGTGTTCATCCATCTCTTCGGCCTGGTGGATCAGTCAATCGCCATCGCGACTGTGGTGCTCCAGCGGATCATCGCAGTCTCGGGGTGCGTCCCGGCAGGTGGGATCGCCCCCGGCCTGTTCGGTGACTTTCAGCAGGGGTACGAGGTCATCGATGCGGCGCCCGGTTTGCTGCGGGCGCTCGGTGGTCCGGAGCGACGCCATTGGATCGAGGTGCCGAAGCCGGATGGCTTGATCCAGTTGCTTTCCATCCTGCCCGTGATGGGGACGGCGCTCGGCAACTCCTACGCCTTGACCAGCGGGATCGCCGGCCCCAGGCTTCGGATCACCGCCGACACCGCACAGTCGATCGCCGATGCAGGGATTCCGGCTGTGCCCTCACTCGACGGAGTCACCCGGCCGGATCATCTCGACGTCCTTTGGCCACGGTGGAGCGGGCCGATCGTCAACCGCATCTACTCGGCCGCCTTCGGTCAGCCGCCCCCGAGTCGGAACCTCCTGCGGGGGGCGTTCGATGCCTATCTGGTTCGGAATCCAGCGCTTCGAGAGAAGGGGTGGGGCCGATGGAGTTCCGACCTGTTCTGACTCCCTCTGCGGCACAGATCGATCCACGTCTCGGAAAATGGTCGGGCACGCATCGACCGACACGACGCGAATCTGCGATCGGCTCGGCAAACCCCGCTCATGGCGGCGGTGGTCACCTTCGTCGATGGCAGGAACCGATCTACGATCGAGCGGAATCGGGCGAGATCGCGCCCGGTGACCTTGATCTCGACGTTCATGGAATCGGGTGACGGAGCGCGTCGATCCCCCTGCGGTCCAGGTGTGCGACCAGCAGCGCGGTTTGGACGTGCATGAGCGGAACGTGCACCTCGTCACGGATCTTCAGAAGCAACTCGTCGAGGTTTGAACCGACGATGCGAGCGATCTGTACATGCGCCAGAGGCTGAGTGAGCTACTCCCGGATCGCTGCACTGCGAGCTTTTGGACCGGCGAAGGAGGATGTCGTTCGTTCGTCTCGATCGACGATGGCCGACCGTGAGCGTGTAGTCCGACGCGGACAGATCAATCGTGCACTGCGCCGAGGCGGTAGCACCTCGCGGCGGATGAACGCCTCGATGCCACCGTCTTCCAGGAGCGGCACCTGCTCTGTGTCGCGCAGGTCGGAGTCCGCCTCGTACTCGACGATGGCGGGCTTGCCGTCCACGGTGGATTGGAACAGGCCGCGCAGCGGGTCGGCCTTCGCCTTGCCGGGCTTGTGCTGCTTGGCGATGACGGGCGGCGCGGTCTCGACGCGCCAGCTCACGGCCTTGAGGATCTGCTTCAGTTCGGCGGCTGGGAGCTTGATGTCGGCTTTCTTGAGGGCTGCGTCCACCCGGTCACGGAAGACGTTGTGGTCCTCGAATAGGGTGTCGCCCAGCGCCTCGCGCAGGGTCGTGGCTACTTCGACCAGGCGGCCATCGCGCTCCCAGGTCTTGGGGTCGAGCAGTTTCTTGCGCTTCTTCTCGGGCAAGCCCTTCTTGGCGCCACCGCCCTCCTCGTTGTCGCCTTCATCCTCGTCGTTGCCCCAGTCGGCCAGACGCTTTTCCAGCGCGGCGGCAACCTTGGCGAACCTGGTGAACAGGTCGTCGCCGAACTCGTCGTAGAGCCCTGCGCGGATGTCCTCGTCACCGGAGGTGAAGCGCAGCGTCTCGATGGCCTTGAGGGTGAGCTGGCTGTGCAGGCGCAGCGGACGCTCGACCGTAACCTTCCAGTAGCCGAAGGCGGCGTTGGGGAAGATCTTGGACTCGGGCGTTTCCTTGAAGTCGAGGAAGGTGCGGCTGATGCGCTCGATGTCCTCGGGCGAGAGTTCGCAGTTCTTCTTGCCGAGGTTCTTGCGCAGCGGCTTGAACCACTGACTGGCGTCGATGAGTTGCACCTGACCCTTGCGGTGCGCGGGCTTCCGGTTGGAGAGCACCCAGATGTAGGTGGCGATGCCGGTGTTGTAGAAGAGGTTGAGCGGTAGCGCGACGATCACTTCGAGCCAGTCGTTCTCGATGAGCCAGCGGCGGATGTTGCTTTCGCCCTGACCGGCGTCGCCGGTGAACAGCGACGAGCCGTTGTGAACCTCGGCGATACGGCTGCCGACGGCCGACTTGGCGTTCATCTTCGACGCCATGTTGGCGAGGAAGAGCATCTGCCCGTCGCTGGAGCGCGTGACGAGCGATAGCTCTTCGCGAGCTCCTCGGTGATCCGTACGGAACGGGCCGGCTAAGAGCTCGGGAGCGGTCGGACCCTGGGCAGCGCCGTGACGCCCATCTCGTCGCACAGCTTCCGATAGAGACCATGTTGCCGCGCCCTCAGCCCGGCATCGTGCGTGCCCCGGAGGCCCAGCACCAGGCGGTCGAGGCGGTGCGCCACGACATGCAGAGTCGCGCTCAGCAGCCCGTGGGGCGCGATCACCTTACCTTCCGGCCCGACCTCATCGAAGAGCGGGATGATCCGGTTGTGGATCGTAGGCTCCTCGACCGTGGCCTCCCACGGCGCGCAGACGTAGACCGTGGGGTCGGCCGGTAGCTCGTCCGCAACACGAATCCGCACCGACGGGATGCCGGCACGCCCGAACAGGAACGCCGCGAGCGCGTTCACCGCGCCCTCTCGGCCCTCGACCTCGTCAGCGGCAAGAACCGCGGCAGCGAGTTCGCCACATCCCTCGACGGAGAGCTCGTAGGCGGGCACGGCTGCTGAGCGATCACGATCGTCGGCACTTCCGACGAAGTTGTTCATGGTGACCGCGACGATGCGCTCGCTCATGTCGGGCGGCCCGGAGCCGACGCCAACCCCGTGCACCGCTGGCAGCGCTCGATGCCCGGTCCCGGCAGGCTGACGAGCCGATACACGATCCGCCGGCCCACCTGCTCCTCCGCGATGTTGATGCCGGGGACGAGCATCAGCGACTCGACATCGCGACCCGACTGCTTCGGCGAAATCTCGCCCCAAGAGGCGATGTCGGCCCTCGTCGCCGTGCGGCGAGTCCTAAGCCACAACAACAATGCAACCAGCCGAGTTGCACGTACTTCCTTCATCATCGGTCTCCTCGATCGCCCGCAGTGCTGGGCGTCTACGCAGGGAGATCGATGACGACGACAGCAGCGCGTACCTGCGACTGATCCTCGGCGCGTACATCTCAGACGACCCGCCCCTCAGAAGAAGACACGAGGCGGAGATGAGGTCCGCGCTCATCTCCGGGATCAGTGGCATCGGCACGTGCCGGCAATACAGGATTGCTCGCTACCAGCCTCAGCGAGGGACGCCGCTCGCGCTGGAGATCGACCCGCGGCGCACCCAGCTTGCCGAGCAGGTCGGTCATTCGAGCGATCGAACTCGTGTCGTGGGCATGGGCGTGCTCGTACCCGAGGCCCTCGGGCACGGCATGCGCCAGCCGCATCTGGTCGAGCCTCGCGGCAACGATGTGCACGAGATCCGCGACGAGCTCGCGTGACGGCTTCGGTGTGCCGTCGGGCCGACACCGATAGACCATCGCCGGGCTCGTCAGATGATGCGGTGCGCAGATCGACTGCTCGAACTCGTCGGGCTCGGGGCCGCGACGGATCCGGACGGCCGGCGCTCCCGGACCGGGTGCGTCGATGCAAAAGGCCTCCAAAAACCCTTCGGCGGCGTGTTGCTGCGCGGCGAGCCCGCTCTGGGTCGCCGAATCGAGCAGAGCCAAGCCGCGCACGGGGCGCCCCCGGATCGTCGATGACCGGGTTCGCGCAGAGATCCTGAGTTGCGCGGTGCGGTACGGGAGGTGGATGCGTTACTCGACCGTCGCGGCGCTGTGGGGAACCAGCCCGAGCACGGCCGGACGCATCGGTAGAGCCGGCGGCGTTCGCCGTCGACGTCGACGATTCTCGACGCGCCTTTCGGGGACGTACCGGTCGTGGCGGCGGGAGCGAAACCCGTTCAAGCCGGCTGGCTCGTTGTGGGCGGGGTGGCCGCCACGAGCCGGCACGATCTGACCGAGTCGTCGCACATCAGCGGGCAGCCCGAGGCGACACTTCGAGGAAGAGCTTTCGGATCCTGTCGTGGGCGCCGTCGAAGACGAAGCCAAGGTGCTCCGCCTGCATGTTGAGTGGCACCGTCCAGGATGCGACGGCGTCCGGGCAGGTCCGCGTCGGTCCTGACCGATCCCCGACGAAGTAGACGAACAGTAGACGCGTCGGGATCGGAGGACGCAGCACGTTCGTGAAGAAGTGCCAGGTGGCGAGGCGGTTCCCTGCCTGGTAGTACCCGGTGCGCCAGGACTTGCTTGACTCAACGCCTAGCGCTCGTCGCGTGGCGTCGAACGCCGCGTCGATCCTCTCGATGCTACTCGTGGCCTTCGCGCCGCAGTCGCTGACGAGCTCCTCGACGTTCGCCTTGGCCTCGACGAGAAGCAACTCCCGACTGCCGCTCGTCTCGATCCATCCGACCGCATCCCAGTTGTGTGGCGTGCCGCTCTGGGGCCAGTAGGCACTCCACGCTTCGAGGATCGCGTTCCAACCCGTGCCGTGGATCGGGTCGTTCCGGAGGAACTCGATGCCGGTCCACTCGGCATCGGGCCAGGTCGCTTTCGGATCGAAGGGGAAGTCGAGCCAGTCGATCCGGCCTTCGATGCCGAAGGCACCGAGCACCGCGGCGTCGAGGGCTCGGCGATGGCGCTCAACGTACCGAAGCAGGTGCGCCTCGCTGCCGTAGCCGTCGCCCATCTTCGCCACGCTCACGCCTCCCGCTGCGCCGCTCGACGACGTCGACTGTGAGCCAGGAACGACGGTCATTCCAGCGCGGCTCGCAGCTTCTCGAAATTCTTGCAACGCGACTTTAAGGGTCGGTTCGGAACCGGCGGAGAATGGTCTCGCTAGAAGTTGCGAGTGAGAAATGCACGGCCGAGGAATCCGAACCGCACGGGCCTTCGCGGGACTAACGGCGAAAGCGGTCGCTCGGACCGTAGGAATCAGCGTCTGGCGTCTGTCCCGGATCGAGCGAGGCAGAGTGGCGGTGCGCAAGGCCGAGCTGGAACGGCTGGCGGAGGTGCTCGGAGTGGATCCCGAGTGGTTTGGTCGCCCTCTGGTCAGGAGCCTCGATCGAGAGGTCAGGGTCCCTGATGAACTGGAACCGGACAGGAATTGACCACCGGGATGCTCACGCTGGACCAATGCCGACGAATCCTGGGACGGGACGCACCCGAGACCGAAGACGAGCTGCGCGCTGTACGGGATCAGCTCTACGCCCTTGCCGAGGTCGTCGTCGACGACTTCTTGGACCGAGACAGGGAAGGCCGTCTCGCCGCCCTTCGAGACCTGGAGGGGGCGAATCGAGGCGGTGGACGTGATGCTTCGAGCGGTCGTCTACACTCGCGTCAGCAGCAAGGAGCAGGTCGAGAACCTGAGCCTTGAGACGCAGGAGCGAGCTTGCCACGAGTGGTGTCGCTCCCGCGACGTCGAAGTCGCTCGGACGTTCGTCGAGCGCGGCGAATCCGCGAAGACCAGCGAGCGCCCCGAGTTCCAGGCGCTGCTTCAGTACTGCCAGGTCAACAAGCGGGTGATCGACCTGTTGGTCGTGTACAGCCTGAGTCGGTTCGCTCGCAACGACTACGATCATCACGTCGTCCGTACGCTCCTCGCGAAGTACGGGATCCAACTGCGATCGGTCACCGAGCCGATCGACGAAAGCCCGAGCGGTCGCCTGATGGAGGGCGTCCTCGCGTCGTTCGCGCAATTCGACAACGATCTCAGGTCAGAGCGAACGAAGGTCGGAATGCGTGCCTCGGCCGAGCGAGGTCGATGGCAGTTCCGGCCGCCGATCGGTTACGCGAAGCCTGAGCTCCGCGACGGACCGAGCCTTGTCCCGCACCCGAAGGCAGCACGACTCGTCAGGCTTGCATTCGAGGACTATGCAACCGGGCGGTACTCGAAGGAGGACGTGAGGGCCAGGGTGAACGCACTCGGACTGCGAAGCCCAGATGGCAAGCCGCTCTCACCCCAGTCCTTCGACAACCTCCTGCGAAACCCCGCCTATACGGGGCGCGTTGTCATCCCGAGCTGGAAGCTGTCGCACAACGGCGACTTCGAGGCTCTGATCAGTGAGGAGACGTTCGCCGCGGTGCAGGCCGTGCTCTCGGGGCGTCGGGTCGCGCCAGTGGATCGACAGCAGGACCACCCCGACTTCCCTCTGCGTCGCTTCATTCGGTGCGGCTCGTGCGACAGACCACTGACCGGTGCCTGGTCCAGCGGCAAGCGACGACGGTACGCCTACTACCGATGTCCGGACGGCAAGTGCGGTGGCGTCAAGATACGGCGTGAGCGACTCGAAGCCCTGTTCGTCGATCTACTTGAGGCTTTGGAGCCGCGGCCGGCCTACCTCAGGCTCTTCAGGCGCGTCGTGTTCGACATCTGGGAGGATCGGCACCGAGAGGTCCGCGAGCGCACCGAGGCGCTGGCGGCGCGACAGGCCGAGATCGAGACGCAGCAGCGGAAACTGCGGGACGCCTACATCTACCGGGGCGCGATCAGTGACCAGGTCTGGGAAGAGGAGTCGGACCACCTGGCCCACGAGCTGGCTCGGGTACGGCTGGAGATCGGCGAAGCACGCATCGAGGAACTCGATGTCGAGGCGATCCTCAACTACGCGGAGTACGTCCTGGGCAACGCCGGTCGACTCTGGCGTTCGCTCGAATCGTCGCGGAAGCGGCGCGTCCAGGAGACGCTCCTTCCGAAGGGCGTGACCTTCGACGGCAAGGCCTTTGGAACACCCGAAACGTGCTTGGCTTTCGGGGAGTTGCCGCCGATTCAGGCCTCCGATTCAAGAATGGTGTCCCCAGAGGGATTTGAACCCCCGTCTCAGGACTGAGAATCCTGCGTCCTGGGCCAGGCTAGACGATGGGGACGTTGGCGTGTGCCGAAGCGAGCGCGGCGCAAGGCTGGGGGAGTCACGCCTCGCTGTCAACCGGCCCGGCGCTGGCGGCTCGGTCGGGCGTGGTGGAGCAGCGGACGAGACCGAGTGCAAGGCTCCGCGAGCCCGCGTCATCGGCGTGGCGCGCGGATGCCGGCGATGAGATCGTCGGCGAGTACGCTCGCCAGCGCGCTGGCGCGGGGCGCGGGCGAGCGAATGACGCGGATCTGGCCGCTCTGGAGGAGTGACGCGAGGCCATGGACGCCGGCCCAGGCGGTGAGGGCGAGTGCCAGCGGATCGCCTTTGCGCAGGTGTCCAGCGTCTTGGCCCGCGCGGATCGTGTCGACCAAGACTCCGAAGGCTTCGGCAGCCGCTGCGGCGAGCTGCGCCGAGTGGGACTTCTCGACGAGATCGGGCCCGAACATCACCGTGTAGTGCGCGGGTGAGTTCGCCGCGAACTCGACGTACGCGATGCCGCCGGCTCGGAGCCGAGCGACCGGATCGTCGCCGGCCTCGACCATCGCGGATCGCATGCGTGCGGTGAGCATGCGGAATCCCGCGTCGGCGATCTCCGCGAGCAATGCGGCCCGCGACGGGAAATGCCGGTACGGCGCGGCGCGCGACACACCGAGGTCTTCGGCGATCGCCCGCAGCGACAGGCTCGCGACGCCCTGACGGCCGACGTGCTCGATGGCGGCGGCGAGCAGTGCGTGTTGCAGGTCGCCGTGATGATAGCGGTCGGCTCGTTTGCGCGTGCGCGGCGGGGCCGCGGCGCGGCGGGTCCGTCCTCTGCGACGGGACGAGCGCCGCGATGGCGAGCGAGGGGCATTCACGTGCCCCAGGTTGCCGTTCGATGTTGACGCCGTCAACATCGAATGTAAGCTGCGCTCACATTGGCGGCGGCGATCGGCTCGCGCGCCGGTGGAGGAGGGCGACGATGGTGGACCGATACCGGAAGCTCGAGGCGGATCGTTACGACGCGATCGTGGTCGGCGCGGGGACGGGTGGCCTGGTCGCAGCGGCGCTGCTCGCGCGCCACGGCCGGCGGGTGCTGGTGATCGATCAGCATTACGTGGCGGGCGGTAACACCACGGTGTTCCGCCGTCGTGGCTACGAGTTCGACGTCGGCCTCCACTACATCGGCGATTGCGGCGCCAACGGGCTCGTGCCGCGGATCCTGCGCGCCGCCGGCGCCGAGCCGGTGGTGTGGGAAGAGCTCGATCCCGATGGTTTCGACACGATGCTCTTTCCGGATCTCACGTTTCGGTATCCGCGCGGGCTTGCGAATCTCGCCACCCGATTGCACGAGGCGTTTCCCGCGGAACGCCGCGGGCTCGAGCGGTACCTGCGCTTGTTGCGTGCCACGCACGGTCTCACCCAGCTCGCCCGCCATGCGAGCGGCGCCGTCGACGTCGCCCGTGGCGCCGATCTCCTCTTGCGCTGGGCGATGCGACCCTTCGCCGAGTTCCTCGACACCTGTACGCGCGATCCCCGTCTGCGCGCGGTGCTCACCGCGCACCACGGGATCTACGCGCTTCCGCCGAGCCGGACTCCCACGCTGCTCGCGGTCGGCGTCACGGCTCATTACGCCGACGGCGCCTACTTCCCCCGTGGTGGTGGGCAGGTCACGTCGGACCGGCTCGTGGCGAGCATCGAGCGTCACGGCGGGACGGTGTTGCTGCGCGCCCAGGTCGAGCGAATCGTGGTCGAGAAGGGTCACGTGACGGGAGTCGAGCTCCGCAGCAAGCACCTGGGGCACCGCCGGGTGCGAGCGCCGGTTGTGATCTCGAACGCGGATCTCAAACAGACGCTCACCCGTCTGGTGGACGCCGAGCACCTGACTGCGCGCACGCGATCGCGCACCGCGGAGTACGAGATGTCGCTCGGCCTCGGCGTGGTCTACCTGGGACTGGATCGCGATCTGGCCGCCGAAGGGATGGCGCGCACCAACTTCTTCGTGAACGACACGTACGATCTCGAAGCGGCCTATGCCGCGTGGCGGCGAGGCGAGTTCCGGAACGATGCCGGCGTGTACGTGACCGTGGCGTCGCTCAAGGATCCGACCAATCGCCGGCTCGCGCCGCCGGGTCACACGAATCTCCAGATCATGACGACGGCGCCGTCGAGCCCGGAGGCCTGGGGTGTGGATCCCCGCGACCTCGACGAACACCGCTACGGGGAACGCCGGGTGTACCAGCAGCGCAAGCGCCGATTCGCCCGCGACCTCGTGGCGCAGGCGGAGCGCGCGATTCCCGGCCTCGCGAGGTCGATCGTGTTCGAGGAGGTGGCGACGCCGCTGACGCATCGGCGCTACACGCTCGCCACCGGCGGCACGTCGTACGGCATCGCGCTCACGCCGGAGCAGTTCGGCGCACGCCGGCCAGCGGCACGTACCGAGATCGAGGGGCTCTATCTCTGTGGTGCGAGCCTGCGCACGGCGCACGGCATTCCGGGAGCGGCCTCTTCGGGGGTGGTGGCGGCGGCCGAAGTGCTGGGACCGTGGCTCTATGCGGAGGTGTTCGGTCCGTGGAACTCGCTGCCGCGCTCGCCGCTCGCCGAGTGGATCGCGGCGCGCGTCGGCGACGTCGAGCACCGCCTGCCGATCGCTCTACCGTGGGCGGCCGCGCGCCCCTGAGGAACCAGAGTCATGCGCATTCGAACGTCAGCATTGCGACGAGGGCATTCCCTCGTCTCGTTGGGCATCGGTCTCGTGATGATTCTGACCGGTTGTGGCGACTCGTCGAACGCTGCCGGTGGGGTCACTGCCACCACCATGGCGAGCGGTGCCGCTTACAACTTCGGTCCGACCGGCGGCGCCGTGGTCGACGGCGAGGTCTCGATTCAGGAGCTCGCCGAGCAGGTCACCCGAACGGACGCCAACGGCGCGTTCGCGTTCGACGGGCTGCCGGTCGGTGCGCGCGCCTCGTTCGCGCTTCGCGCACCGGGTCGCCCGGAGATTCAGACGGCGACCTTCGTGCTGCCGGAAGAGCCGCTCCAGGGAGTCTCGTTCCAGTCGCCGGACGACACGATGGTGACGCTGCTCGGCATCCTGGTCGGCGTGGCCCCACGTCCCGATCGCTGCCAGCTCGCTGCCACCGTCACCCGTGCCAACCCGGAGCTCGTGGCGGGGAAGACGCACGGCGAGCCGGGGGCGACGGTGACGATCGATCCGGTGCCCGCCGAGGCGGACGGCCCGATCTACTTCAACCTCATCACGTGGAACGCGATCTGGCCGGATCGGCGACTCGCGGCCACCACGGATGACGGCGGCGTGCTCTACGTGAACGTCACGCCCGGCAGTTATCGGTTGCGGGCGCACAAGGATGGGGTGCAGTTCCGCGACGTGGAGCTCACGTGCCGTGCCGGCGTGGTGGTCAACGCGGCACCGCCCTGGGGACTTCAGGCGGAGTGACGCGCCCCGTGCCTGCCGGCGCGCGCCGGTCGATGGCGGCGGCGCGTGTCAGGGCTCGAACGAGCACACGTACTCGGCGATGCCGCTGGCCACGGCGATGTCGAAGCCCGAGTGGGCAGGGAGGCGAAAGCTCGTGCCCGCGGCGTAGTCGCGCCATTCGCTGCTGCCATCGAGTCGCACGCGACACGTGCCGGCGACGATCTGCATCACCTCGGCGGCTTCGGTGCCGAAGTGGAAGTCGCCCGGATAGATGAGCCCGAGTGTCTTCCGGCTGCCGTCGGCGAAGCGGAGGGTGTGACTCACGACCTTGCCGTCGAAGTAGACGTTGGCCTTCGCGACGGCGGTGACGTTGGAAAATTCGATCGATTCGCTCATGGCGCCCGAGTTTGGCACGTCAACGCACGACTGCTGGAGACGTATCGGTGATCGGAGTCGCGGAGGTCGGCGAAGCAGCGAAACGGCAGATGCGGCGCTTGCGGGCTAGCTCCGACCCCGAAGCGCAACCCTCGCGCCACTCCGTCATCGCGCTCGTCATCCGTTCCGCGATGGATTCGGAAATCAGGCTCATCCCAGCCTCGGTCATGTGCCCGAAGTCTCCCGCGAAGTCGTCGGCGAAGTAGAAGGCGAATCCCCGCTCGGAGACGCCGTGCTGGAAGCTCGCCTCGTTGTCGACGTAGACCAGTCGCGGGTTCTCGCCGAGCACCGCTGCGAGCGCCGCCAGCGGTCGCATCGGGTACTGCACGGCGACCACGGCCACGCCGTCTCGCTCGAGCTCGTCGACGATCTCTCGATACGTCTTCACGTACTCGGGCGATGCCGCTCTGGGGACTGCGGTGAATGGTGTTGCGTTCGGTGGCGCCGAAGCGGCGGCCGGCGCCTGCGCGGCGGGGTCGGTTCCCTTCACGTGTTCGACGAGCGCCGTCACCGCGAGATGCGAATACCACGGCAGATCCTTGCCCCTGCGCTCGCTCAGCTCGTCGTTGATCCCGATCATCGTGACGGCGATGTCGGGTTGATACTTCCGCACCAGGCGAGGAAGACGACCGAGGATCTGCTCGGCCTTCATGCCACGCCAGCCAGCGTTGATCACCACCACCGAGTCCTTGCCGAGCCTGCGATCGAGCGTCGCTTGCAGCACCGCCGGGTACCCCGTAGCCGTGGTGGATTCGCCGAGGCAGAGCACCCGCAGCCGACCGGACGCGAGTGCGGCGCGATCGACGTCGATCCGCGGACCCACGAGTGCCGACACGCCATGCAGCAGCACGAAGAAGAGCTCGACCGCGAGCGCTGCGCCAGGAATGCCAACCACGATCAGGAAGATCGTGCGCAGAGAGCCACGCGATCGCTTCGCGCCAGAGGGCGGCGCGGCAGGAGGCTCGCCGGAAGGCGACGCGGCACGAGTCCCGTGTGTCGTCGCCATCACGCGGGTCCCGTAGCCAATCGTGCAGTGCTTCGAGGAAGACGGGTG
Source organism: uncultured bacterium (assembly GCA_964450125.1). GTDB lineage: Bacteria > JADJOY01 > JADJOY01 > JADJOY01 > JADJOY01 > JADJOY01. Next base: position 12,910 of record CAYVDO010000169.1, read on the forward strand.
AGCCGGGCGTGATTCGAACCGACGACCACCGGATGAAATCCGGACGCCTGCGAGGGTCTCGCGAACGACTTCGGCGCTTCGAGCCGTGTCCGAGCCTTGGTCGGGATGGTCGCGACCTCGATCCCCTCAGTCGGTGCACGCGAGCGGGTTCGGTACCCCCGGAGTGCCGGTTCCACCCGAACCGTAGATCGACGTTCCGTCACACCACACACCGGGATCGTCGTTGGCGATCGCATCCAGGTGGCCCGGGTCGAGCTGGCGCGACGCGCCGGCCGTCGCGGCCGTCCAGGTGATCGCGTCCATCACCACGCCGCCGCAGCTCAGCGTGAGCGCGGTGGATACGTCCGTGGAAGACGGCAAGCTCACTGTGTCGTACACGTAGCTCACCGTGAGGCCGCCGTTGGCCAGGTGGTCGGCGACGCGCGCCAGCACCAGCACCTGATTCGGTCCGGCGAGCAGCGCGCCGATCGTGTGACTCGCCGCGCCGCTCGCGAGCACGCAGCCGGTCAGATCGAGGACGCCGCTGCTCACGTTGGCGAGCTCGATCCATTCCCGGGCCACGTCCGAGCCGTCCGGCAGCGGCATCACCTCGGTGAAGACGAGCTGGCCGCTCGTCGGCGGCGTCGATGGCGCGAGCCCGGACCACGCGCGCACGTCGCCGACCTCGAAATCGTCGCGGAAGAGCTCGTCGCTCGCGATCACGAATTCGCTGAAGCCGGTCACCGCGATCTCCCAGCGATTCGCCGCGGTGTCGCAGCACGTGGGGCAGGCGTTGGGCGGCGCGAGCAACGCCTGGCACTGCGGCGTGATCGCAGGCCCATCTTGGTAGACACGCAACAGGCGCTCGTCGATGCCGAGCCCGTCGACGAAGCCGTCGGGGGGATTCACGTCGGGCCACTGGATTCGCACCGTGACCGGCTGCGCGAAGGTGGTGCCGGACGGTCCGAGCTCCACCACGGACGCGCGGGTCCTCGGCGTGCCGACTCCGAAGGTCGACGCTCCGATCCCTCCCGTGATGGTGATGGTCGTGGTCTGCGCCAACGCGCCGGGCGGGACGATCACCTGGACGGCACCGTCGGCGGTCTCGACCGTTCCCCCTGCAGCGCCGATGTCCTTCGAGGCCAGCCAGCCCGCCTGATTCACGTCGCGGATCACGAACACGGTGCCGACGGGCTCCGGGCTGGTCAGGTCGTAGTTGTACTCGGTGGTCCCGTAGATCGCGCCAGGCGAATCCTGGAAGAGCTCGCCGTATGGGCCGTTCGGCTGGCCGGCCTGCTTCGAGAACGTGGCGAGGACGAGGACGTCGCTGCCGTCCTTGCGCATGGAATAGACCGATCCCACGCCGTACATGCCGCCGTCGTACTGACTCACATAGATGCGGCCGTCGAGACCTTCGATGGGCGGCGAGAAGATCTGACTGGTCCCCTGCATGACCGTGTAGATGACCTTGTAATCAGTGCCGTCGGGATTCAGCGTGAAGACGGTCCCGTAGGTCGTACCGTAGAGCCGGCCGTCGCTGCCCACCACCAGCTTGCGGTTGGGGAACCCCGTCCCCGAGCTGGTGAAGGTGTGAATGACCTCGAAAACCTCCGGGTGTCCGTCCGCGTCGAGGCTGGTGCTGAAGCGGAAGATCGTTCCGCAGCCGTCCCATGGGATGAACCAGCAGCCGGCCTGACCACCGAACTCGGCGGCACCGTAGAGCAAGCCCCCGGGGCCGATCGTCAACCCGCCGGGGGCCGTGCCGTCGGTGCCCGTCATTTCGCGCAGCACTTTGAGTTCCGATCCGTCGGTGCGGGCACGGAAGATCACCGAGCCGCCCGCGAGGTTCGAGCCCCCGTACAAGTACGGGCCGACCTTGAGGAGCGGAGTGCGGGGATATTGAGGTGCCGAGGAACCGAGGTCCCGCACCGTCGTGACCGAGGGAATCGCCGGATCGAGCTTGAAGATCGTGCCCGTGCCTCCTTGGCCGCCCAGGTTGGTCAACCCGTAAAAGACTTCGCCGGCGAGGGAGAGCTCCGGGTACGGAGTCATGCCGTCCGCTCCCGAGAACTCGTGGAGCGTCGTCACCTGCGAGAGGTCGGCGGAGACGTGGTAGACGGTTCCCTTGTCCGCTCCGGACGGCGCTTTCTCGCCGTCGTACGTGACGCCGTAGAACCCACCGCCCGGGCCCCGCACCACGCCGGCCCACGCCGATCCGGGAAGCAGCGTCGCGGTGAACGGAGGGCCGGTGACGGCCAGGTCCGGGATCACGAAGGTCTTCTCGTAGGGCTCACCCTGGTCCCCGGGCGGGTTGCTGCACCCACCCTGATACTCCGCCGACGCGAGCGTGCTGCGGCCCTGTGGGTCGATCAGGTAGAGATCCCCGAGGTAAGCGCACGTACCGTAGGTGTCGTTCACCACGAAGCGCAGCGTGTCGCCGATGTCGGCGGAGAACGGAATGGGGCCGCGCATGTCGGCGCCGGCGATTCCGTCGGTGTGGATCCGCACGCCGTTCCGGTAGACGTCGAGCCCATCGTCGACCAGGAACTGGCCGTTTCCGTCAGGCGTACCGGCGAGCTTGTAGATGCCCGCCGCGCGACCGGCACGCACCGCCGGCGTGGCGAGCATCGTGACGAGCACCAGCCCGACCGCGAGTGAGCGTGGGCCGGACTGGCGAATGGAGTCAGGGGAGTGGATCGCTGCCATGGGAGCTACATCTCGCAGCTTCGGGCGAGGTGTCAATCGAGGCCGGGCCTCGCTGGCGGCGCGCACGTCTGCAGTACCGCTATCGCGCGCCTGGAGCGCGGATCGCCGGCCATCTCGCCGTCGCCCCGCGCTACTTCCGCGCGGCCGCGCGGAGGAAGCGTGATTCTCGTTAGCCCGATCGATTCATGAACGCGGCGTCCAGACACCAGGAATCACCCCGTGGCCACCTGCAATCGTCGCAAGTGCCGTTC
>CAYVDO010000170.1:0-15755 GCA_964450125.1 uncultured bacterium
GCCTTCGGCGAGGCTAGGAGTGTGTCGGGAACGAATTTCCCGACACACTCCTAGGGCACGCGCGGGCACGACACCATCCGCGACGCTGCGCGAGTCATAGCCGAACGACCTGCGGCGCGTCTCGTCGGTGGGCATCCCTGCGAGGATCGAGTTGACGCGAGGCCTCCGCTGCCCTCACGGTGGGCGGCGTGATGGCCGACGCAGACCTCGCCTCCGTTCGAGACGCCGTGCGCGCTGCACTCGATCGTGAGCGTCTGGCGCCCGCCGGCTTCGAGGTGCTCTCGCCACCCAACGCTCGCAAGCGCGGTCGCGCGACCCTTCGCATCGCGCTCGTGGGCGGCACCGTGGTCAAGGCGCGCTGGCTCGAATCGAGCGAGGAAGCGGCCCGGCTCTTCGCCGTGCGCGCCGACCTCGACTCGGCGTTCGCACCCCCGATCGCCGCCCATGGCCGCGTGCTCCTCGAGTCGTGGATCGACGGCACGAGCGTCGCCGCGCTCGCCTGCGATGCTCAGGCCGAGACGATCGCCGCGGGCGCGGGAACGATTCTCGGCAGCCTGCACGCACGATCGGTGCAACCGGTGATGGCGTACACATCCACGGCCCCGTGGCGAAGCGAGGCCGAGCGCGATCTCGCAGCCCTCGTCGACGCAGGAAAGCTCGGCGGCGTCGACGCGAGGGCGCTGGCGACCCGGCTCGCGGAGAGCGATCCCCCGAGCACGACGCTCGCCCTCATCCACCGCGACTTTTGTGGCGAGAATCTCGTCCGCGACCCGCGCGGACGGCTGTGGGTGATCGACAACGAATGGCTGATGCACGGCCCCGCCGGCTTCGACCTCGGGCGCACTTACTGCCGCTGGCCGATGCCAGGGCACGCATGGAAGCGTTTCGTCGCGAGCTACGGCGCCGCGATGCCGATCGATCTGCAGGCGCTCTCGTTCTGGCAGCTCGCCGCGGCGCTTTTCGGCGCCCGCATCCGCCTCGGCTCGCAGCGCCTCGCCGAGTCGCTGGCGGTGGTGCGTCGGCTCGCCCGCGAGACCGCATCGCGCGAGGGCGCAGTGGTCACGGACGACGACGCGTCGACGCGGGCAACCGACCGCCATGGCGCGTGACGCGATCGTCGTCCTCTGCATGCCTGAGCGTGGGCATCTGCACCGCTTGCTGCCGGTGATCGAGGGGCTCGCGGCGCGTGGCCGACGCGTGCTCGCGCTCACCGATGCGCGCTTCGCGGACGCCGTCATTCGCGCGGGCGCTGCGTTCGAGGATCTCTTCGCGCGCTTCCCCGTGGAGGCGGCAGATTCCGAGTCGCGCCCTGTGCCGAGCCGCTACGTGAGCTTCGCGGGGCATTACGCGGCCGCCGTCACGAATTGGATCTCGTCGTTCGCTCCCGCGCTCGTCCTCTACGACACGTTCGCCGTGGTCGCACCCATCGTCGGCCGCAGGCTGGGCGTGCCGTACGTCAACTTCTGTGCCGGTCACGCGTTCGAACCCGTTCGCACCGTCGCCGAGCTTCGTGCCGACGGCCGTGCCGCCACCTCGGAGGCGTGCTGGCGCGCCATCGGCGCGCTGCGCACCGAGCACGGCATGCCCGGCGCGAACCCGTTCTCCTACGTCGAGGCGCTCAGCCCGTACCTCAACCTCTACGGCGAGCCCGAGCCGTTCTTGCCCGCTGCCGATCGACCGGCGTTCGAGCCGCTCGCGTTCTTCGGCTCTCTCGACTCGCGTGCACGCCACGAGACTTCCGCTGCGAGCGCGCGCCACGACGCTCCCGCACGACCACGGATCTACGCATCGTTCGGCACCGTGGTGTGGCGGTATTTTCGCGCGGAAGCGCTGGCGGCTTTCGAAGCGATCGCACGCGCTGCCGAAGCCTCGTCGGTCGAGCTGCTCGTGACGACCGGCGGAGAGGCGCTGACCGCGAACGAGCACGCACGCCTGGCGCGTCCTGGTGTCCGCATCGAGCGCTACGTCGATCAATGGGCAATCCTTTCCGACTGCGACGCGTTCGTGACTCATCAAGGTCTCAACTCGACCCACGAGGCGATCTTTCATCGCGTGCCGATGCTCGCCTACCCGTTTTTCGCCGATCAGCCGGCACTGACCCGGCGCGCAGCCGAGCTCGGCCTGACGCTGCCGCTGGTGGAGACTCCACGAGCGCCGCTCACCGCCGACGCGTTTCGCGTGGCCTTCACTCGGATGAGCGAGCAGCGCGCTCGTTTCGCTTCGCGCCTCGCCGAAGCGCAGAGCTGGGAACTCGCAACCATCGCCGGACGCCCCGCGATCCTCGATCGGATCGAGGCCCTCGCCGACGGCGCGAACGGCGAGGCGCGCGCACCCACGGAGCGGCGATCGTGATCTACGTGTGGATCCGCGCCACGCTCGACTGGAGCGACGAAGCGGCGTTTCGCGCCCAGCTCGCGCCTGCGTTCGTTCCCAAGGTGGACGCTTGGAACGCCACCTTCGACATGCCCTATCACGTGTTTCGCAGCGAAGTGCGCGCAATCGCCGCGAGCAATCTGGCCGAGATCCAGGGTGCATCCATCCGCGCCTGGCACGACATCCCCGAGGGCACGGTGGTGTTGCCCGTCGACGACGACGACTGGTTCGCGCCCGGGGTCGCTGGCGCCGTGGAGCGCGCCCTCGACACGAATGCAGCCGGTTGCTTCTGGCCGAGCACGTTCCTCGAGGTGCCCATCGACTTCGGCCATCGGCTCGGGCTCTTCAGGCGTAGGCTCTTCCCGAACACGCGCCCGCGCTGGATCTGCACCACCAACAGCTACGCCCTCGTGAAATGCGCCGAGACCGCCGATCCACTCCGACGCCACACCCAAGCCAGCCGCTGGGCGCAAGGTGAAGGCGCGAGCCGCGTGCGCCGGATCACCGAGCGGCTGAGCGTCATGAACCGGACCCTCGCCTCGCAGACCTCGCTCGCGTTCACACGCCCCACGATCCGGCGCCGCGAGCTCGTCGCCAAGTACCGCGCGTATCGCGAGCTCTATCGTCACGAGCCACATCGCGAGGTCGCCTGGTGCCGACCCTACGTCGACGCGATGGCAGCGCTCATGCGCAAGCTCACGCTGCGCACGTGAAGGGCGCCTTCGGGTCGATGTCCGGGACATTCAACCGCTCCCGAGGAGCTCGCGCACCGCCGGCCTGAGGCCGGCGAGCGACACGGTCTCGGGTAGCGGGTCGTCACCCGTGAACGAACGCGCGATCCCCGCGGCGATCGACTCGATCGACTCGCGCTCCGGGTCGACGATCCACACCGTCTCGACGCCAGCGGCGACGAAGTCCGACGCGATGGCGCGCAGCACCGCGCGATCCTCGTGGGGATCGGCGACCATCACCGCCAGCACCGGCGGCACGCGTCTCAGTCCACCGACGTAACCGTCGAGATCACCCTCGCGCCAGATGGCCACGTCGGGCGGGCGCATTCCATCCGCGCTCGGGTCCCCGATCATCGCCGTGCCAACGCGAAAGCCCGCGTGCGCACCCGTCCAAGTCCCGAGCACCACGGTCGTCGCGAGGACCGCACGCTCGCGGGCCGTACCGAGGGGGGGAAAGAACGGTTGCTGGCGCAGCGAGCGGCTTCTCAGCGCGCATCTCGGCAGCGCCCACGTGCTCGATCCAGGGATACGTGAGCACCGGCGCGTTTGCCGCGCGGAGCGCGAGGAACGTGCGGCGATCCAGCCCCTCCGCGGGATGCTCGGGCAAACGGCATTCGAGCACGACACCGAAGCCGGCTGCTTCGAGAAGCTCACCGAGCACCGCCGCCGTCGGCCAAAAGCTCCATTCGTTGCCGAGCGAGGCCAGTCGCCGCGCGTCGCGGACCTCGGGCGAGTCCGCCGCCCGGTGCTCGCGGTAATGCCAGCCACGCAACACACGGCCTCCGACCGTCACGGACTCGTCGGCAGAGCGCGCCACGTGCGTCTCGAGGATCGCCGCGCGACGCGACGTGCGGCCGATGCGCTCGATCGTCCGAGCCAGCTCGGGCGCCGTGAGGTGGTAGAGCACGCCGAGGGCGAGCACGACGTCGAACGGCCCGTGCTCCTCGAACGGAAATGCACGCACGTCGGCGCGCACCCATTCGATGGTGTCGAGCCCGAGCTCGTCAGCGATGACTCGCCCCTCGTTCATGCGCTCGTCGCGACCATCGACGGCCAAGACCGAAGCGTGAGCGAGCGCCGCCTCGATGGCGAAGACACCCTCGCCACAGCCGAGGTCGAGCAACTGCAAGCCCGCCAGGTCGTCGCCGCGGCCGTGGATCACGCTCAGCAAACGTCGAATGCGCCGCACCCGCGCGGCGTTCTCGGGCCCCTTGGCGTCGAAGAGCGCGCGAGCGCGCTCGGAGAGACTCGGCGAACGCATGGGCCGTCCCGCTACCACGAGCCCACGACCCGAATCAACGCGCGTCGTGCGATCGTCACGAGCGGCCGTGCTTCGGCCCGCGAGAGCGCGTCGGCGCCGACGGAGCGGCGCCCTCCATCCGCTCGAGCGCGCAACCGGCAGGGAGGGCCACCGCAACGTCGCGGCCGGAGGTACTTGCTCGTGGATTCTTCGGGCGAGGGTGGCGAGTGACGGGCGATCGCGTTCCCACGACGCAGCGCGCTATGTTGCCGTCCATCGTCCCACGCCGAGAGGAGATGCGATGCGCGCCGTGGTGCTCGAGGCGCAGTGGGATCCGCGTCCCGGCTATCGGCCGTCGTCTCGCGAGCTCGCCGAGCGCAAGGCGGCGATGGCGTCGGGCGTGTGGCGCCATCCGCGTTTCGTCGCCACCGAGGTGCCGGATCCGCGCCCCACCCGCGACGACGTCGTGCTGCGCGTTCGTGCCGCAGGAATCTGCGGCAGCGACACGCATTGCTACGAGCACGACGCCGACGGCTACGTGCTGTTCTCCGGACCGCTCAAGGCGCCGTGCATCGCCGGCCACGAGTTCGCGGCCGAAGTCGTGGAAGTCGGCTCCGGGGTCCGCAACCTGCGCCCGGGCGAGCTGGTCGCCGCCGAGGGGATGCTCTACTGCGGCGTGTGCGAGGCGTGCCGCTCGGGACGCCCCAACCAATGCGCGGATCTCGACATGGTCGGGTTCTCGGCGCCCGGTGCCTTCGCCACCTGGATCACTTTGCCGGAGCGGCTCCTCTGGAGCCTCGACCCGCTCGCTGAAGCGCTCGGCGACGCTCGACGCGCGCTGGCGCTGGGCGCGATGGTCGAGCCGCTGGCCGTGGCGTGGAACGGTATGTTCGCCACGGCCGGCGGATTCGCCCCCGGCGCGCACGTCACGGTGTTCGGCTGTGGACCGATCGGGCTGGGTGCCGTGGCGCTGGCGCGTGCCGGCGGTGCCGCCACGGTGATGGCCTTCGAGCCCATCGCCGAGCGTCGCGCGCTGGCGCTGGCCGTGGGAGCAGACACGGCGTGGGACCCAGCCACCACCCCCGCTGCCGAGGCGATCCGCGAGCGCACCCGCGGCTGGGGCGCCGACGTGATCGTGGAAGCCGCGGGCGCAGCACTCGACACACTTCCCGAGATCGAACGCGCGTTCGCCGCCGGCGGCAAGCTCGTCTACCTCGGCCGCACGGGTCTCGCGGCGCCGATGGCGCTCGACGTGCTGGTCACCCAAGCCGCGCAGGTGGTGGGCGCGCGCGGCCACGCGGGTGGCTCGTTCCCGCGCATCCTACGGCTCCTCGAGCGCGGCAGGCTCGCCGTGGAGCCCATGATCACGCGCCGATTCGAGCTCAGCGACGCCCTCGCGGCACTCGCCGCGAGTCTGAGCCGCGTGAACGGCAAGATCCTCCTCGAGGAGCTCTGAGGACACGGGCCGATGCGCTCACGCGACGTTCGGGAGGGCTGCCATCCCGCGCAGCCACCGCCCACGCGAACGGCGCCGAGCGAACGCGGCGCGGTGAGCTCGCGATGAGTGAGAGCCAAGCGGCACCTTTCTTCTCGGTGATCGTGCCCGTGCTCGACGGCGGTGCAGCGTTCGGGCGCTGCCTGGCTGCGATCCAAGCCTCCTCCTTCGTCGATCGCGAGCTGATCGTGGTCGACGACGGCTCGCGAGACGGCTCGGCGGAGCTGGCCCGGCGACACGGCGCGAAGGTGCTCACCACGACGGGCCGCGCGGGTCCGGCGGCGGCCCGGAATCTCGGTGCTCGCGCCGCGCGCGGCACCCATCTTTTCTTTCTCGACGCCGATTGCGAGGTCGCGCCCACGGCGTTCGAGCGCGCTGCGCGGCTGCTCGGCGCCGATCCCGGGCTCGACGGCGTGTTCGGTGCCTACGACGACGCTCCCGGGGCACCTGGCTGGGTCGCGCAGGTGAAGAACCTGCATCACGCGTTCGTCCACCGGGCGAATGCAGGCCCCATCTCCACGTTCTGGTGCGGCTGCGGTGCCGTGCGACGCAGCACCTTCGAAGCCCGTGGCGGCTTCGACGCCGCGCGCTACCCGCGCGGCTCGATCGAGGACATCGAGCTCGGCTATCGCATCCACGAAGCCGGCGGGCGCGTGCTCCTCGCTCCCGAGATCCAGGCGAAGCATTGGAAGGCTTGGACGCTCGCGAGCGTGGTGCGCAGCGACCTCTTCGACCGCGGTATCCCGTGGATGAGACTGCTCCTCCGCCGCGACGGCGCGCGGCCGGAGCTCAATCTCGGTCTGCGAGCGCGGGTGAGTGCGGCGGCGGTGTCGCTGGCGACCGCGGCGCTGATACTGACGCCGATCCAGCCGTGGCTCGCCGTGGCGATACCGTTCGCGGCGTTGGTGGTGGCCGTCGCGGAGCGGCGATTCCTCGGGTTCGTGGCCGCCGAGCGCGGACCGCGGCTCGCGACCGCTGCGCTCGCCTTCTTGCTCGTCCACTACGGAGTGTCGAGCGTGGCCGCGTTCGCCGGTATCACGCTCCACCTGGCGGGCGCACGTCCACGGCACCAAGCGACCCACGCGCGCGGCGGAGATGCTCCGACCGAGCTGCCGGCGGCGCTGCCGTGACCACCACCGTGGTCATCGGCGCCGGGCCGGCCGGTCTGACCGCGGCCTACGAGCTCGGGCGTCTGGGCCTCGACGGCGTGGTGCTGGAGCGCGACCACGCCGTCGGCGGCCTGTCGCGCACCGTCGAGCACCGCGGCTATCGCTTCGACATCGGCGGCCATCGCTTCTACACGAAGGTGCCGCTCGTCCAGGAAATCTGGGACGAGCTCTTGGGCGCGGACCTGATCACTCGCGATCGGCTATCGCGCATCTACTACCGCGGCCGCTACTTCGATTACCCGCTGAAGCCGATCAACGCGTTGAGCGGGCTCGGCCCAGTGGAGGCGCTACGGATCTGCGCCAGCTACACCAAGACCCAGCTCTTCCCGCTCCCCGAGGAGCGCACCTTCGAAGAGTGGGTGGTGAACCGCTTCGGCCGCCGGCTCTTCGAGATCTTCTTCAAGTCGTACACCGAGAAGGTCTGGGGAGTGCCATGCACGGAGATCGCCGCCGATTGGGCGGCGCAGCGAATCCAGGACCTCGACCTCGTCGCGGCGCTGCGCGGAGCGTTTCTCGGCGGTGCCAGCAAGAGCGGAGCCTCGGCGTCGACCCTGATCGAACGATTCCAGTATCCGCGCCTCGGCCCCGGCCTGTTGTGGGAGCGCTGCCGCGAGCACATGGCGGCGACTGGCATTCCCACGGTCCTCGGCGCGCGCGTCACTCGCATCCACCACGACGGACGAAGGGTACTCGCCGTGCACCATCACGACACCGACGGCTTCGCGCACGTGACCGGAGGTACGCATTTCGTCTCGACCATGCCGCTGCGCAGCCTGATTCGCCAGCTCGAGCCGGCGGCACCTGCGGAGGTGCGTGCCGCCGCCGAGCGCCTCGGCTATCGCGACTTCCTCACGGTGGTGCTGGTGGTGGCGCGCGAGCAAGTGTTCCCGGACCAGTGGATCTACGTGCACGAGCCCGAGGTTCGCGTCGGCCGCATCCAGAACTTCAAGAACTGGAGCCCGTGGATGGTGCCGGATCCGGGCCGCTCGTCGCTCGGGCTCGAGTATTTCGTACAGCGTGGCGACGCGCTCTGGTCGGCGTCCGACGACGAGCTGACGTCCCTCGCCGTGCGCGAGTCGGAAGCGCTCGGGCTCGTGGATGCTCGCGAGGTGGTGGACGCAGTGGTGGTGCGAATGGAGAAGGCCTACCCCGTCTACGATCCCGAGTATCGAAGCGCCGTCGGTCTCGTCCGCGACTATCTCGCCACGTTCGCGAATCTGCAGACCATCGGCCGGAACGGCCTGCACCGCTACAACAATCAAGATCACTCGATGCTCACCGGCATCCTCGCAGCACGCAACGTGGCCGGCGAGCGCCACGATGTGTGGTCGGTGAACGTCGAGCCGGCACATCTCGAGGAAGCAGCCACGAGCACGATGCACGATCCCGGCACCGGTCGCACGGCGCCGCGGATGCTCGCCCTGAAGTGAGCGCAGCGCGCTTACTCGAGGGCGATCCGACGTTTTCCCGGGGGTCTGTTCCCGCCCCTCGTCCCGCTCGCGGCGCGCCTCACGGCGCGTGCCATTCTGGCCGTGTGCAGTACCGATGGTTTTCTCGTCGTGCTCATTTCGGGTTTGAATCGGCGGCCAGCAACTGGAACGATCGCATCGCACGGACCCGTCGGGCGGGAGCTCGTCCCCCGCCGCAGGACGACAGGAGCGCCGACGAGCATCGCTCGCGTCGTTGGCCGGCGATTCAGCCGATGTTCCCTCGCGGGTCTCACGAGACCTCTGCCCCTCGAGAAGCGCGGTGCTCCAAGGGTCCCATCCTCGAGTCGACTCGCGTGACGAGCGATCGTTGGCGGAGTGCCTGCGCCACGTCGCTTGGCCAACTCGTCCCGAGCGCGTGTTCTTGGGCCTCGGGCTCGCTGCCGGGCTGGCTCTCGTCTTTCTGAATCCGCCGCTCCAAGGCGCGGACGAAGGCGCGCACCTCCGACGCGCGTATCAGCTCTCGCTGGGTCGCTTGTTCGCCCGCAACGAAGGCGGCTACGCCGGTGACTTTCTCCCGGAGAGTCTCCACGGCACGGCGATGCGCGCGGTGGGCCGGCTCTGCGTCCATCCGGAACGCCGCCTCACCTGGCAGGCGTATCGCGAGGTGCTGACCCTACCCCTCGCTCCCGAACGCGCTCGGTTCGCCGAGTTCCGCAACACCGCGGTCTATTCGCCCGTTCCCTACCTTCCACAGTCGCTGGCGATCTTCGTCGCGCGGCTCGCGGAAACGCGTCCGCTGTTTCTCCTCTATCTCGGTCGCCTGGCAGGTTTGGCGAGTTGGCTGGCACTGATCTACGCCGCGATCCGCATGGCGCCCGTCGGCCGCTGGTTGCTCGTTGCGCTCGCGCTGTCGCCGGTGGCGATGATCCAGGGGTCCGTGCTCAATGCCGACTCGATCACCATCGGGCTCGCCTTCGTGACGCTCGCCCTCGGCCTCAGGCTCGCCGTCCGCGACGATTCGCTCCCGTACCCGATGCGCGAGATCGGCTGGTTCACCGCCGCCTCGGCCGCCTTGGCGCTCTGCAAGTTCGTGTACGCGCCGCTGGCTCTCCTCGCGCTCGCGCTACCGCGCCCGCGAGCCGTGCCGTGGCGCCGCCACGTTGCCGTGGTCGGCGCCGTGCTCGCGTCGATCGCACTCGCGTGGAGCGCCTGGTCGAGGCCGGCGACGGAGCTCTGGCTGAGCACACAGCTCGCACAGGACGCGAGCCTCGGAAACGACGCGACCGACGAACCACCGCGCACGGAGCCACGCACGCTCCACCTGCGCGAGATGTTCACCGATCCGATCCCGCGCCTGGCGTTGATCGGCCGAACGCTCGTCCACCACCGCCCCTGGATGCAAGCGATCGCGTCGATCGACTGGGGCGTTCCGCTGCCGCGGGCACCTGCGATCGTCCTGTCGTTGCTCTTGATCGTGATCGCCGTGCTCGACGGATCACCAATGCTACGCCTGCGTTGGCCTCCGCGCGCGCTCGCACTCGGCGCGGCGGGTTCGGCGATGATTGGTCCCTACCTCATCCACTTCGCGTTCGGCGCTGACGTGGAGGCCGAGTACATCTCGGGTGTCCATGGTCGCTACTGGTTGCCCGCGCTACCGGCGCTGCTGATCCCGCTTGCGGCGACGCGCTTGGCCCGCGCGCAAGCGCTCGTGCCCAGGATCGCACTCGGCTCGGCACTTTTCTCGATCACCCTCACGTGCTGGACGCTGCTCCACCGCTACTACCTACCGTGAGGCTGTCGGACGCGAGGCCTCGCACGAACGAGCGGCGGGCGTAGGTGCCGGAGGGCAGAAGGCGGCCGGTCGAGTCGGTGATGGTCATCTCGCCTTGCTCGCGCGAAGCACACGGCCGGGCGCCGAGCGCCTCGTCGAGCAGGTTCTGGAGCGCGATCGGGCCGAAGCCGGGAGTGTGCGCGGAGAGCAACGCCAGCACCGGCTCGGACGAGAATAGCCGGGCGGCGTGAGCGAGTAGCTCCGGAAGCTGCTCCTCGATCTTCCAAGTTTCCTTCTTGGTGCCACGGCCGTAGGTCGGTGGATCGAGGATCACGGCGTCGTAGACGCGACCGCGGCGCACCTCGCGGGCAGCAAAGGCGAGCGCGTCGTCGACGATCCACTGGATGGAATCCGGTGCCAGCCGGTTCTGTTCCGCGTTCTTGTGCGCCCAATCGACCACTCCGCGCGCCGCGTCCACGTGGGTGACGATCGCACCCGCCCGAGCGCAAGCGAAGGTGGCGCCGCCGGTGTAAGCGAAGAGATTGAGCACCCGGGGGCGGCGCGCGGGGTCGGCGCGCTTGGCCTCGCCGATGCACCGCTCGAGCCACTTCCACTGCTCCGCTTGCTCGGCGAATAGACCGAGGTGCCCGAACGGCGTCGCCTTCGCGATCAGCGTGAGCCCGCCGTGCTCGATCGTCCATTGCTCGGGAACGGCGCGGCGCGCCTCCCAATGGCCGCCTCCCCGTTCACTTCGATGATGAACCAGATGCGCCAGAGCCCAGCGCTCACGCGCGAGCCGCGGCTTCCACCACGCCGTCGCCGCTTGTCGCTCGACCAGGTACGGCCCGATTTGTTCGAGCTTCCGGCCGTGGCCGCTGTCGAGCAGCCGGTACGCGGCGTCGGCGATCACGGTCTCAGCTTCGCGAGTGATGTCTGCGTGGCTTCCCCGGCTTTGCTGCGTGGGACGAGCCGCGCGACTCGTTCTGGCGCCGATACTTGGCGAGAAAATCGCGCTTCATCGCTGCGAACTCGCCGCGCTCGATCGCGGTCCGGATCCGGTCCATGAGCCGCTGGTAGAAGTGCAGGTTGTGAATGCTCGCGAGCGTCGCGTAGATGGGCTCGCCCGCGTAGAGGAAGTGGCGCAACGCCAGCCGCGAGAAGTTCTGGCAGGTGTAGCAATCGCACGAGGTGTCGATCGGGTATCGATCCTTGCGATAGCGCTTGTCACCGATCCTGAGCTTCCCTTCGGCGGTGAAGAGCGTGCCATTTCGTGCATAGCGCGTGGGGATCACGCAATCGAACATGTCGATGCCGCGCTCGACCGCCTCCAGGATGTCTTCCGGCAGGCCTACGCCCATCAGGTAGCGCGGCAGGTTCTCGGGCAGCAGCGGTGCCGTGGCTGCGACCATGGCGCACATGAGATCCAACCCCTCGCCCACGCTGACCCCGCCGATGGCGAAGCCGTCGAAGGGAAGCTGCGTGATCTGGCCCGCGGCGCGCTCGCGCAGCTTCTCGAAGGTCCCGCCCTGGACGATGCCGAACAGGAATTGATGCGGCGCCAGCTCGACTGCGAGGCAGCGCTGGGCCCAGCGGGACGTACGCTCCACGGAACGCTCGACATAGCGGTACTCGGCCGGGTAGCCGACGCATTCGTCGAACGCCATGACGATGTCGGCGCCAAGCTGGCGCTGGATCGACATCGACGATTCGGGGCTCATGCGCGTGGCCGCGCCGTCGTCGCCGTAACGGAAGGTGGCGCCGTTCTCGTCGATCTGCGTGCCCGGCAAGCTGAACACCTGGAAGCCTCCCGAGTCGGTGAGGATCGTCCGCTTCCAGCCCGTGAAGGCGTGCAGTCCACCAACCCGCGCCACGCGATCCGCTCGTTCTTCCAACGACATGTGAAAGGCGTTGGCGAGCATGACCTGCGCGCCAGTCTCGACGACCTGAGCGGGTGTCAGGGCCTTCACCGAGCCCAGCGTGCCCACCGGCATGAACGCGGGGCCGTCGACCACGCCGTGGGCAGTGCGAAAGCGGCTCCGGCGCGCGCCCGACGTGGGATCGGTCGCTACCAGCTCGAAGTGGATGTCCTTGCGGGGCATGAACGAGGCCTCTTTCGCTCGCGATCGATCGCGTCACCGTACGCCGGGGCTCGGCACGCCGTCAGCCGGCTTCACGCAGGTGGGACCGCCACTCGTTCCACCAAGATCGATCCGGCGGCTCAGAGCGAAGCACCATCGGGCGCTGGCCGACGGGATGGGGGAAGCCGAGCTTACTCGCATGCAGCGCGATGCTCGCGTCCGGTAGCGCTCGATCGGCACCGTACTTGAGATCACCCACGAGTGGCGTGCCCAGCGACCGGCAAAGGATGCGCAACTGGTGCGGGCGGCCGGTGAGCGGCTCGAGGCGCAGCAAGCTCGAGCCGCGTGCCGACGCCACGACTTCGTAGCGCGAGCATGCTCGGCGTGCGTCGGGATGCTCCGGGTCGACGAGGCGGACGACGTTCCGCCGCTCGTCCTTGACGAGCCATTGCTCGACCTCGCCGCGTGACTTTACCGGCCTCCCGGCGACGATGCCCAGGTAGAGCTTCTCGACCGCGCGAGTGCGCCACGCCGCGGCGAGACGCGACGCAGCCTTACTGGTGCGCGCGAAGAGCACGAGACCCGAAACCGGGCGATCCAAGCGATGGACGACACCGACGAACACGTTGCCGGGCTTGCCGGCGGTGGCGCGAATCCACTCCCGCACCTCGTCGAGCAACGACGGGTCACCGGTCTCGTCGGGCACCGTGGCCAGCCCCGCCGGCTTCGCCGCCGCGACGAGGTGGTTGTCGCTGCAGAGGATCTCCACGGCCATGGCGAAGCGAACGCGCGCGGCGCCCGCGCGCCCTCACAGAAACGGGTCGACGACACGCACGCCGTCGAAGTTCTGGCCGTGCTGGAGGTCCTCGGAGAGCACGACCTCGCAACCGAGCGCGCGGGCCGCCTCGACGATTGCCGCGTCCCAATAGCTGACCCGGAAGCGCACCCGGCTCGCGAACGCCGCCTGCATCAACGGGACGGTGTGCTGCTGCACCGGAAAGCGCAACCAGCAGTCGATGAGCTCGATGGCCTCTTGGTGGGTGAGCCGAACGGAGCGCGACTCGCGCGTGGACTGGACGTAAAACTCCTGCAGCACCTGAACCGACAAGGCCAGATTCGGCTCGTTGAGCAGGCTCAGCGCTCGTTCGGCCTTTGCCGACTCCGCGGGGTGCCTGCTGATCGCGTACAGCAGGACGTTCGTATCAACGAAGCGCATCCCGCTCGTGAAGCTGATCGCGACTGAGCCGATCCGATGCGGAAAAGCCAGGGTGCAGGGCTCGAATCCGCGCGATCGCTTCGTTCTGTGTGCGTCGACGTCGCTCGAACTCCGGCTCTTCTTCCACGAAATGCTTCAGAAACTCGCGGACGAGCGCGGAAAGCGATCGCCGCTTCTCGGCGGCTCGGACGCGGGCCTGATGGTAGAGCTCATCGTCGATGGCGACGGTGATGTTCTTCATGAGAACACAGTATCACAGGGATCGGCCACAGCATCTGTGAGGATGTGCCACGCCCGCGCGCCGCCGGCGTTCAGGGCTCGAGGGCGGCGTAGCGCTGGAACGCCGGACGCGCTTTGCAGCGTTCGAGCCAGCGCTGGATCGCTGGGTACGCGGCGAGGTCGTACTGCACGGCCGCGGTGAGATTAGCGACCGAGGCGACGTGAAGGTCGCCGAGAGTGAATCGATCGCCGACCACGAAGTCCCTCGATGCCAGGTGCCGCTCCAGGATCGCCAGCAAGGGCGGCAGCGCTGCCCGCGATCGCTCGATGACACCGGCATCGCGCTTCGCCTCCGGCACGAACACGAGCTGGATGAAGAGCTCGATCAGCGGACGCTGCAAGTCGAGGATCGCCCAATAACTCCATTGAGAGATCAGGCCGCGCACCTCAGCCGTGTCACCACGCAGCTCGCTCGCGTGCTTGTCGACCAGGTAGGCGTTGATGGCCATCGACTCCCAGATCACGAAATCGCCGTCCACCAGGCACGGCACTTTCCCGCTGGGATTGAGGGCCAAGTAGCGCTCGCTCTTGTGCTCCTTGGCGCGCATGTCGAGCGGCTGGCGCTGGTAGGCGAGACCAAGCTCTTCGAGCAGCCAATAGCAGCGCCCGGCGCTCGAACGCGGCGAACCGTAGATCTGGATCATGTCGACCTCGCAAGCGAGAAGGTGACGCCGTCCGAACGCCGAACGGCCGGACGACGATGGAGCCGTGCCTCAGCCGAAGGGCGAGACGCCGAAGAGCCGAGCGTGCAGCCCGGCAACGAAGCCCGCGTAGAGCGCCAAGCCACCGACGATCGCAATCAGATCGTTCCAGCGGCCCGCCGGTGCCGTGGGGATGGGGCGCGGCGCCCGCCGCGCAACCGAGACCCGATCGGCGAGCGCCCACGCGAACACGCCACCGAAGAGCAAGAGATCGCGGAGCGTGCCATTCGCGAGCAGGTGCGCAGCTCCCCAGTGGAGAGTCGCTGCGAGCAGCGGATGGCGGGCTCGATCGCGGATGCGCCCCGGTAGATAGGCCGCGAAGAGCAGCGGAAAGACCGGAAGCATGATCAGCGCCGCCAGGTGCCGCGTCCAAATCGGTGGGGTGTAGAGGACGATCGGCGATCGTCCGGCGAGCGGGAAGCCGTGCAGGATCATCGCGAAGCCGACGATCGACAGCAGCGCGTACGGCCCCTTCCAACCCGGGTCGCCGAGGCGCGCGTGCATGCGGTCGCGCCACGCCGGCGCGACGATCGCAACCGAGTGGACGCCCAGGAAGATCACCAATCCCGCGATCAGCCACGCCATGACGCGTCCTACGATGGCGCCCCTCGTACGGCGAAGGCAAACGCAAGTCTTCCCGAGGACGGCCTCGGGTTAGCGAGCTGCCGAGGAATGCACGCGCCCGAAGGCACGCCGACTGGCTCCCCCTGCCCACCGCGATCGGCCGGGTGGCGCCGGGACCCGGCGCTGCGGCCGTGTGATTCTCGGCGATCGATCGGAAACCGGAAACGTCACGCAGCGCGCCACCCCGGTCACGCGCACGCCCCTCACCTCGGCGACGCAAACGCCGCCGCGGCCGCGCCCGTGGGCCACGGCATGCGCTCGCGGAGCACGGAGATGCGCGTCTTGCCGGTGGCGAGCACACCGCGCGCCGCATCGGCCACGGTCCATTCCAGCGACGAGCCGAGCATCGGCTGCGACTCGACGAAGATGCAGCGCAGCTCGCCGTCCTCGAAGCCGCATTGCTCCTGGATCGCGCGCAGGAGTCGCAGATCGTGCAGATGCAGATCGCCGAAATTCCAGCCCAGGGCCAGCCCCGCGACCACCTCGCCATCGAGCCATTGGTACTGGTCGATGTCGTCGACCGCCTTGGGGATGAGATCGTGAAGCGCGCGCCCGTGGAGGTGCATCGAGCGAAACGCCGGCACGCGCGACATGACGCCGTCGATCACGTCCTGATCCGGAATCATCCTCGCGAGCTGATCGGTGAGC
>CAYVDO010000171.1:0-15733 GCA_964450125.1 uncultured bacterium
AGTCGCTTCGCTTTCGCTCGCGGCTCGCCTCTGGCTCGCGGAGAGATGGACGACGAGCGTGGAGTCCGATTCGTGGATTCTCCGCAGCGGAACGGCTCGCAGGCCATTCGAGCCCCTCACGCCTCGAACCGGTTCAGCGCGGGAATGAACCACGCCCCGATGCGCAGACGAGCGTGTCGAACGGCAATGGGTGATCTACGCTCGCCGCCATTCCTCGTTGGGAGAATCGAGCGTGGCGATGATCGGACGAGCATGGGCGGCATCGGTGGGCATGGTTGGTGTGCTGGCGCTGATCGCCGGCTGCGGGGATACGGGACGCGCCGATCCCTTTCCCGAATCCGAGGTGCCGGGACTGAGCCGTTTTTTCGGCAGCGCCGAGCCGGTCGCCACCAGCGAGCCCGAGCCTGGTGTGACGACTTACGAGTTCGCTCCCGCCGACGGCCCCCAATGCCTGACGGGTGAGCGCTACCGGTTTTCGATCCGAGATCAGGGCTCGCGCGACCTGATGATCTTCCTGCAGGGCGGGGGCGCATGCTGGTCGGGCCTTTGTCTGGCGATCATCTCGGCCCCGCCGGGAATTGCCCACGTGGACCTGCTGCGCGTCGACAAACCGAGCAACCCGTTCAAGGAGACGAGCGTCGTCTATCTGCCGTACTGCGACGGCTCGATGTTCGCGGGGCAGACGGAGGCCGACACCGACGGCGATGGCGCGCCGGATCGCATCTGGCATGGCCTCCAGAACCTCTCCGTCACCCTCGATGTCGCCGTGCGCCAGTTCCCATCGCCACGGCGCATCTATCTGGTGGGATCGAGTGGCGGCTCGTACGGCACGATCCCCGCCACGGTGCTGGTGCGTCGCAAATGGCCCGACGCCGAGATCCGCGTCGTGCAGGACGCCGGTCTCGGTCTCGGGCGTCCCGGTGATCCGAGCTTCGTGAACGGCCTGCTCGTCGAGTTCGGGGCGAGCGACGTCCTTCCCGCGAGTTGCGTCGACTGCACGGCCGACGGCCACATCATCGAGCTGGTGGAGTGGGGACTCGAGCGTGACCCGAATCTCGAGGTGATGGCGCTCGGCGCATTCGAGGATTACGTGATCGGTGACGTGTTCCTCGGTATCGGCGGTGCGGCGTACGCCGAGGCCATGGCGAGCGAGACCGGCGCCATCGCTGCACGCTTCCCGAATCGTTACAAGCGCTTTCTCATCGATGGCCGCGCGCACACGCTCACGCTCGGCTCGATCACCGGTCTCACGGGCAGCGACTTCGGTGCGCTACTCGTCGAGCCGTGGTGGAAGACGTTGCAGCTGCTCTCGGTCGAGTTGGGTGGGATCGACACCGCGGTCCTCGACGGCACCTCGCTGGCCACCTGGCTCGACGCGATGATGCGCGACGACGACCGGGTGTGGCGCGATCTCGTCGCCGAGCGGTGACCCGGACAGGAGCGATCGCTGGCGCGCGGCGTGCGATCAGCCGGGCTCGCGCGCGACGCGTACCGGCTTGGCGGCGAGCACGCGCACTAGCTCGCGCGGATCGATCTCCACCAGGAACCCGCGCTTGCCACCGTTCACGTAGATTCGCGGGAGCGCGAGGATCGACTCTTCGACGTAGACGGGCATGGCGCGCTTGAGCCCGAACGGCGACGTGCCGCCGACCTGGTAGCCCGAATGGCGGTCGGCCACCTCGGGCTTGCACGGCTCGATCGCCTTCACGCCGAGCTGGCGTGCCAGCTCCTTGGTCGAGACCTCGCGATCGCCGTGCATGAGCACCACCAGCGGCCGGCGCTCGGCGTCTTCCATCACCAGCGTCTTCACCACCGCGTGCTCGTCCACGCCGAGCTCGCGCGCCGACACCGCGGTGCCGCCGCGTTCTTCGTAGCGGTAGAGGTGGGGTGTGAACGCGACCTGCGCCGCGCGCAGCGCGCGCACGCCTTGCGTCACCGGAATCGTCTCGCCCTTGCTCATGCGGTGCTCGTCTCGCGCTCGAAATACGCGTGCCCGGAGGTCGCGTCAATGTGCGATAACGCGGGCGAGGATCGTGCTCATGGCTGAATCGCTGCCCACGCTCACGCTTGCTTGCGCCGATGGTGCAGCGCTCCGGCGCGCGTGGGAGAGCGACGTGAGCAAGGGACGGTTGGCGGTGCCGGACGATCCCGACGTGCCCTTGCTCGCGCCCGTAGACGTGGCATTGGTGCTGGGCGGAGAAGAGCTGGTGCGCATTCCGGCGCGGACGGTCAGTCGCGGCGGCGGTTGGCTGGGGCTCGAGGTCGGCCCGGTGTCGGAGCAGGTGAGGGGAACGTACGAACGCGCCCTCGCGAAGTCCGACCGCGCGGCGGTGCACGAGCCAGGCACAGGCGACGCTCGGCCGATCGCGCTGCGCTACCCCGAGATGAGCGCGCCCGAGAAGATGCAGCTGGCGCTGCGCGGCGATCGCGACGGCCGCCTGCAGGTGATGAAGGAAGGCAATCCCAACCTGCTCAAATTCCTGTTGCAAAATCCCCGCAGCACGCCGCAAGAGATCGCGACCCTCGCCGGTAACGCGTCGTCGCCACTCGACCTGCTCAAGCTCATCTCGGATCACCCGATGCTGGCGCAGAACGAGTCGATCCGGGTGGCGCTGGTCAAGAACCCGCGCGCGCCGGTGCCGCTCGTGAAGCAGCACCTCGAGAAGCTCTCCCAGGGTCAGCTCGCACAGCTCGGCAAGAGCCAACACGTGCGCGACGAGGTGCGTCGCATGGCGCTCAAGCTGGTGCTCAATCGGAGGGCGTGACGTGCAGGTTCCGCTGCTGGTGAACGATTTCCTGCGGCGCGCGGCGCTGCTCTATCCCGAAAAGCTCGCGGTGGTGGACGGCGAGCGACGCCTCACCTATGGAGAGCTTCGCGAGCGCGTGTTTCGTCTCGCCAACGCGCTCGCGGCGCTCGGGATCGGCAAGGGAGACCGCGTCTGCATCCTGAGCCCGAACTCGCATTTCTTCCTGGAGAGCTTCTACGGCACCAGCCTGATCGGTGCGGTGCTGGTGCCGCTCAATTACCGGCTGGTGGCTGCGGACCACGAGTACATCCTGAACCACGCGGGAGTGCGCGTGGTGTTGGTCGATCCCGACTACACCGCAGTGGTCGACGAGATCCGCGATCGGCTCACGACGGTGGAGCATTGGATCGTCGCCGCCGACACACCGCTCGCGCGCGCAGGCTGGACCGATTGGGAGACGCTCACCGCAGCCGCTTCCGCCGCCCCACCGGCCCCCCTCGATCTGAGCGAGAACGATCTGGTATCGATCAACTACACGTCTGGCACCACGGCACGTCCCAAGGGCGTGATGCTCACGCACCGCAACTGCTACGTGAATGCGTACTCGTTGATCGCGCACATGCGCGTAGCCCACGAGGACGTCGAGCTCTGGACGTTGCCGATGTTTCACTGCAACGGATGGGGCGGCGTCTACGCGCTCACCGCCGTGGGCGGCACGCACGTGGTCCTGCGCGCGATCGACGCCGAGCGGATCTTCACCCTCATCGAGGAGGAGTGCGTGACGTTCGCGTGCATGGCGCCGGCGGTGCTGAACGCGATCCTCCAGTACCCGCACCGCGACCGCCACGCCATCCGGACGCGCCCGCGCTTCACCGTTGCGGGGGCGCCACCTCCCGCCGCATTCATCGAGCGCCTGGAGACCGAGCTCGGCTGGCAGTTCATTCAGATCTACGGCCTCACCGAGACCTCGCCGGTGCTCACGGTATCCGCACCGGACCATCAGACGGCAGCGGGCGATTGGCAGCGGCGTGCCCGCGCCGGTGTGCCGGCGATCGGCGTGGAGATCGCATTGCTCGACGCCGAGGGCGAGCTCGTGCCGCGCGACGGCACGACCGTGGGCGAGGTGTGCGCTCGCTCGAACGTGGTCTTCGAGGGTTACTGGCGCCAGCCGGAGGAAACCGCGAAGGCGATCCGCGACGGGTATTTCCACACCGGCGATCTGGGGGTCTGGGACGCGGTCGGGAACGTGCACATCGTGGATCGCCAAAAAGACGTCATCATCTCGGGCGGCGAGAACATCAGCTCGCCGGAGATCGAGGATGCGCTCTACCAGCATCCCGCCGTCGGCGAGTGCGCGGTGATCGGCGTCCCCGACGCCAAATGGGGCGAGACTCCCAAGGCGCTCGTGGTCCTGCGGCCGGGCGCCAGCGTCACCGAAGCCGAGCTGATCGCGTTCTGTCGCGGGCGCCTCGCACACTTCAAGTGCCCGACGTCCATCGAGCGGGTGGATGCGTTGCCACGCACCGCGACCGGCAAGCTCCAGAAGTTCAAGCTGCGCGAGAAGTACTGGTCCGGCGCCCGTCGCGTGAACTAGCCCGCCGAACGTGAGCAGAGCTCACGTTCGGCGGGCTAGTCGATGTCTCCTCGGGGGGCTTTTCGAGCCCCCGCCCGCCGCGGCAAAGCCGCAGCGGGGCCCACCCCCGAGTCGCATCGCTTCGCTCGCGGCTCGCCTTGCGGCTCGCGGCGAGATCGACGGCGCGCGTGGAGCCCGGTGCGCGGAGCGGTCGACACGATGCACGAAACGGTCACGCGCGATTCGGCGCAAGTGGTTCGTAGGGGCGGCCGCGAGGCCGCCCGCAGTGCGTCGACGGGCGGGCTTGCGCCCGCCCCTACGGGTTGGCGGTCGGGTCGATCCAAGCCGTGTATGCCATCTCGGGGGCGTTTCAAGGCCCCCGCCCGCCGCGGCAAAGCCGCGCCGGGTCCACCTCCCGTGCGCTGGTCAACCGGCGAGAAGCAGCGGATGGAAGAGCCGCGCACCGAAGGAGGGTCCGCTTCGCGCTGCGAGGCGACGGATCCACCCGGTCCACGCTGCGGCCGGCGAATGGGCGGCGCGGCTCACGATCCCGCGGCGGCCGGTTCGTCGGTGATCGGTGGACCGCGAAGATCGACTTCGATCCTCGCGGGCGTACCCACGTGCCCTGCGAGGTCGAGGGGTGCGATCCACAGCGCGAGGCTCGGCTGCGCCGGCAGGCTGAACACCGTTCCGCCGCACATCGATTGAGCACCGATCGCCAAGCGATTCGACCGCTTCTCCAGTGACGCGTAGGCGACTGGAATCGTCCGCGGGTCGAAGGCGCCCTCCGCAATCCACACTCCAAAGCGCAGATTCGTGTCCAACTCGGGATCGTCGTCGATCGGCGCCGCGCCGCGCAGTTCGACCTCGACGTACGGTGCGCCCGAATCACACGAGGTGACGATGCGCCGCACGTAACGTGCTCTGGCTACTCCCGCCCAGCTGGGTGTCTGAACATCGACTCGCGTTCCCGTGGTCACCTCACCCAAGATCTCGGGTGCTTGGTCCGGCGCGCGCGCCCCGAGAACCGCATACCGGGTTTCGGGAGCGAGCGCGGCCCGTGGCGTCAGCGCCATCCGGTGCCACTCGCCCACCGATCGGCTGCGCCGCGTGACGGCGACCGGCGGGTGCGTCCCGAGGGGCAACGGCGCGACGGACACGGTGGATGTGTCGACGTTGGAGCCATGCCAGTGGACGCGGATCTCGGTGTTGAGAGGGGCGATCTGGCCCGACCCCGGACTCACATACGCGGTCGGCGCGATGTCGCTGCAAGAGCAGGCACGCGTGGGGGTCGGATGCCACACCAGGTGAAGGAGGATGAGCACCAGCGCGGCGCGGCACGCGCACGCCAAGCTCGCGAACCCCGGGCGAAGCCTCGTCACGAGAGTCACCTGTCGGGATCGATCAGCGTTCATCGTTCACTCCATTCGCTCGAGCCGGCTCGAGCGCCGGGCGAGGCGCGCCCGGGACGGCGGCTTCGAGACCGAAAAGGACGAGTCCCGTGTGCCACTCCCCGGTGAAACTGTCCATCGATTGCTTCACCACCGCGCCGACTCGTGCGGCGTGGAAGGTCCGGCTGAGCTCGTTCCCTTCCGATTCGATCACCGCGCAGTCCGGAAAGTGGCGATCACGGACGGTCACGTCGGCGAGCCCGACGAGCCGGGAGGTGCTTCCGAAGATCGCCGGCCAGCCTGCTCCGGCGCTGAGCACCGCCGGGAACACGGGCTCGGGGGGACGGCCGTCTCCCCAATCGAGGCTCTCCGGGTCGCTGAAGCCGAGGCTCTGGACCCCGCCGTCCGGCGCTACACCAACGGCTTCGGAACCAGCGCGGCGCGCGGGCTCGCCCTCGATCCGAGAAAGCCGATCCGTGTGCACGATGCGGACGTCGAACCCGCCCCAGTCGGTTCGCCTCGCCCGGGCGGACGTGCCGTCCTCGACCGTGATCCGCCACTGGGCCGCCTCGCCTTCACCGAGCGTGATCACCGTGCCCGGTGGCGGCTCGAGGCTCGCCCCGGGAATAGACCAGCCGCTCGGCGGCTGTCGCAGCTCACCCACCGTGAGCCCGACAGGAAGCGCGCGTACGCGGGCGCGCGCCCTCGCCTCCGAGGCCGGCGTCGGGCGGAACTCGATCGACTGCTCACTGCGCGCTTCCGTACGAATCGTCCGGGGTTCGAACTCCAGCCCGCTCGCGGTCGCGCGGATCACGTATTCCGCGCTCGCCAAACCATCCACGACGTAGGTTCCGTCGTCGCCTGCGCGCACTCGACGGTGCGGATCGCGCTGCCCCCGAATCGAAGCCATCGGGAAGGCGAGCGCCACCGATGCACCTCGAACCGGCGCACCCGAGTCGTGGATCACGCGCCCTCGAACGGTCGCCAGCTCGTCGGTTCGGCTCTTCACGAGCCGCACCCGCAGATACGTCACCTCGCCGAAACGTGGCGTGATCGGGATGTCCTGGGGCTCGTAACCGAGCGCCCGGACCGCGACGCGCGCGCCTGGTGTGGCGTCACCCTTGGCGAGCACCCGCCGCGCGAGGAACCAGCCACCGGGATGGACCTCCAAGGGCTCGTCGATCGCGCCTCGGTAGTTCACCAGCACCTGCCCGCGGCCTTCGATCGTCGCAGAATCCTCGATCTCGACCCGGCCCGCGATCAGGAAGCCGCCGTTCGGCGTCATCAAGGCTTGCCGCTGGCGCAGCGTGGGCAGCAGATGCGGTGGGAAATCGGAGCTGCCGCGCGAGCAGGCGACGACGACGAGAAGCAGCAGCGCTACACACGCTCCCCTCACGGCCGGCCCCCGATCCCGCGGTCTTCGGGCGGCGCCTTCGGATTTGGCACGAAAGCCGCGGAAATCTTGGTTCGCTGAGTGGTTACAGATGAAGGAGCATTCGGGGCTGTGTGTCCCCAGACGCGAAGCCGATGCTCAGTCAGGGACTCCAGTCGAACGCGCGCTTCATCCGCTCCGGAGACAGCCACAGACTGGCCAAGCGCAGTTGCAACTCACGCTCCGATGCGGGGCCGGGTACTGTGCCGTCAATCGCGCTAGCGCCATCTGCTGAACCGCTCGCGTCAGCTCTTCCACCTGGCGCAACTTGTCGTCGAAGGACATGCGCCGGTAGCCCTCGATCAGCACCCGCTCCGCCGCTGGCGATGTATCGCGCGAGAGGGTCGCCGTTCAGGGATGCTCCGGGTCCCGGGTGCCCAAGGACTGGAACGCGTCGACGACGAGGCGGGTGACGCGCAGCGGCTCAGCCAGGAACATAGGGGCGAGCCTCGCACAGCCACGCGCTCGACGAAACCGGGGACACGCAGGCCTCGGAGAACTTCGGGGTGTGCGTGTCCCCAAGAGGGCCGGCGGTCAAGCGCTTGGGAGCACGCCAATGCTCGGGCGGCGAGCGAACGGCGGCCCTCCCGGGGATGGGGGATTATTGATAGATGTGGTCGTTGACGATGAATCTGTCGACGTAGAGGTCTGCGACGCCGGTCCACCACACGCGGTATTCGATTTGGTGCCCGGTTGGGGCGTAGAAGAAGCCGGGCGCGGTGATCACCGTGAAGTATCGAGGACTGATCCGGTTCTGGCCCTCGAGTTCATCGCTGTCGACATCGAAATCGATCAGCTTCTTGTTGTCCGTGACGTCCCAGACCTCGATCGTTGCGACAACCCCAACCGGGCAACGGTCCGGGTTTCCAGATCTCGCCGTGGTGCACTGCAGCTCCGCGGTGATGCGGTGGGGGCCCTCCGTTGGCAGCGCGAGCACAGGCCCGCGCGCGATATGGCCTGGAGCCCCTTGGCGAATGGCCGTATCGACGCTGCGCACGACGCGCCCCCCCGCGATGGTCGTCACGGGGAAACCTGGGTCGGCGGTCATCGTGTAGCCGCTTCCACCCTCGGCCCGATAGGCAATCCGGGGTTGCTCGTCGTAGTCTGATCCGTGCAAACGCGCGAAAGCACGCGACGATTTCGCGGTGCTGTTGAGCGAGAGCGACCTCGCCGCGGCCAAGGACGTCGCCGAGGGCATCCGTCGCTCGCTCGCGAGTCTCACCGCGCCCGCCGCCAAGGCCGGTCCGCGAGCTTCACAGGGTCGCGCGAGGGCGGGGACCGCCCGCTCTGTGGCGGGCTCGACGAAAGGTCTGGAGCCCGGCGGTCTCCGCCGGGAAGCGTTTCGATCGGCCCCGTCGTCCCTCTCGAAGGCGCTGCGTCCTGAACGGGGCCTGCTCGAACCCGCGGCGGCCGGGGGAAGCCTCTGTAGCAGTCTGCTACGATGGTCGGCAGGGAGGGTTCCACCATGCCGACCGCCAGCACCCCGGTACGTCTCGACGCCGATCTGACGCGCTCGGCGAGCGAGGCGGCGCGACACATGAGCCGCAGCGTCTCCGAGCAGATCAGCCACTGGGCGCGAATCGGCCGCGAGCTGGAGCGCGCCGCCGACGTGTGTGTGGCGGAGGTCCGCAAGGTGCTCGACGGCGCCAGCGCCTACGACGCGCTGTCCCCCAAGGAGCAGGCGCTGGTGCGCACCGCGTGGCTCGAGCGCATGACCGTGCTGCGCAAGAGCCTGCGGCTCGATCGCGAGCTGGCAGCGGCCGGGCAGCCATACGCCGAGGCCGACGAGCGCGGGCTCGTGGTGCTCCATGGAGCTGCCTCCGATGCGACGGCGGCGGTGCCGCCTCGGAGGTCGCGCACGGCACGCTCGCGTCGGCCGCGCGCCCGCCCGGCGCGTGGCTGAGCGCGCGTGCCGGTTCTCCACCTGATCGCCGGACCCAACGGCGCGGGCAAGACCACGTTCTTCAAACGGGTCGTCGAGCCCGCGACTCACCTGCCGTTCGTCAACGCCGACGAGATCGCGAAGGCCCGCTGGCCCGGCAACGAGGAGCGTCACGGACACGCCGCGGCGCGACTCGCTGCCGCCGAGCGCGATGCCGCGATGGCCGAGCGCCGGTCGTTCGCCACCGAGACGGTGTTCTCGCATCCGTCGAAGCTCGAGCTGATCCGGAACGCGAAGGAGCGGGGGTACCTCGTCCACCTGCACGTGATCCTGGTTCCCGTGGAGCTGTCCGTGGTGCGCGTCGCTCTGCGGGCTCGCGGGGGCGGTCACACGGTGCCCGAGGACAAGATCCGCGCCCGCTACCGGCGACTGTGGGCGCTGGTGCGTCAGGGCGTCGCCGTGGCCCACGAGGCCGTGGTGTACGACAACTCGAGCGCCCGGGTCCCCTTCCGCGAGGTCGCCCACTACAGCAACGGCCGTCCGCTCTACGAGCCGGACTGGCCCAGTTGGTCGATGCTCGGATGAGCGCGTCCCGAGCGGCCGCCATGCTCGGGACGCGACTGTGGCCGGCGCGCCGAGCGAACGATCGCCCTCGATCGAAGGTTTCTGGATCTTTGGATCAGCACGCGCCGCCGTCCTCGTTCGAAGCGCCTCGAACCCCGCTGGCCCCCCGAGCGTCTCCGTCCGCGGGATGTCGTGCGGCTCGTGGGCCCGGGCGATCGCCTGTGCGCGCGAGTTGCCCCCCCGGGCGCGGATCCCGCCCTCCGTGCCACTTCGCCTCGCTCTTGTCATTGTCCGATGGGTTCAGGCGGCGCGACGCCCCGCGCCTGACCGGGCAGGCTCTCCGAGCGCGGTCTCGGGTCACACGCGCTCCCCTGGGTGGATCAGTGCACCAGGCGGACGCCCGTGACCTTGCCGTGCAGCGCGCGAGAGAGCTTGCCATCGCAGGTCCAGAGCTCGCCGCCGAGGCGCTCCGCGAGCGCCAGGTAGTGAGCGTCGTAGCAGGACGCCAGCCCCAGACGGCGGGCGAGGAGGGCGGCGTGTCGGTGGAGCTCGCCCCCGTCGACGACGCGGATGGGCAACGCGAGCGCCACATCGAGAGCCTCATCCACCTCGGCGGAGTCGAGGACGCCCTTTCGCTCGTACTGGCGCAGCGCGTTGGTCACCTCGTAGAAGAGCAAGCCCGGCGCATGCAACTCGACGCCTGCCGCGTGCCAGCCCTCCCAGAGCGCCCGCACGCCGCGATCGGTGACGTCGGCGAGGAGTCGAACCACCAGGGACGCATCAACGCAGACGGGCGAGGTCGGCATCGCGCTCTCCTCGTGCTTGCCGGATGATGTCCTCGGCCGGTGGCAACTTCTTCCTCCCTCGCCGCTGGCCGATGCGCGCCCGCACGCGATCCACTCGCTCGAGCCAGTCCCCGCGGTACGCCCCTCTGAGTCGGTCGTACTCGGCCACGGAGAGGATCACCGCCTGCGCCTTACCGCCTCTCTCCACCACGACAGGCTCCCGCCCCTCGGCCACGGAACGGAGAAGCTCTCCGAACCGCACGCGGGCCTCGGTGGCCGTGATGACTCGTCCCATGTCACCTCCCAGCGCTTGATCGATCCATCGATCGATCGTACAGGTGCCGATCCCATGCGTCCACTGCTCGAGGGCGCGCGTGCAGGGAGGTCGCGTCCTCAGCGGGGAGAGCCGGCGGCCGTCGCCAGCTCGTCGGTTCGGCTCTTCACGAGCCGCACCCGCACATACGTCACCTCGCCGAACCGTGGCGTGATCGGGAGGTCCTGAGGCTCGTAACCGAGCGCCCGGACCGCGACGCGCGCGTCGGGTGTCGCGTCGTCCTTGGCGAGTACCCGCCGCGCGAGGAACCAGCCACCGGGATGGACCTCCAAGGGCTCGTCGATCGCGCCTCGATAGTTCACCAGCACCTGCCCGCGGCCTTCGATCGTCGCAGAGTCCTCGATCTCGACCCGGCCCGCGATCAGGAAGCCGCCCTTCGGCGTCATCAAGGCTTGCCGTTGGCGCAGCGTGGGCAGCAGATCCGGTGGGAAATCAGAGCTGCCGCGCGAGCAAGCGAAAACGAGGAGAAGCAGCAGCGCTACGCACGCTTCTCTCGCGGCTGTCCCCCTATCCGTGGCCCGACGAACGGTTTCGTCGCCATCGCTCGCGGCAAGAGCCCAGTGCGGTAATGCCAGATCGCTGGGATCTATGCGGGGAGCGCCGGGTGAAACCGATATTCCTACCGCGCCAGTCACTCTCTTCGCTCGTGCGGCGCCGCTGGCGCCGGGACGGATCGACGGCGCGCGTGGTGACCGTGCGACCCCTCGCTGGCGAGACACGCCTTGGGTGACCCGAGCCCGCCGCATTCGGCGGAGCTACACGGGGGCGTCGCGAGTGGACGCGTCGAGGGCATGGCCAATTGCGTCGGCGAGGCTCCAGCCGCGTCCCTCGTCGAAGCAGCGCGCGGCCGCATCGGCTCCGAGCGCTTCGCGCAGCCGGCCGAGAAGATCGTCGAAGAGCTGTTGCTCCGGGGGCGAAAGGGTCGAGCGGATCGCCGCGCGCAACCCGACGGCGGCGCCCGCGAGTCGCATGGCATTCGGCGCGTCGCCCACCAGCATCTCGGCGCCGGCGAGGCCTTCGAGCACGTACGCGAGGCCGTCCTTGTCGCCTTCGTCGCGCACGAAGACCAAAGCGTCGTGGAACTCGCGCCGCGCGCGCAGCACCTCGCCGCGCCGGGTGGCGAGGGTCCCCAGCAGGTTGCTCGAATAGGCGACGATGCGGCGCGCGTCCATGTTGCGCGCCACTTCGATGCTTTCCACCAGATGGGCCTCGGCTTGATCGAGGCGGCCGCGCCGAAGCAGCGCCTCACCCAGGTTGTGCAGGATCACGCCGACGTTGGGCAGGTCCTCGATCCGGCGAGAGATCGCGAGCGCCTCCTCCAGAAGGTCGCAGGCCTCGTCGTAGGCACCGCGGAAGAGCGCGCGAAGCCCCAGCCCGTTGATGGCGCGCACCAGTCCGCGCGGATCGTCGGCCCGACGCATGCGCTCGATGCACTCGCGCTTGAGCTCGGTGGCGCGCTCGTAATCGCCCATACGCTCGGACACGTGCCCGAGTGCCTGGAGCGTGGTCGCGAGCGCGCGCTCGTCGTCGCCGAGGCGGCGCAGCGCGAGACTTTCGACGAGCAGCCCGCGGGCATGCTCGAAGTCGCCTTGTTCCTCGGCGAGGATGCCGGCCCAGTGCAGCGCCTCGCCGCGCAGTCCCACATCGAGCCCACCGCTCGCGGCGAGTGCCGATTCGAGGGCGCGCCGCCCTTCGGTCCAATGGGTGCGCAGGTACCAGAAAGGTCCGAGTGCTGCGCACAGACGCAGCGCTGGCTCGGCATCGCCAGCGCGCTTCAGGCTCCAGTGTAGTGCCGCGCGCAGGTTGTGGTGCTCGAGCGCCAAGCGCACGCACGCCGGATCGCTGAGGCGCGAGCCCGCGCGCTCGGTGAGCCGCTCGGCGAGCCCCAAGAACCAGTCGCGGTGCGCGGCGGCGAAGGTCTCGGCTTCGTCCGCACCGGCGAGCTTCTCCGCGGCGTAGCTGCGCGTGGTCTCGAGCATGCCGTAGCGCGCCTCCGCGCGGTCGGTGTCGACCATCACCAGCGATTTCTCGACGAGCTGGGTCAGGAGCTCCAGGACGTCGGCGTGCTCGCTCGCGTCGGCATCGCCTGTGGTGGCGCCGCAGACTGCTTCGGCTGCTTCCAGCGAGAAGCCGCCGGCGAACACCGAGAGCCGCGCGAAGAGGCGCTGTTCGGCAGCGCTCAGAAGCTGATGGCTCCAGTCGAAGGTGGCGCGCAGCGTCTGCTGGCGGCGCATCGCCGCGTGCGGCCCCGAGCCGAGCAGCCGGAAACGGTCATCGAGCTTGGCGAGGAGCTGATCCGGCGAGAGCACCTTCACCCGCGCTGCGGCGAGCTCGATGGCGAGCGGAATTCCGTCGAGACGCCCCACGATCGCGCGCACCGTGGGCTCCAGGTCGGGTGTGAGGCGGAAGCCCGTGCGGGCGTGGCTCGCGCGGTCGACGAAGAGCCGCACGGCCTCCGAGTCGCTCGCGTCCTCCCTGGCGTCCGGGTGGCTCGCCGGGCGCGGTGTCAGTGAAAGCGTCGGTACCGACCAGCTCGCCTCGCCGGTGAGCCCGAGTGCAGCGCGGCTGGTGGCGAGGATCTTGAGGCGCGGCGCTCCGAGCAGCAGGGCTTCGACCAGGGCGGTGCAGGCGGCGACCAGATGCTCGCAGTTGTCGACGACCAGAAGCGCTTGCTTTGGCCGCAGGAAATCGCTGAGCGAGTCGTGCGGCGGCGGTCCCGCTTGTCCCGGTAGCCCGAACGCGCGCGCCACCGCGTCGGCCACCAGCGTGGGGTCGTCGAGGGTCGCGAGCTCGACCAACCACACGCCGTCCGCGTAGCGATCTTCGAGCATCCGGCCCACGTGCAGCGCGAGGCGGGTCTTGCCGATGCCGCCGATCCCGGTGAGCGTGACCAGTCGCGAGCGTTCCAGCAGTGTGGCGATCTCGTCGCTCTCGCGGGCGCGACCGACGAAGCTCGAGATGGGATGCGGCAGGTTGCCGCGTACCCGCGCGATCGCGCGCGGCGGCGTGATCTCGTGGGTGGACGGCAGCGCGTCGGGCGCCTGGGTCTCGTCGAGTGACGATCCGGCAACAGCGGGGTGCCCCGCGATGACACCGAGATCGATCGCCGCCAGCGCATCGTGAAAGGTGCGTGCGCTCTCAAAGCGAAGGCCGGGATCCTTGGCGAGGGCGCGCAGCACCGCATCGTCGAGCGCGGCCGGGAGCCCGCTCACGATGCGGCTCGGCGCGTCCGCCGCCTGGGTGACGTGGGCGGTGAGCTGCCCCGCGATGGAGTCGGCGACGAACGGCGCGCGTCCGGTGAGCATCTCGAAGAGGACGCAGCCGAGCGAGTAGACGTCGGAGCGTGCGTCGATCGCCTTGCCCTGGCATTGCTCCGGCGACATGTAGGTGGGAGTGCCGAGCACACGGCCGTGGACGGTCATGCGCGGGTCCGAGTCGGTGCCGCCCACGATCTTCACGATCCCGAAGTCGAGGACGCGGGGAACCGTGCCGCGCGAGGTGACCTCGAGGAAGATGTTGTCGGGCTTCAGGTCGCGGTGGATCACGCCCGTTTCGTGGGCGGCCTGCACGCCGAGGCAGATGCGCTTCATCACGTCCACCGCGAACGCGGCGTCGAAGGGGCCGCGACCACGCAGCTCCTTGGCGAGGGAGCGGCCCTCGAGGAGCTCCATCACCAGGTAGGCGCCGAGCGACTCGTCGACGCCGAAGTCGTAGACCGTCACCAGGTACGGGTGGCGCAAGCGAGCGACCGTGCGCGCCTCCAAGCGGAAGCGCTCGACGATCGCCGGGTCCTCGGTCAGCTCGCCGCGCAGCACCTTGACGGCGACGGCGCGATCCAGATCGACGTGGGTGGCGCGAAAGACCGTACCCATGCCGCCGGTGGCGAGCACCGGCCCGAGCCGGTATTTCCCGCCCAAGAGATCGTCGGCGAGCGAGGTCATGGCATGAGCCTCGCCTACCGAGCCAGATCGGCCGCGGCGAGGCGAACGCGAGCCTACATCAGCGGCTACGCGCTGGAACGTGCGATCCGCTTCGATCGGAGTGCGAGTGGCGCGAGCCGAGCTTGCGCACCGCGCGGGCGAGCGCGCAGACTCGGCAGGTCACGACCCCGCCGCTCTCGTGGCGCGGGTCTTCATTCGGGCTCGCGATGCGATTCGACTCGAAGCGCCAGTGGTGCACGTGGTGGCTCCTGTCGCTGATCGCGTTGGCGACGTGGAGTGGGTGTTGTCGACTGCCGAATAGCCACGAGCCGGTGGCGGATCCGCCGAATCCGGCGACCACGATCGTGCTCTACGGCGATAGCTTCGTGAATCGGCTGTCGACGCTGACGGGATACAGCACCCCGTTGACCGCCCGGCTGGAGGCGCGGGGCGAGGTGGTGGGAGACGAGGGCAACGCCGGTCGCGAAGCCGCCATCGGCGCGATCGAGGATCCCGTAAACGACCGGTGCTGCTCGCTCGTCTGCCAGGTCTTCTACGACTGCCTGTCGAAGGGCAACGAGCCGCTCGTGACGGTGCTGAAGGAGCACCCGAACGCCCACCGATTGCTGATCACACTGGGCGGTGTCGAGCTCTTCATGGGATTGCGAATGGCGTACGGCGAGCCGTGGGACGTGCCGGATCCCGCCCACGTCCCGCCGGTGCTGGACGCCGCCGCGACTTCGGTGATCGCAAATCTCGGGAAGGCGCTCGACCTGGCACTCGCCGATCGTTCGTGGGATTGGATCGGCCTCACGTCGTACCCGTACCTGCCCACGGACAGCGCCGATCCCGTCGTGCCGTGTCCGCTGCCCACGCCCATCGGCGCCGCGGATCAGAAGATCATGAACGACGTTGCGCGCACCCTCGACACGATCATCGGGGCCGTCGCGGAGCGTAAAGGCGTCCACTTCATCTCATTGCTCGACGTGCTGGACGGCGGCACTGCGGTGTCCGGTGGCGAGACGGGGTCCACGGGTCAGTATTTCGACGATTGCGGCCATCCCACACCGGTCGGCTACGAGCGGGTCGCGGAGCGGCTCATGCT
>CAYVDO010000172.1:0-15732 GCA_964450125.1 uncultured bacterium
CACCACCGGCCTCGACAGCCTCGTGGGGTACATCGATGGTCCGCCGATTCCCGTGGAGAACGCGTTCTCCGATCCGCTGAACGGCATCTTCGGCGCGTTTGCGATTCTCACCGCGCTCCACCACCGCGATGTCACGGGTGCGGGGCAGCACGTCGATTACTCGCAGCAAGAAGCGGTGATGCAGCTCGTCGGGCCGGCATTCATGGACTGGGAGCTCAACCGCCGCGAAGGCGGTCCGCTCGGCAATCGGCATCCGCGCGCCATGGCGGCACCGCACGGTGTCTTCCCGTGCAGCGGCGACGATCACTGGATCGCGATCGCGTGCGCGAGTGACGCCGAGTGGAAGGCGCTGGTCGACGCGATGGGTGCGCCTGCTTGGGCCACCGGCCCCGAGCTCGAGTCGCTCGCGGGACGGCTTGCTGCGATCGAGGCGATTCACGAGCAGCTCGCAGCGTGGACGAAAGATCAGGATTACCGAGAGCTCACGGCGCGCTTGCAGACTCGCGGCGTGGCGGCGACACCCGTGCTCAGCGTCGCGGACCTGCTCCACGATCCCCATTTGAAAGCGCGCGGAACCTTCCTGGAGGTCGTCCATCCGCTGGGATTCAAGGAGACGATCTACGGCGGCTACGTGAAGATGAGCCGCACGCCAGCCGCCGTCCGCACCGGTCCCATGCTCGGCCAGGACAACGACCGCGTCTTCCGCGAGATCCTCGGCCTACAGGAAGATCGTTACCGCACCCTCGTCGAGAGCGAGGTGATCTTCTGAATCTCCGTGCGAGCCGGTCCACTTGCCACGCGCCCCGCTGCGGTCGTCACCGGGCGCGGCGCCCGCGTCGCTCTTGGGCATGGGGCGGTGGCGCGGCCCGCGTCCGGTGCGGCTCGGCATCGTGCACTGCGTAGGCCGCTCTGGCTGTCTCGGCGAGGGTGCGGAGCGCGGGGCCGAGGGGTGAGCGTTTCCGCCACACCAACGCCAGCGTGCGCTTGGGTTTGGGCTCGGCGAGCGGGCGCAGCGCGAGGGCGGCGAGCTTGGTCTCCGTCGGCAGCGCGATCTCGGGCAAGAGCGTCACGCCAGCACCACTCGCAACCATCTGCGCCAGGGTGGAGAGGCTGGTGGCGCGGAACGCGAGCTCGTGGATGCGCGTGCGAGCGCAGAAGGCCAGCGCTTGATCGCGGAAGCAATGGCCATCGTCGAGGAGCAGAACGTCGGCGTCGCGTAGCTCGGCGGCCGTCGCCGGCAGGGTCGAGGATGCGAGCGGATGCCCCGTCGGCGTTGCGAGCACGAACGGGTCCTCGCCCACGAGCGCGTGCGCCACATCGCCGAGATCGGCCTCGAGCGCCAGCAACGCGGCTTCGAGCACGCCGGCGTCCAGCTTGCCGAGCAGTGTTTCGGTCCTGTCCTCGGCCCACATCACCGTGAGGCGCGGGTGCGCGGCTCGAAACGCAGTCGTGAGGCGCGGCAAGAGATAGGGCGAGACGGTGGGGATCACGCCGATCCGTAGCGTGCTCGCCAGCGGATCACCGGATCGCCGAGCGCAGTCGAGGAGGTCGTCGGCGTCGCGCAGCAACTGCTGTGCACGCGCCAGGATCTCGCGTGCAGGCTCGGTCACGAGCACGCGGCGCCGATCGCGCTCGAAGAGACGAATACCGAGGGCGTGCTCGAGCTCGGCGAGCTGTGCGCTCAACGAGGGCTGCGAGACGTGGCAGCGCTCTGCAGCGCGCCGAAAGCTCAGCGTTTCGGCGACCGCGACGGCGTACTGAAGCTGGCGAAGCGTGAACGGGTGGGTGGCGAAGCTCATGCGGATGGCCGCGAAGCGCGGGGAGGGGCTGCGGACGCGCTCACTGGGACAAAGTGGCGGTGCCGGGATCGTATGCGTCGACGCGATCGCGGCCGCCGCGCTTGGCGGCGTAGAGCGCCTTGTCGGCATGGGCGACGAGGGTTGCGGTCTCACGATCGGTCGCGCCTCGCGCCGTGGCACCGATGCTGATCGTGTAGCTCGCCGCACGGTCCTGTTCCCGCGCCTGTGACGCGGCCACGGCGTTCCGGATGCGCTCGCCGAAGTGGCGTGCGCCGCCCACGTCGCTCTCGGGAAGCAGCACCGCGAACTCGTCGCCGCCGAGCCGACCGGCGACGTCACTTCGCCGCAGGACGGCGCGCAGCACCTGCCCCAGGTGGGCGAGGGCACGGTCACCGACGGCATGGCCGTGGGTGTCGTTGATCGCCTTGAAACGGTCGATGTCGAGAACCAAGAGCGCCAGCGGGCGCGCGTAACGGATGGCGCGATCGAGCTCGCGATCCACCGCTTCCAGGAACGCCGCCCGATTCAGCAAGCCGGTCAGCGTATCGGTGGTGGCCAGCCGTTCGAGCGCGCGGCCGCGCAGGAAATGACTCTGGACGAGACGATAAAGCAGCGCACCGATCCCGAAGTTGTAGAGCGACGACATGAAGATCGTCGCGCCGAACGTGCCGAAGTTCGGGTGTCGTTCGAATTGGGGATTCGCGAGCAGGAAACCGCCCGTGACGGCGGCGGCGACACCGAGCACGCACACAGCACGCGGCTGCCACTCGAACAGTGCCGAGAG
This sequence comes from uncultured bacterium, assembly GCA_964450125.1. Classification (GTDB taxonomy): domain Bacteria; phylum JADJOY01; class JADJOY01; order JADJOY01; family JADJOY01; genus JADJOY01. The sequence continues at coordinate 2,584 of CAYVDO010000172.1, forward strand.
CGTGAATGCGGGCAGCACGATCGCGGCGTGGATCCACGGCGAGTCGGCGCCGCCCGCCCGCCCGAACCAGTACACGCTGATCCCGCACAGGCTCACGAGGATGCAACCGTAAGCGTGGGTGCCGAATCGGGTGCTTGCAGCCCGACCCAGCAGGACGTACGACATGAACGCGAGTGCCACGAAGCCGATTCGCCACTGTTGCAGCCAGACCCGGACTTCCGGCGCGTCGCGAAAAAACACCCAATCGGTGGGGGCTAGCGCGAGAGCCAAGGCCGCGGAGAACGCCAGCAGCACCTGGCCGAACCGGGCAGTACCTTCGCTGGCATAGCGGCGAAACGCCTCGGCGTCGTCCGGGTGTGCCGGAGGCTCGGCGCCGAAGAGCCCGCGAATGCGTCCGCGCCAGCGTGCGAGCGCGCCGCCCAGCGCGGCCGTGGCCGTGGCGAGAGACCGTTCCAGCACCCGCAGCACCACGCGCGCGGGCGCGGATTCGGGAGCCGCGTGCAACACCGGCTGCCGGAGGGCGTGGGACCGGGCGGTCATCGCGCCCGATCCTATCGAAATCCCGCGCAGGAAGGTACGTCCGTCGCGGCCGACTGGCCTCGCGGATCGGTGACCGTGCGCTCGCCACCACGGCCAGGTGGGCTCAGCGCCCCTTGAAGTTGGGCGCGCGCTTCTCCAGGAACGCGCGTGGGCCTTCCTTCGCGTCTTCCGAGTTGAGCACCCGTGGCGCGATCGCCTTTTCGAGGACGAACCCAGGCTCGAGCGCGAGCGCGCGAACGGCGATCTCCTTCGCCGTGCGGACCGCCAACGGCCCGTTCTTGCAGATGGTCTCCGCCCACTCGACGGCGGTTTCCATGAGCTTGTCGGCGGGGACGATGGCGTTCACGAGCCCCACGTCGTAGGCGCGCTGGGCGCTGATCGGGCGGCCCATGAGCAGGAGCTCCATGGCCACGGCCCACGGGATCTGGCGCGGGATGCGGATGTGGGATCCTCCGGCGGGAATGATGCCGACCTTGACCTCACCGAGGCCGAAGGTGGCGTGCTCGGCGGCGATGCGGATGTCGGTGCCGAGCATGAACTCGAGCCCGCCGGCGATGCAGTGGCCATTCACCGCGGCGATGATCGGCTTGAAGACATCCGAGAAGGGGCGCTTGGTGTGGTCGTCGTACCCCATCTCGTCGCCTTCGGTGATCTGCGGGATGGCTTCCTTGAGGTCCATCCCGGCCGAGAAGGCTTTGGCGCCAGCCCCGGTGAGGATTGCGACCCACAAGTCGTTCCGCCGCTGGAACTCGGCGAATCCGGCGTCCATGGCGGCGAGCATCTCGCCCGTGAACGAGTTCATCGCCTGCGGTCGATTGATGGTGAAGATCGCGATCTTGCCTCGTTGCTCGAAAGTGAACGTGGCGGGCATCGGGGTCTTGAGCGTCATGGTCGGTTCTCCGAAGCGCGACGAGGAGGTCTCGGGTTCGTCGCGGCTGTCCGTGTCAGTCGGAACGACGGCGGAAATGGGGAAGGGTGATCTCGGGGGTCAGGTCGTCGAAGACGACCTCGACGGGCATGTCGATGGCGAGGTCGGCGGGCGGCGTGTCGACCACCTGGGTGACCAGCCGAACACCTTCTTCGAGCTCGACCACCACGACGGCGTAGGGCTGCGCGCTCACCCAGCCGGGATGCAGCGCCCGCTCCACGACACACCACGTGAACACGCTGCCGCGTCCGCTCGAGCGCGCCCATTCCCACTCGAACGAGCCGCAGGCGGCGCACATCTCCCGCGGCACGTGGCGCCACGCGCCACACGTGGTGCATTTCTGGAAACGCAGCTCGTGCTGCTTGGCGAAGCCGTAGAAGTCCTTGGCGAAGCCGGTGAGCACCGGCAGCGGCTTGGGGGGAGCCGTGGGAGTCGGGTCGCTCATGTCTCGGATTCCTCGATCGATCAGTTGCGCAGGATGGCGATCGAGCCGTCGCCGAAGTCGCCCCAGCCGGTGACGACGCCGATTTCCGCCTCGGGTACTTGGCGCTCGCCAGCGTCGCCGCGGAGTTGTTTCACGGCTTCCACGAGGTGACCCATGCCGAGCGAGTGGGCTTCCGAGAGCAGGCCTCCGCTCGTGTTCACGGGCAGCTCGCCGCCGAGCTCGATCCGCCCGCCCTCGACGAAGGATCCGCCATCGCCGCGTTCGCAGAACCCGGTCTCCTCGAGCTGCTGCAGCACCTCGAACGTGAAGCAGTCGTAGATCTGCGCGAAGTCGGCGTCCTTGGGACGAACGCCGGCCATCGCGAAGGCCTCCGGCGCGGCCATGGAGAGCCCGGTGCGGAAGATGTCCTTGCGACTCACGATCTCGTCGGCGGGGTCCGGCTGGCCGGCGGCGATGCCCATCACGAACACCGGTTTGTGGGGCATGTCCTTGGCCCGCTCGGCGCTGGTCACGACGATGGCGGCAGCGCCGTCGGTCTCGAGACAGCAATCGAGCATGCGATAGGGCGCGCTGATCATCGGCGACGCGAGGTAGTCGGCGAGCGTGAGCGGCTTTCCGCGCATCACCGCGTTCGGGTTGAGCTGCGCGTGCTTGCGCATGGCGACGGCGATGGCGCCCAGCTGCTCGGCGAGGGTGCCGAACTCGTGCATGTGTCGCCGCGCGAGCAGCGAGTACCACTGCGGCGGTGCCGTGAGCCCCTGGGGCAGGTAGTAGTCGCGGGCGATGGCGCCGCCAGGAAGCGCCGACATCGTCTCCGTGACGATCTCGCGTGTGCGTCTGCCCGAGTAGCCGTTCCAACCCGCCGGGATGAGAACGTAGGTGGCGATGCCGGCATTCACCGCAGCCGCCGCCTGAGCCACCGACGCCACCGGTGCCGCTCCACCCATGTGCACGGTGGCGGCGAAACGCAAGCTCTCGACACCCAGGTTGGCGGCGATCTCTTCGGCGCTGCCGAGATTGGGAAACGGCATGATGCCGTCGATCTGCCGCGGTGTGAGCCCTGCGTTCTCGATGGCGCGCATCGAGGCGCGAAGCTGGATGCCGAGCTGAGTCATGCCCGAGCCCGGCGCTCGGCAGTACGTGGTTTCACCAATGCCGACGATGCACGCCTTGTCGCGCAGCTTGCGCGTCAGCTTGGTGGTGGCAGTGAGGCGAGTGGCCATGGGTATGTCCGTCCTCTAGTCGCCGTCGTCCAGTCGTGGCGCCTCCACCTGTGCGCCACGTGAGGTTTCAGCTCTTGACGCCGCGTGGTCTGCGCTCGGGCTTGATGCCGAGGCGGCGTAGACCTTCGACGAGCTTCGGCACAGCTCCTGCTGCTTCGTGCATCGGTATCGAAAGCGAGGTCGCGGCGCCGAACGCTTGTGTCCATTCCGGTCGACGTCGATCGAGTTGGTCGTGGGTCAGGCCCAGCAATAGGGGGATGATCACCTTGCCAGCCTCGTGCGCCCGTACGATCTCCTTATCGACTTGGGGCGATTCGAGCGCCCTCCGCGTGATGACCACGATGACCGCGCAGGAGTGCTCGATCGCGCGGCGAATGACGAGGAGGTAGGAAACTCCGACCTGGTCGCTCCCGGCGCGTGAATAGGTCCAGGTTCGGAATCCAACTCGTTCCAGTCCGGCGACGAAGCACATGGCGATTGGCGCATCTTCTTCCACGTGACTGACGAATGGGTTCGACATGGCCCCCTCCCTGCTGGTTCCCGGCTGCCGCGTGGTGGCTGCAGCCGGACTCCACCTCTAGGGAGGTCAACCGAAGCCGACCTACCCTTTCTTCACGCGTTTCGTGGTGTCGATCTTGGCGAGCTTCGCCAGGTTCTTGCCCAGGAATCCGGCGCGCATCTCGTCGGTGATCTCCTTGTAGCCCCACTGCTCGCGAAGCTCCTTGGGGATCTGGAAGGTGCGCATGAAATCGACCACGCGCGGCATGTCGTCGAAGGCGAGGTCGAGGCCCATGACGATCTTCTCGGGCTTCACCCATTGCAGCGCCTCGCCGATCATGTGGTAGCCGCGGTAGGGCGCGCACTGGAGCCAGCCGATGATGCCGGAGAGGCTCAGGTAGAGGTTCTGGTGCTTGCCGGCGAGGCCCATGAGGCATTCGTGGTAGGGCCAGCCCATGTGGTAGGCGATGATCTTGAGCTGCGGGAAATCGATGCAGATGTCGTCGAGCAGCTCGGGGTGGGTGTGCTTGTTCGGCTGTGGCATCACGTACGCCATGCCGGTGTGGACCGTGAGCGCGATGTCGAGCTCGATCGCCTTCTCGTAAAACGGCCACAGTCGCCGGTCGTTGAGCGGTCCGTCGTCCTCGGGGACGTAGACCTTGCAGAGCTTGGCGTTGCCGTTCTTCACCAAGTACTCGAGCTCCCAGATCGCGTGCTTCACGCCGCGCTTCAGGATCGGCCCGACGTTGCACTCGAGATACATGCGGTCGGGATAGGGCGCGATCTCCTTCATGATGAAAGCGTTGGTGGACATGCAGGTGACGCCGCCCGAGACGTCCATCATCGATTCGCGAAGCGCGAAGCAGACGTCGACACCGGCCTTGTCCATCCACTCGATGAGCGCGTGAGCGCGAGGTGCTGGCATGTTGCCGCCACCGGCGAGCTCACGTCCGCCGCCCCAGGAGCGCATCACGCCGTCCACGCTCTGCCACCACTGGGTGAACTGCGGGTAATACGCCATCTCGTGAAGCGATTCCTCGTTCATGAAGTGGCACTCGCTGAGCGCCACGAAGTAGTCGGGTGTGGCCATGTCTTCCTCTCTGCTCGCCACCGCGAGGGTGGCACCGAGTAGGGGCGGCCTTCATGGTCGCCCGGAGATGTGTGGCGTCCTCGGGCGGGTGTGAGCCCCGCCCCTACGGTTTCCTCGAATACTCAGGGCTTCTTCGCGTTCTGGATGGCGCTCCACACCCGCACCGGCGACGCGGGCATCTCGTGGACCTGGGCACCGAGGGGTGCGAGCGCGTCGTTGATCGCGCACAGCACCGCCGCCGGGGTGGTGTGGATGGCCCCCTCGCCACAGCCTTTGGCGCCGAGCGGCGCGAACGGTGACGGCGTGCAGAGCGCCTGTTTCTGAGTGAACGGCACCTCGTAGATCGTGGGCAGCAAGTAGTCCATGAAGGTGGAGGTGAGAAGCTGCCCGTCCTCGTTGTAGACGTACTCTTCGAGGAGCGCGGCGCCTACGCCCTGTGCCACGCCACCTTGCGTTTGGCCTTCGACGTTGGCGGGATTGAGGCGGGTGCCGCAATCGTCGGCGATGAAGTAGCCGGCGATCTCCACCTTGCCGGTGTCGGGATCGATCTCGACCGCCACCACGTGGCAGGCGTTGGCTGCCGTGAGGTAGCTCTTGGCGCGCCCCTGATCGTCGGCCTGTGTGCGGCCGGAGGCGGTCCACGCGTACGTGGCCTCGGGATTGGGATCGACGTCGGAGGGCAGCAAGTCGCTGCGCGCCAGCATCACGCCGGCTACCTGGGCGAGGGTGAGCTCGACACCGGGAACCCCCTTCATCAGCACCTTGCCGTCCCTGAGCTCGAGGAGATCCGGGGTGCAGCGCAGCAGCACGGCGGCGACCTTGAGCAGCTTCTCCTTCAAGCGCTCGGCCGCGCCGAGAGCAGCACCGGTGATCGCGACCCCGAGACGACTGCCGCCGGGACCGAAGTGTGGCGCCGCGGAGAGCGTGTCGAGCGGCACCACGCGAATGGCGCTCGGTTGGGTCCCGAAATAGTCGGCGAGCACCTGCGCCACCACCGTGTATTGGCCTTGGCCTTCGAGGGAAAAGCCGAGCCGCGCGGTGACGTTGCCGAGGATGTCGAGGCTGACGGTGATGGCCTCGGGTACACCCGTGGATTCGGCGCCGACGATGGCGTACGCGTTCCAGTCGAAGACGCCGGGCTCGATGGTGCTCACCACCGAGATCCCGAAGAGCTTGCCGGCGGCGCGGGCCTTTTTCTGCGCTTCGCGAAGCTCGGGATACTTGGACATCGCGAGCGCGGTGTCGAGCGCAGCCTCGTAGTCGCCGCTGTCGTACTCGTTGCCGCTCGGGATCGTGTACGGGAACGCGTCCTTGGGGATGTAGTTCCGGCGACGGATCTCGGCGGGGTCGAGCGCCAGCTCGCGAGCGGCCTTGTCGAGAAGCGACTCGAGCACCCAGTTGTGCGGCGGTGGTCCCATGCCGCGATAGGCACCGGTGGGCAGCTTGTTGGTGGCCACGATGGTGAGGTCGTACGAAGCGGTGGGAATCTTGTACGGACCGGTGAAGGACGCGAGCGGCTTGGCGCAGGAGACTGCGCCGTAGCTCTCACCGGTGGCGCCGAGATCGTCGACGAGCTTCACGGCGAAGCCCGTGACCAGCCCGGTGGCGTCGAGCGCGATCGAGGCTTCGTAATGCCGGTCCCACGCCTGGCCGGCTCCGGCGGAGAGGTACTCCATTCGGTCCTCGATCCACTTCACCGGCCGGCCACTGGCCTTGCGCGACAGCATCGCGGCGATCTCGGTGCCGCGGAAACCGCCCTTGCCGCCGAAGCTGCCGCCGTGGGGATGGCTGATGAAACGCACCTTGTTGGCCGGCAAGAGGAACGTCATGGCGCGCCCGAGCGCCATGTGCGATTGCGACTGGAAGGCACCGTGGCAGGTGAGGGTGCCTTCGATGGTGTCCCACTGCGCCACGACACCGAAGGTTTCGAGCGGATTCGCGCCCAGACGGTGCCAGCGGAATTTTTCGGTCACCACCTTGCTCGCGGCTGCGAACGCGGCGTCGATCTCGCCCCACGTGAACTTCCGCTGCAGCATCACGTTGGTGCCCTTGTCCTCGAACAAGAGCGGCGAACCGGGCTGAGTCGCGGCGAACGGATCGGAGACCACCGGCAACGTCTCGTAGTCGACCTCGATCAGCTCGAGCGCGTCCTCGGCGACGTAGCGGCTGGTGGCGGCGACGGCGGCCACCGGCTCGCCTACGAACCGCACCTTCTCCGTGGCGAGGCAATGGCAGCCCCAGCCGACCGGCAGCGTGTAGCCCGGCTGCGCCCACTTGAGCGCGTCCTCGCCGGTCACGACGGCGAGCACGCCGGGTAGCTCGAGCGCTTTTGAGGCGTCGAGGAGCTTGATCTTGGCGTGGGCGTGCGGGCTGCGCAGGATCGCGCAGTGGAGCATCCCCGGCAGCACCAGGTTGTCGATGAACTCGGCTTTGCCGGTCAGCAGCAGCGGGTCCTCGACGCGCGGCACCGAGGTGCCGATGAACTTGGCACCGCTCTTGGGCAGGTCGGCGATGGTCTTGGGGATCTCGACGGTCATGGACGCGTTCCTCCCTCACCCGACCTGCGCGACGCCGGTCGCGATGGCGCCCGCCGCCGGCGACCGCAGCTTGAGCGCCGCTGCTCGCACCGCTGCGAAGATCGACTGATAACCGGTGCAGCGACAGATGTTGCCGCCGAGCGTCTCTTTGATCTGCGCGTCGCTGGGGTCGGGATGGTCGGTGAGCAGCTCCTTCACCGAGAGCAGGAATCCCGGCGTGCAGAAGCCGCACTGCAATCCGTGCTGCTCCTGAAACGCTTGCTGGATCGGATGAAGCTCACCGGCGGGGCTCAACCCCTCGACGGTGGTGATGTCGGCACCGTCGGCCTGCACCGCCAGCAAGATGCACGAACGCACCGCCTTGCCGCCGATGAGCACGGTGCAGGCGCCGCAAACGCCGTGCTCGCATCCCACGTGCGTGCCCGTGAGTCCGAGCTCGTTCCGGAGCAGATCGACGAGGGTCAGGCGCGGCTCCACGGTGGCTTCGTATTTCACTCCGTTCACCGTGAGCTGGATCGAGCGTTTCGGAATCATGCATGTCTCCCGTGCGAAGCAGCGGCCACCGAGGGACCGGAGGCGCTCCACGAGCGCGTCGTCTTGCGAGTGAAGGCGCAGGCGCCCTCGGCGCCGTGGTCCCTCGACGCGCCCGGCACCAGTCGGCTGGGCGTGCCGCGCATCATCCCGCCGCTCGTGCGAACGCCTGGGGAAGGGCGCGCGCCGTGAGCGCTCTGGCCACGTGACGGCGGTACTCCGCCGTTGCATGGACGTCCGAGAGCGGCTCGTCGATGGCGTCGTTCACGCGGCTAGCGGCTTCGGCGAGGAGCTTGTCGCTCGCCTTGTTGCCGACCAGCGTCGCTTCGGCGCCGGGGGCGCGAAGCGGTGTTGCGCCCACGCCGAAGAGCACGATGCGCGCCGCGCTGCAGGTGCCGCCAGCATCGAGGGTGACGGTGGTCGAGACGCCGCACATCGCGAAGTCACCGTGCCGGCGCGCGACCTCGTCGAAGGCCCAACCGGTGCGCGCCGCCTGCACGGGGAAGCGCACCTCTGCGAGCACCTCGGTGGCCTCCATCGAGGTGGTCAGGTAGGTCACGAAGAAGTCGCGCGCGGCGATCTCGCGCGTGCCGTTGGGCCCCACGACTCGGAACGTGGCGTCGAGGGTGAGCGCCACCGCCGGCAGTTCGGCGGCCGGATCGGCGTGAGCGAGAGATCCGCACACCGTGCCCTGGTTGCGATTCTGCGGATGCGCGACGTGGAGAAGTGCTGCGGCGAGCAACGGGGTGCAGGTGGCCGCGGGCGCGAACCGTTCCAGCGCGCGCTGGCGGGCCATCGCACCGATCGCGATCGCACCGCCTTCCTCGCGCACGTAGTCGAGACCGTTCACGCGCGCGATGTCCACGAGCAGCCGCGGTCGCGCCAGGCGCATGTTCAAGAGGGGCATCAAGCTCTGGCCGCCCGCCAGGATCTTGGCCTCGCCGTCGTTGGCGGCGAGGAGGTTGGCGGCCTCGGCGAGCGAGGCGGGTGCGGCGTAGTCGAACGGCGCTGGTTTCATGCGAGCGGCCTTTCGTCGTGTGGTGCTCCCGCAGCGTGGAGAGCGCCCGACACGCTCACTCCTTGGGCTTACCGAGCTCGTTCTCGTAGAGATCGACGAGCGTTTCGCGGGCGCGCGCTTCGTCCTCGCGGATCTTCCAGAACTGCGGCGGACGCTTCTGTACGAACGCGTTGCCGCCTTCCTTGCCTTCCGGCATGTCGAACCAGTCGGGGTAGAACTGGCTCGAGATCACGCCCATCTCCGCGTAGCCGTCCATCTCCTGGTCGAACGCAGCCTTGAGGATCTCCAGGCAACCCGGTGAGAGCGAGAGCATCTCCTCGCACCACGCGAGGACCTCGGCGTCGAGGCGGTCGGCGGGCACGACCTTGTTCACGAGCCCCATGGCGAACGCCTCGTCGGCGGTGTAACGGCGGCACAGCATCCACATCTCGCGGGCGCGTTTGGCGCCGATCACCTTCGTGAGGTACGGGACGAAGAAGCCATCGGCGGGGCTCGACACTTTGGGGCCGGCTTGGCCGAAGATCGCGTCGTCGGCGGCGATCGTGAAGTCGCAGATGTAGGCCATGTGATTGTGGCCGCCGAGGCAATATCCCTGGACCGCGGCGATCACCGGCTTGCGCGACAGCCGGACGAGGCGGTTGTGCGGATAGCGGTTGTAGAACGCCTCGCGCAGTCCCCACTTCTCCCATTCGACGTCGCCGCCGGCACCAAAATGCTTGCCGACGCCGGCCACCACGATCGCGCTGATCTTGGGGTCGTGGTTGGCGTCGTAGAACGCTCGAAACATCTGCTCCACCGTGCGCAGCGTCATGGTGTTGAGCTTCTTGGGCTTGTTCGTGGACACTCGCGCCACACCGCCTTCGAAGCCGGTATGGAAACACTTCTCGTAGAGGATCTCGTCGAAGTCGAGCCCGTCGCCTTCGACTTTCGTCCAGGGAGTCCAGGTCATCGGAATCCTCGCGAGCGGGGAGCGTCGGTCAGAACGTGCCGATCACGCGCTTGGCGTCGGTGAGGAGCTTGGGCAGGTCCGTGCGATCGAGGGGCGTGAAGCCCTCGGGCGGCGCGGTGAGCCCGAGCAGCGCCGACCAGAGCGGGCAAGCGTAGAGCACCACGCCAGCGTCGGCGGCTTGCCGCACCGTGGCGCGAGCATCGAGGCGGCGACCTTGGCCGCTGCCGGCGACGGGCACGCCGAGCTTCGCGGCGCGATCGCACATCGGGAAACGCACCATTTGCGGGGCCAGCTCGCGTGGCCAGGAGAGCGTGCCGCCGGCAATTCCGGCGAGTAGCTCCTGCGTGACGAGCACGCCCACGCTGAGACCGGCTTGCTTGGCATCGATGGCCGCGAGCATGCCGCCCATCACCGAGCTGGCCAGCGCATCGCGCAAGATGATCAAGAGATCCATGGCTCGACCTCGGGCGCTCGATGCTCTTGGAGAATTTGCCGCGGATTGCCCGTAGGGGCGGCCGTGAGGCCGCCCGCGATGGCCGTGGGCCTACGGGCGGGCTCTTGCCCGCCCCTACGGCTTGGCGGTCGGGTCGATCCCGAACCGTGGACGTTCATCTAGGCCACTCGCGCGGCGGAGCGCGCCCCGCGCACCGCGCCTTGGGCTTCGAGTTCCGCGATCTCGGCGGCGCTGTAGCCGAGCTCGTCGAGTACCTCGTGGGTGTGCTGGCCGAGCACCGGCGGAGCGAGTCGGACGGATCCGGGGGTGGAGTGAAGATGGATCGGCACGCCCGTCACCTCGAGGGGACCGACGGTCGCATGGTCGACGGTGGCCACCATGCCGTTGTGGCGTACCTGCGGATCGGCGGCGACCTCGGGCAACGTCTGCACCGGTGCCACCAGCACGTCGGCAGCGATCAGCCTTTCCACGAGCTCTGAGCGGGTGGATGCGGCGCAACGCTTCGCGATGAGTGGCTCGAGCACGTCTTGGTTCGCGAGGCGCGCGTGGTTGGTGGCGAAGCGCGGGTCTTGATGCCAATCGACGTCGAGCGCCTTGCAGAGATTGCGAAAGAACTTGTCGGCGGGGCAGGTGAGGCAGATGCGGTGGCCGTCCTGGGTGGCGAAAATTCCCGAAGGTGCGAAGTACTGGCTGCGATTGCCGGTGCGCGGCACGACCTCGCCCGCGAGGAAATAGCTGCCGAGAAAGCTCGCCTGGCAGTGGACGGCGGCGTCGAGGAGCGAGATCTCGATGCGTTGGCCCGCACCGGTTCGGGTGCGCGAATGAAGCGCCGCGAGCACGCCGGAGGAAACGAGCATCGACGTCATCACGTCGACCACCGGCACCGTCACGCGGATCGGTGCGCTCGTCGGGTCGCCCGTTTGCGCGACGATGCCGGCGTAGCCTTGCGCGAGAAAGTCGATCCCGGGGCGTCGGGCGTAGGGGCCGTCCGGCCCGAACGCGCTCACGCCCACCCAGATCACGTCGGCGCGGTGCTGCCGAACCTGCTCGTACGCGAGGCCGACCTTCGAGAGCGCGGGCTCGCGGATGTTGGTGATGAGGATGTCGGCGGTGGCGGCGAGCTTGGCGAACGCAGCCCGCCCAGCTTCTTTCGTGAGATCGAGCACCACGCCCCGCTTGTTGCGGTTCATGGAGAGAAAGGGCGCGCGCTCCCCGTTCTTATCGGGGCCCAAGAGGCGGCTGTAGTCGCCGATGGGCGATTCGACCTTGATGACGTCGGCGCCGAGATCGCCGAGAAGCGTGGCGCCGTACGGGGCCGCGAGCATGGTGCCTGCATCGAGCACGCGGATACCCGCGAGGGGCCCAGGGCTCAAGGGATGACTCCTTGTTCCTTGAGCTCGCCGATCCGGTCCCAGTCGTATCCGAGGGTCTCGAACAGGATCATCTCGGTGTCCTGGCCGAGCTCGGGGCCGAGGGTCTCGACGCGGCCGGGAGTCTTGCTGAGGGTCACGGGCAGCCCGCGGACCTTCACCTCGCGCTTCACCTCTTCGCAGTGGGCGGTGACGAAGTAGTCGTTCGCCCACGCCTGCGGGTCCTCGGCGAGATCGGCGAGATTGCCGACGGGGCTCGCCGGGATTCCCGCGGCGTCGAGCCGCTTCGTCCATTCGCTGGCGGTCTGCGTGCGAAAGATCGCATCGAGCGCATCGACGAGCTGCGCGCCGTGAGCCCGCCGCGCGTCGACGCTCGCGAAACGCGCATCGCTCGCGAGCTCGGTGCGGCAGATCGCCGCCGTGAGCTTGGCGAAGGTGGTGTCGTCGTTCCTCGCGCACACGAAGAGCCAGCGATCCTGCGCGGGGAACACGTTCCACGTGGGATTGTGGGCGTCGCGCCGCGATACCTGCCGCGAGTACTTGGGCGAGCGCGACGCGAGAAAGCGCTGCAGCGTGGGCGCTGCCAGAAAGAGCTGCGAGCCGTAGAGTGACGCGTCGAGGAATTGCCCCTTGCCCGTGCGTCTGCGCTGGTAGAGCGCCATCGCGATGGCGAAGGCGGCCATGAGCCCACCGTAGGCGTCGCCGGAGCCCATGCCGAGGTAGATGGGCGGCTCGCCGGGCTCGCCGAGACGGGTCATGAGGCCCGTCAGGGCCTGCACCGTCATGTCGAACGACGGCTTGGTGTTGGTGCCGAACGGTCCGTAGCCCGTGGTGGTGGCGTAGATGAGCTTGGGATTGAGTGCCGCGAGCGCTTCGTAGCCGAGGCCGTAGCGGGCCAGGTTGTCGTTGCCGACGTTGGACAAGAACACGTCCGACTGCTCGATCAGCTTGACGAGCAGCTCGCGCCCGGCGGGCTTCTTGAGATCGACGGCGAGGCTCTTCTTGTTGCGGTTGATGACCAGGAAGTACTGGTTCCAGTCACCGACGGGCAGCGCCTTGATGCTGCGCACGCCGCGCCCTTGATCGCCGCCCTTGGGGTTCTCGACGTGGATGACCTCGGCGCCGAAGTCGGCGAGGTACTGGGCCGCGACGGGGCCCTGGAACCACACCGTGAGGTCGACGACACGGATTCCGTCGAGAGCGCTCATGCGGGTCACCCGATGATCTTGCTGCCGCGCAGCGCGGCGAGGCATTGCTCGTCGAGGCCCAGTCGATCGCGCAGCACCTCGTCGGTGTGTTGGCCCGCGCAAGGTGCCAGCGACTTGAGCCGCGCCGGGCTCTCGCTGGCGAAGATCGGGAAGCCGAGCGTCGTCACGTTGCCTACGCCTGGCCGTTCGAGATCGATCACGTAGCGGTTCCTGCGAGCCTCGACGTCATCCGCAGGGAACGAATAATCCTCGATGATGTCCGCCGAGAGACGTGCGGCGTCGAAGCCCCGCTTCCAAGGGGCGGCGTCTGGGGTGGCGAAACGCTCTTCGAGGACGCGCATCAGCGCCAAGCGGTGCG
>CAYVDO010000173.1:0-15638 GCA_964450125.1 uncultured bacterium
ACCGTCAGCGTCACGTCACGCGGCGCAAGGGAGGCGTGGGGATCGAGCTTCACGGACAAGAGCTCCACCGAGCCGACCGGAACGGGGTCGAAGGCGTAGTGGGCTTCGAGCTGCGCCAGCACGGTGAGCATCGGCACCGTGAGCACCGCCATGGGCACCAGGTTGTACGCGAGGTACACGAGGTTCTGTCCCAGCACCCGGGCGCTCGAACGCATCACCACCAGCGGATCGTGGCGGAACAAGCGGATCTCGTAGAGATGCGACTGGATGCGGTTTTTCGCCCGCGCGATACCGCGTTGATTGCTCACCTTCTTGTAGACGAGGAGCGCGATCACGCCGGCGATCACCGACCACACGGTCAGGTCGAACCAAGCCGGACCGTGCCCGAACGGCGCGAGCAGCACGTCGAACACGCGCGTCCAGATGAGGTTCCAGGTCACCATCGTCGGCTCGGGGGGTACGAGCGAATCGCGAAAGGGCCAGCCGCGCTCCCACTCGGTGTGGCGGCAGGCTGCGGCAGACAGCCCGAGCGACTCAGCTGATGTAGCCCAGTCCCTTCAGGCGCTCGCGCATGTCCTTGTCGTCCTTGACGCCCTCGAAGTGGAGCATCTCCTTTTCGAGGATGTGGGTCACGAACTCTTCGACGGTCGCGTAGCCAGCGACGTCCGCCACCTTGCGCAGTTTGTCGACGAGGTCGCGATCGAGCTTCACCTTGACCGTGTTGCCACCGAACATGAGCGTTCCTCCTTTCATTCCCCGCGCAAGAACGACTTGCCGATCATTCCTTGCACGGAGCTGATTCCGAAGTGATCCAGGATCGACACCGTCACGTCGGTGAGGGCGTGGTCGCCGGGCACGATCCGTCCGTTCACGAGCAGCACACCAGGCACCAGCCGCGGATCGATGAGATGGTTGCCCGACCACCGCGACGTATTGTCCTCGAGCACCGCCTCGCTGATCTCACCGAGCGTCGACTGATCCGATCCCGCGTACCCATCGTTGTAGCCCACCACCAGGTCGGGCGCCTCGGCGATCCGTTCGCCGTGGAAGGCCTCCGCCGCGGGATAGGCGTGCAGCACCACGGACCGGCCGTTGGTGGGATCGCGCTCGCCCTCGAGCGCGGCGGCGATCTCGGCGGCCACTTTCGACGCTTCGTCGGGCCGCACGATTCCCTGGGCCTCGCGTCCCGTCCGGTTCAGGTAGAGGCCGTTGAAACCGATGCCGTAGGCGCGACTTCGGCTCCAGTCCACGTCCTCGAGCCCCACGCGCCCGGTGCGCTTGCCATCCTTCAACACCAAGAAACCGTGATCACGAAGCCACGCGTTGAGATGGAACTTCCGCGTGTACGGCTGGAAGCCGTGGTCGCTCATCACGATGAGTCGCGTCCCCGGCGGGAGCCTTTCCATCACGGTCCCCAAGGCTGCGTCCACGTCCTGGTAGAGACGGGGAATGTCCCCGGCGTGCGCAGCAGCCACGCGGACGTCGCGCGCCGGATGGCGGCCCCCGGGGTATTTGGGATCGGCGTGACGCCACAGCATGTGGCATTGCAGGTCGATGTCCGAGAGATAGAAGAAGGTCGCGTCGCCCGCGCTGAATCGCTCGAGCGCCAGGTCGAGGAGTGCCCGCGTGTCGTGCTGCACGAGCGCCACCTGGCGCAGGTAGTCGTCGTCGCTGAACACGCCGTCGCGGAGCGCACCGGTCTCCTCGGGCATGCCCACCGTGTAGTACTGCCCGAGACGACGGTAGAGCTCGCTGGCCCAGCCGCTCGGGCTGGTGAAGGTCTGCGGAGGCTTGGCCGCCGAGAGATTGACAGGCGACACGTAGACCTTGAACCCCGGCTCGAGCTCCATCGCGAAGAAGCGCACGGCGCCGTGCAGCTTCATGAGGCCGGCGGGCAACGCGTCGAACGCCACGTCCATCCAACGCGACCACTCCCCTTCGCGAAGTAGCACGGTTTCCGCGCCGAGCTTCACGACGGCCGTGGGCGAGTCGGCATCGACGTGGATGGTCACCCGTTGCGTCAGAAAATCACCGGGACCAGGAGCGTGACCGGGCTCCAGGTGGAAGATGTCCGGCGGCCCCTTGAGCGTGGCCTCGACGGTCTCCGGCGTGCCGTCGAGGTCCAGGTCTTGGACGCCCACGACCTCGACGTCGCCTTTGGGATCCTCGACGTCGAGCGGCTGATCGGTGAAGAGCGTGTACGTGCCGTAGCCGCCACGCATGTCCACCGTCCCCATGCCGGAGAGCACCTTGGCCTTGCTTTCCGGGACCGGGTAATTGCCGGGAACCCGGTACACCTCGGTGTCGATGCCGTGGGCGACGAGCAGGTCCCACCAGGGCGTGCCGCTGCGGTTGTTCACGATCTCCGGGCTCGAAAGCGGAATCACCCAACCGAACGCGTGCAGCGCGCGCCCGGGGTCCTTGGGTGGCGGCGTGGCCGAGGATACGGGCTGGTAGGTGGCGGGATCGCGATGCACGAAGTCGAACACCCCGTGACCGCCAGGATCCCGTCCAGTCACGAAGCTCGACCACGCCACCGGGCTCTGCGGCGGATTCGACGTGCCGAGCGGCTGATAGCTGCCCTGGCGGGCGAGGGCGGCGAAGTGGGGCAGCGCGCCCGCCTCCATGAGCCGCTCCAGGATCACGGGATCGAGCCCGTCCACGCCCATCACGAAGAGCCCGGAGCGCGCGGCGGCGCTCTCGCTCCCCGCAGACCTGCTGCAGGAAACCAGACCGAGGGCGAGGACGAACGCGAGCCTGGCGCGCGCGGTCACGCCGCTTCCTCGGTGACGGCGATACGGCTCAGCGGCGCGGCGCCCGACGAATCCAGCACTGCGGGGTCGAACGAAGCTCGGACCTGAGCGTCCGCCGCGAAGATCATCTCGCCCTGCATGTAGCGCGCACGGGTCTGGCCGAAGAGCTCGATCACGCTCACGGGGATGTCGATGAGCCGCGGCCGCTCGGTGGCGATGGGACGGTTCGAGAAGAAGACACCCGGCACCACGTCGGGATCGACGCAGTGGTCACCGGACCAGCTCTTGGTGTTGTCGGTGAACACCGAGGTCGTGACCGCGCCCGTGGCGCATTCCCACGAGTTGCGGTAGCCGCCCTCGTAGCCGATCAAGAGGTCGGGAGCGTCCAGACGATAGGGCCCGTCGAAGGTCTCGTGGGTGGCCCGGACCTTGCGCACGACGCGCTGGCCGCTCGCCGGATCGACGAGCGCTTCCAGCTTCGCGGAGATCTCGGCCACCAGCGCCCGGTACTCCTCGCCTTCGGCCACGGTTCCGCTCGCCTCGCGCCCTTTGCGGTTGATGAACATCCCGGTCAGGCCCAACGAAAACGCCCGCGTCCGCGACCAATCCACGTGCTCGAACCAGTCGCCGCTGGTTTCTCGGCCGTCCTGAAGCGCCAGGTATCCATTCTCGAACAGCCAGGTGTTCAGGTTCACACCGCGCCGGAAGTTGGTGAAGCCGTGGTCGCTGATCACCATGAAGACGGTGTCCGGCCGCTCGATCTCTTTCCAGATCTTTCCCAGAAGCGCGTCGATGCGTTCGTAGACTTTCGCGATCGCATCCGCCCACTCCGTGGTGTCCTTGCCGGCGTTGGCGGGATGGGTGGGATCGAGGTAGCGGTAGAACATGTGCTGGACGCGATCCGTGGTGTCGAAGACCGTGGTCAGCAGGCCCTTCTGCGTCTGCGCGAGGGCGTCGAGGAACATCCGCTCCCGTTCCTCGTAGATCGCCATCGCCTGCTCGAAGAAAGCCTTCTCGTCGATCACGCGCTCGTTGAGCGCCCACGTGTCCTCGGCGAGGCCGAGGGTGGCGAATGGGCCTTGTTTCTTTGCGAGGTAGACGGAATAGATCGCCGGGTGGCTGATCGGCATCGCCGGGTTCTCCGGATCGATGTGGATCGGCGTCATGTAAAGCTCGACCTCCGGCTCGATCGACATCAGATAGAACCGCGCGATGCCGCGGACCTTGATCCCGAGCCCCGGCCGGAACTCGAGCTTCACCCACGGCGAGTACGTGCGCAGCGGGAGCTCGAAAGGCTCGCTGCCGTCGATCTCGATGCGCACCTGCTGGCGGTCTTCCACGACGAGGATCGTCATCGGCAACGTCATGCGGCCGCCCGAGCGCAACAGGCTGTTGTCCGGACCCACGATGCGGGTGCGGATGCGGTTGCCCTGACGGCGAAGCGTGGTCTGCTCGCCGCCCGTGTGCACAGCGTGACCGTGCTCGTCCTGGCGGGTGCTGAAGAAGCTGAAGGTCCCCTGGCTGCCGCGCAGGTCGGGGACGCACATGCCGCTCAAGAGCAGCCCGCGGAACTTGACCGGCGGGAACGTGATCGGCACGCGCTGGATGATGCTGAAGATGTGGCGCTCGCCGAGGAGCTTCCAGAACGCCTGCGACTTCTGGAGCAGCTTGATGCGCGGCTTCTCGAGCGGCACCACGTAACGGCCGATGTTCGCGACCTTCTTGGCGGCGCGAATGTCGGTGGAGGAAAGCATCGGCCCATAGGTGCACGGGTCACGCGTCAGGAAGTCGTAGATGCCGTGACGGCTTGGATCCACGCCGGTGGTGAAGGTCGACCACGCCACCGGGGAGATCGACGGATTGGAGGTGTCGAGGGGGCGGAAGACGCCCTTCGCCGCGAGTTTCTGGAAGTGCGGCAGACGACCTTCGTGCATCAGCTTGTGCACGAGCCCTGGATCCATGCCGTCGAGGCCGAGCACCACCACCCGCCGTGCCTTCGCCCGCTTGTACGGATCGCCGACGAAGAGCGCCCGATACACCACCAGGAACGGCCACGTGAGCACCGTGAACGCGACCAGCACCATGGTCGAGAGCAGCACCAACGTGGCGCCCACGAACGCGAAACCGGCGCCGGGGCCGATGTAGGCGTGGGCAGGCGACGCGGCCGCCAGCAGCACCAGCGCAGCCACGAGCGCCCAGCGGCAGCGCGACGCCGACGATGCAGAAGACCGAATGCGCGAGGTCATGAGCCCGATCCGTCCGACAAACCGGCTAGTATGGCAGACGAGCTGACGCGTGCATCGCACGAGCGCCGCGTAGAGCGCCCTCGTTTCCCCCGATCAACCCGTTCCGGTTCGCCGCGGAGATTTCCCATGTCGCGCACCTCGATCTTCGTCTTTGCCTGCCTTCTCGCCGCCTGCGCCACGAGCCCGGAAAAGCACCTCGAAAAGGCGCGCGAACGTCTCACGGCAGGCGACCTCGCCGCAGCAGGCGAGGCCGCGAACGCGGGGCTCGCAGGGGGCGCGACTGGACCCGTGGCATGGCGCCTCGAGCTGACGGCGCTCGAAAGCGAAGCGCGTCGCGGGCTCACAGCGCAGGTGCTCGCGAGATTCGATCGGCTGGCCGGGACGTGGGCATCGCAGCTCAACGGCGGTCTCTACGTCCAGACCGCGCGTCAGGTGAAGGAAGCCGGCGACGCCGCCGGCGCGATCACCGTGCTGGATGCCGGCGCCAAACGCCTGCCCACGGACACCGCCATCAGCCAGGCGATCACGCAGGCCAAAGGTACCGAGAACTCCGCCGAGCTCGAGCGACTGCGCTCCCTCGGCTACGTCGAGTAGGCGGGGCTGGCCGCTTCGATCGAATTCCATCGAAGCAGTCCGCTGCGCGACCCAGCGACGGACGGCGGGCGGCTCGAGGCGTGGCGCAAGCGGGCGGTGCGAGCACGCCGGCCTGAATCCCGTCAGGAGCGGGCGACGAGGCGATCCTCAAAGGCTGGATCGAGCGCGTCTTCACCCTCGGCTTCGCGTTCGGGGTCACGCCACAAGGGTGGCGCGGCGACATCCACGGCCGCATTCCGCTGCTCAAGCACACGAAGGCGCTGATCATCCAGACGACGATCTTCGACGAGCAGGGAATCGCGCTCAGCCGCGTGCGAGCATCGCGTCGTAGGCGTCGGCGAGGCTGACGAGCGATTCGGCGCAGCGCGTCTGCGTCGACGAGCCGTGCATGACCGCGAGTGTCCGCGGCTCGAGGGTCGCGAGCCGGCGAATCGTCGCGCCGGTGGCGGCCGTGAGTGAGGTGGCGTGGAAGACCTCCTCCGCGGCGAGCGCGGGGCCGACGATGTCGGCTTCGGTCAGCGCCGGGCCATCGCCGAGGTGCGTGAAGAGATCGCCGCAGAAAAGTGTCTTGGAGGTCTCCTCGAAGAGGACACGCGCCTCCCAGTTGTGCGGGACGTGCGGCGTGTCCAGGTGGCGGACTCGCTTGCCGCCCAGATCGAGCACCTCGCCATCGTCGAGCTTCCGCGGCGGCCGATCGCACAGATCCTCGAGCGAGGTCATGCAGCCGATCGAGCCGTGCGCGACCTCGGCGCGCGGGGCGGCGGCGAGGAACAGGTTCATCGCGCCGCATTCGTCGGATTCCACGTGACCGAAGGTGATCCATCGCAGCCGCTCGAGCGGCACGATGCGCCCCACCGCCGCCGACACCAGCGGGAACATGCGGCGTGGACCGGTGTGGAAGAGCAGCGGCTGATCGGCGTCGACGAGAAACTGGTTGAACGTGAAGCCGCCGGGGGCGGCCTCCGGGACGACGGTCGAGATGCGGTAGATGCGGTCGGCGATCTCGTGCGTGGAGGTCTTCATGGTCTGGCTCCTTTCGTCGGGATGAACGAGGCGCTTCGTGCGCGCTCACGAATCCATGAATAACACGATCATCGACCGTGCGCAATAAAAATCTACCGTTGGTCAACTTACACGCATCACGGTAGACTCGAGCCATGAGAGCCGCGCCGAGACGTGCCAAGAGCCCCGCCAAGCGCCGCAACGCGTCCCCATCGCGTGCCGACGCCAACCCGAGAATCGCCCGCCGAGAGCGGCGTCGCGAGCAATCACGCGAGGAGATATTGGAGGGCGCGCGCCGCGTGCTGATGCGCAACGGCATCGCGGCCACCACCCTCGATGCCATCGCTCAGGAGGTGGGGGTGACGAAGACCGCGCTCTACTACTACTACCCGTCGAAGGACGCGATCTTGTTCGAGCTGGTGTATCGCGCGCTCGAGACCCATGCGCGCGCGGTCCATGACGCCGTCGAGGCGGCGCGGGACGGCGGCCAGGCGCTACGCGCCATCATCCAGGAAACCGTCCACGTCTTCGCGCCGCGCATCGACGACTTCCGTCTCGCGTTCCTACAGGGCCAGGTCGCCGGCAACGGCGCGCTCCACTTCGACGAACAGCAATTCGCGCGCATCCGCCCGCTCAACGATCTCTGGTACGCCGGCGCCGCGCAGCGGCTGACCGAGGAGCGGAAGATGCGCCCGAGCCGCGCGCCGGTCGAGCCCCGCCTCATGGCGTTTCTGGCGAATCTCGCCGCGATCGGGCTCCTCACGATGAAGGGGATGGTGGAGAGCGTCGACGATCCCCTGCTCTACTCCGACGAACAGCTCGTCGAAGGCCTCGCCCGAATCTTCGAAGCCGCCGCCGCGCCGTGAGGGCGGCGCGCCGGCAGGCACCTCGAGAAGATCTAGTCCACGCGAAATTCCCAGTCGCGCCTTGGGAATCATCCATGAACGCGCTCGCGTGGCGTGGCATCGGCCATCGAGCGTCGCCGGGCTAGGGTAGAGAAGCGCGCGACGCGCGGAGCGCTTTCTCCATCGTGAGCATCTCGCCGATGTTCTTGGGGGTGAGCAGCCCGACGACTCGACCGTCACGAACCACGATCAGAGCAGGGCACCGGCTGTTCTGCAGTCGCTCGAGCGCGGCCTCGAGCATCTCCGACGGGGCGGCGGTCTCGAAATCGCGCTGCATCACCCGCTCCACGGGCGTCTCCGCGCCGCTTCCTGCCAGGCCCCTGAGCACGTCGGCTTGGGTGAGGAAACCCATGAGCCGGCCGCCGTCCATCACCGGGAAGTCCTCTTGAAATCCGGCGAGGGTGAGCTCCACGGCCCGGGCCAGAGCGTCGTGCGGCGCGAGCACCTGGAACGCGGTGATCATCGCTTGGCTCACCGGTAGGCCGCTGGGGGAGTGGTCCTCACGCGAACAACGAGACGCTCACGCCCGCCTTCGAGGTCGTCGACGCGTCACCCAACAACACAGGATTCCCATCCTACGGGTTCGAAGGCCTGGGAACGGACCCCGGCTGCACGCTCGCATGCCACGACCAACTCTGTGACGGAACCTCGCTCCGGGACCATTACCTGGAGACCGGCATCGACGTGCTCGGCACGGCCAACCGACCCGTGACCGGGTGTGAGAGCTGTCACGGTGGTGGCGAGGGACATTTCGGCGCCAACGCCCCACCCCCGAATCCCGTGCCCGGCGTCCAGCAGTGTGGGCAGTGTCACAACGCGCAATTTCCCGCGGGCCACGTGGAATTCCATCCCGAAGGCTCGAGCATCGTCGAGTCGTATCGCACATCGCCACACGCGCGGTCGATCGCCGAACCCAACTACGTCGACGGCAGCACCACCGACGTGCAGGCGCGCTGCTCGCGGTGCCACACGGACGAGGGCGCTCGGAAGTACATCCGGGTGGTGACCGGGACCGAGAGCCGCGACGAGCTGGTGGCGGCATTCGATGGCCTGTCGAACGTGGCCGACGCCACGCCCGTCCAGTGTCGGACCTGCCACGACGCGCACAACCCGCTGCGCTTGCTGGGCGAGTCGATCGCCGGTCTCCCCGAGTCTTGGTCGAGCGAGTTCAAGACCTGTACGGCTTGCCATCAGTTGCTCGACGCGCAGAGCGAGCTCAATCGCGCCGGTTACCACGACCCCAGCGTCAACGAGCGCGGCAGCCTCGAGGAGATCATCGTCGACACGCACTGGGACGATCCCGCCACGCCGGAGATCGAGGGGTACGTGGTGGATCCGGCTTCCGGGCACGAAGGGGTCGCCGACAACACCAACAGCGGCACCTGCCGCGACTGCCACAACCCCCACGACGCGGATGCGAGCATCAATTTCCAGTGGGAGAACTCTGGGCACGCGGGGCGGCTCGCCGAGCTCAAGGAAGCGGATCCCGCCGCCGCGGTCGGCGAGGAAACCGGCGCGGCCTGGGTGCACTACGACTTCAAGGGTGCCGACCGGGCGGCCTGCCAGCGTTGCCACACGTCGACCGGGTTCCGGAACTTCGCCAATGATCCCCAGCATTACGACCCGGCCAACAACGCGTTCGTGGCGACCGGCCAGCAGAAAGAGATGCTCTACTGCTGGGGTTGCCACACGTCGAACACCGGCAACTTCCGCGATCCGGGCCCATTCCTGGGCACCGCGCCCTACGACGTGCCCGCCGACCGTATCGCGGCGGTCCCCGACCTCCACGGCTCGAACCTGTGCATGTCGTGCCACGCGGGGCGTGAGAGCGGCGCTCAGATCGCCAGCCTCACGTACCCCGACGCGATCGCCGGCAAGAACTTCGGCAGCTTCAACTCGCACTACCTTGCGGCGGGCGGGATCCTGTTCCGCACCATCGGCTTCGAGTTCGAGGGACTCGACTACGCCAACGTCGAGTTCTTCGCCCACGACCGAATCGGTTCGGACGCGGCGCCGGGCAGCGGCAGCAACGGACCGTGCGTGGCCTGCCACATGGCGGGCGACGCCGGGCACACCTTCGACGCGCTCCAACGCGGCGCGGACGACAGCATCCTCAAGATCAACGCGGACGCAGCCACTTGTCAGAGCTGCCACAACGGCGACCACGCACTGACCCTGGCCGACCTCGAGGAGCTCGACGTCCAGTACGAGGCGGCGCTCGACGCCCTGGAAGCGGCGCTCGCGCCGCACGGCATCTACTACGCGCGGACCTATCCCTACTTCTTCACCACATCGGATCCGGCCAAGCAGACACCGGCCGCCGCGTTCTCGGCCTGGCCGAACAAGGAGACCTTGGGCGCGGCGTTCAATCTCAATCTGTTCCGCAACCAGCCGGCCGCCGCTGTGCACAACCGGTTCTACGTGAAGAAGCTCGTGTACGACTCGATCGACTTCCTCGATGACGCGTCCTCTAACGGATCGGTGGAGGCGACGCTCGGGTCTGGCCCCGCGTTCGATTTCCTCCAGGGAACACGGAGCTGATTCGGTGGCTCGAGCCCCGGGACGCTCGGCGCGCAACGCCGCGAAGCGCGCTCGGAAAGCGCAAGCACATCGGGTAACGGTCGTGCCCCGAGGGGAGGAGCGGTGTCTCACCGCCGAGCTGCGACCTGGCGTGGGCGAGGGTGGCCATGAAAACCGGGACACGTTTCCTTCGATGGGATCGTCGAGCGTCTGCGCGCCGCAGTCGAGTCGATCCTGCACCCGGCAGCGGCTACCGCGGTCGCGTGACCGGTGAGTCGCCCCCCAGAGCCCAGTGCTTTGCATGGGAATTCGGAGGGCGCCGATGAGCGACGGCCGCCGGCCGTCACGCCCTCGTAACGTCGCCGAGCCGGCTGGCCGGCCGGACTTGGAGGCGACGCGCACGACGCGGCGCCCTCCGGTGTCGGATCGTCGCTGACGCGGACGAATGACACGAGCGTCGTTTGGGCCGGCTTGCCTCGGGTCGTCATTTCGATAATTCTAGAAATATGGATACGACGAACGCAGTCCGGTGCCTTAACGCTTTGGCGCAAGAGAGCCGGCTGGAGGTGTTCCGTCGGCTCGTCCGAGCCGGCCCCAAGGGCGTGGCGGCCGGCGAGCTCGCCGAGCGCGAGGGCATCCCGACCAGCACGCTCTCGTTCCACCTCAAGACCTTGAGCCATGCCGGGCTCGTCGAGCGCCGGCAGGAAGGGCGCTTCATGTATTACTCGGCGAACTTCGAAGTCATGAACGCACTCGTGGCGTTCCTCGGCGACAACTGCTGCGGCGGCCAGCCCTGCATGCCGAGAGCGGCGCCAGCTCGCGCGAGGGCAGCGCGACGAACAACCCCGAGTCCGCGCTCACGGCCGAGCCGGTCGCCAGCACCACGGTCCCCCATCGAAGGAGCATCGTCATGATCAAGGTTCAGGTTTTCGATCCCGCGCTCTGCTGCAGCTCGGGGGTTTGCGGCGTGGATGTGGATCAGGCCCTCGTCACCTTCGCGGCCGACGTGGACTGGCTCAAGAGCCGGGGGGTGACCGTCGAACGCTTCAACCTCGCTCAGCAACCCCAGGCCTTCGCGGCGCACTCCGCCGTCCGCAAGTTGCTGGAAACGCGGGGCGAGGCTGCGCTGCCCGTGATCCTGGTCGATGGTGCGGTCATGCAACGTGGGAGCTACCCGTCGCGAGATGAATTGGCGAAGTGGACAGCAGGTGTCGAGCAAGCACCCTCGATCTTCTCGGAACAGGTACTGGAGGCGGCCAGCCTCCAAGCGGACCTGCGCCGCGCCGGCATCGAGCCGTGGGCCTGGATCGTCAATGGCAGCCTGGCCGTGGCGGAGACTCGATCCCCGCTGTTGCGCCAGCGCGCCGCGGAGGAAGTCGCGCAGATCCAGGCGGTGGCCACACGGTACGCCTCTCGCTACGCCGTCATCCCGTTGCTGGCGGAGGAGCCCGTCGGCATCGCGCGGTTGACCAAGCTCGTTCATCCCGCCTCGGAGCGCCATGGCGCGGCCGACCTCGTCCCTCCATCCATCGAGACCGAAACCCATGTCCGCACAATGTGAAGTCACCGCCAAGCGTGCCGCTGGTGCGCCGCTCGGCTTCTTCGAGCGCTATCTGAGTGCCTGGGTCGCGCTCTGCATCATCGTCGGCATTGGGCTCGGGCAGGTCCTGCCGGGTGCCTTCCAGGCGATCGGGGCGATGGAGATCGCCAAGGTGAACCTGCCAGTCGGCGTGCTCATCTGGGTCATGATCATCCCGATGCTGCTCAAGATCGACTTCGGCGCTCTGCACCAGGTCAAAGCGCACATCAAAGGCATCGGCGTGACGCTCGCCATCAACTGGCTGGTGAAGCCCTTCTCGATGGCGTTTCTCGGCTGGCTCTTCATCCGCCATCTGTTCGCGCCGCTGCTGCCGGCAGACCAGCTCGATAGCTACATCGCGGGCCTGATCCTGCTCGCCGCGGCGCCGTGCACCGCGATGGTGTTCGTGTGGAGCCGCCTCACCAACGGCGACCCCTACTTCACGCTCTCGCAGGTGGCTTTGAACGACGTCATCATGATCTTCGTCTTCGCGCCGCTGGTGGGTTTCTTGCTCGGCGTGGCCAGCATCACCGTGCCATGGGCCACACTCCTCACCTCGGTCGTGCTCTACATCGTCATCCCGGTGATCCTGGCCCAGTTGATTCGCCGGCGGCTGCTCTCTCGCGGGCAGGCAGCGTTCGATGTGGCGATGGCGACGATTCAGCCGTGGTCGATGGCGGCGCTGCTGGTGACGCTGGTGTTGCTCTTCGCGTTCCAGGGCAACGCCATCCTCGCTCAGCCAGTGGTCATCGTGCTGCTCGCGGTGCCGATCCTGATCCAGGTCTTCTTCAACTCGTCGCTCGCCTACCTGCTCAACCGAGCGGTGGGGGAAACGCACAGCGTGGCCTGCCCATCGGCGCTCATCGGCGCCTCCAACTTCTTCGAGCTGGCCGTGGCCGCAGCCATCAGCTTGTTCGGGTTCGAGTCCGGCGCGGCGCTCGCCACCGTGGTCGGCGTGTTGATCGAGGTGCCGGTGATGCTGTTGGTGGTGCGCGTGGTCAACGCGAGCAAGGGTTGGTACGAGAGTGGGCCACGGGTCGCAGCAAGGGCCGGTTGAGGTTGCCGACCAAGAGGCGAACGCCTTCGGGCGGGCCGTAGGCGTCCGCGCACCAGCGGCCGGGCGGTGGCTCTCTGACCGCGGTGTGCAGGAGACCGGGTTAGACCAGCCGCACCTCAGCACGGTCGAGGTCGAGCGTACCGACAACGACGGGCGACTTCGCGCGTCGGCGCCTCTCTGGTGGTAGACGATCAGCGAGTTGCTGCGGGTTTGAGCAGCTCGTCGAGTAATGCGCGAACGCGGCGGTCGATGTCGTCTCGAATGGGGCGCACATCGACGACGCCCTTGCCGGCCGGATCGGTGAGCTCCCAATTTAGGTAGCGCTTCCCCGGGTACACCGGGCAGGCGTCGCCACAGCCCATCGTGATGACCACGTCGGCAGCCCGTACGGCTTCGTCGGTGAGCGGCTTGGGGAACTCCCGTGAGAGGTCGATCCCGACCTCATTCATCGCGTCGACGACGGCGGGGTTGATCGTCTCGACCGGGGCGCTCCCGGCCGACCGCACGATCACGCGGTTCTTCGCATGATGGTGAAGCAATCCCGCCGCCATCTGCGAGCGGCCAGCATTGTGAACACACACGAACAGCACCTCGGGCTTGTCGGCCACGGCTTTTCCTTCCACGCGCGCCAGATCGCGCAATCGGTCGGTGGCGAAGCGTTGGGTGAGCCCCACCAGGTGGGTGGTGATCCGAGCGCGCTTCGCGAGCTCGGCGTAGGACTCCGCGACGAATCGCTCGACCGTCTCGCGCGAGAAGACACCGCTGAATTTCGAGCTGATCTCGTCCGCGATCCGGTCCAACATCGGATCGCCAGTCGTCGAATGGGTCATCGAATACGTCTCCATCTTTAGGTGATGCCGGGCCATCTTGCCGAACACCTCGACCGTACGCGTCGTGGGTGACGGCCTTGTGGCGGCGCGGGAGTAACGGTGTGTCGAGCACACCCCCATCCAGGCTGCTCGCGTACCCCCAGGGGAGTATCGGTCCGACTACACCACCCTCCTGCCGGCGAGCTCGCTCGCCGCGTCGAGGCTCCGGCCAGCCCTCGTCACTATCGCGCCCCGCATTCCAACAACCAGCCTGCCCCGCATCAACTGGAGTAGGGCTTCGGCCCCGTTCCGCTGGTACGCGAGCAGAGACTCGAACAGCGGCGGAATCCCGATATCGACCGTGCTCTCGAACGCATCGACCGCGGCCATACCCACCGGAGCAGGACGAACGCTCACCACGAATCCGGTCTTGTCCCCAATCATCGCTCCTAGCTTGCCCATGGGTGCGAGTCCGGCGTCTGCAACGAGATCAACATGACGAGCGGCGTCTCGGATCCCCCGCTCGCGGACTCTTGGCGACGCCCGCGCGCGATGCGTGCTAGCAACGCGATCCAGGCTCCGATGAGCGCACCGACCTGGAGCGCCACGCGGTAGATGGAAGCATCTCGGATCCGCATCGCTCGTCCGTCAATGCGTGATCCGGTCGGAAATCAGCGACAGGAGCCCGGGCCGCGGACCTTCATCAGTCGCTCGAGCTCTTGCTTCATCCCAGTCTTGGCACGGAACGCCGCGACCAGCGCCCGCATCTGGCGCTGGGATTCCGGATCGGCCTGTCGTACCAGCCGGTAGTACACCCACGTCCCAGCGCGGTGCGGTTCCACGACGCCCGCCGCCCGCAGCACCGACAGATGGCGCGACACCGCCGGCTGGGAAAGCGCGAGCGCCTCCTGGATGTGACACACGCAAAGCTCGCCGTGAGCCAACAGCGCCACGATCTTGAGGCGGGTCTCGTCCCCGAGAGCCTTGAACAATCGCGAGACTGGTTGAACGTCGACGACTGCCACTCGAGGTTTCATCATGACATATCTATATCTGCATGATCAGTTGTTCTCAAGACACGTATTCATGGGTTCGGGACGCGGTCGCCGCGTTACCGCGGGACCGTGTTCGAGGGGGTGGGGTGCGCTCGGATGTCACCTCTCCGAGACGGCCTGCCGGGCACGGCCGCCTTTCCCACGCTCCGCAGCGTGTCGGTTCACCGCGGCGACCCGGCGCTAGCCCGAACAAGCGCTACTGGGTCAGGCCTAAGCGGACTCGGCACGGAGTGTGCTCTATGTCACACCCAACCCGTCGTCCCGGGGCCCCTCGCCCGGGAAATCCGGCGACATGAGCGCCACGAACTGGCCGGAACGCCACCCAGCGACGTTTCTGATGGCCGCAACCCTGGCCTGGGTGCTGGCCTACCGCGCCCTGCTCCCGGCCGCAGAAGGCCTGGTGGGGTTCCTGGCGATGGAACCCGGTACTCGCCTCGAAGAAGCCCTCCGATTCTTTTTCTACGACACGCCCAAGGTTTTGCTGCTCCTCGCCGGCGTGGTGATGGTGATGGGCATGGTGAACTCACACTTCACGCCGGAACGGACGCGAGCGCTGCTCGCCGGACGGCGGGAGGGTGTCGGCAACGGCCTGGCCGCATCCCTGGGGATCGTGACGCCGTTCTGCTCGTGCTCCGCGGTGCCACTCTTCATCGGATTCGTGCAGGCCGGGGTTCCCCTCGGGATCACGTTCTCGTTCCTGATCGCGGCGCCCATCGTGAACGAGGTCGGCACGGGTGCGCGGCACCTCGAGCTGGGCCGCATCGGCCGCCACGGCGGCTCACTCCGCCGGGATGCGACCTCAGATCGTCGAGCTCGACTCGACGGGTTGTTCGACCTGTCGCGCGATGCATCGACAGCTGGCTCAGCTAGGGCTCGACTGTGGCGACGCGATAGAAGTCAACGAGATCGACGTGTTTCGTGATCGAGCCGCGTTGCAGCGCTTCGAGATCCAGATCATTCCCACCCAAGTGTTTCTCGATGCTTCCGGGACCGAGGTCGGTCGCCACACGGGCTTCCTCTCGCGTGCCGAGATTCGCCGCCGCTTCGCCGCCCACGGCGTGGAGTGCAGCGTGTGAACGAGATCCTGACGACCCTCACGACGGCATTGCAAGGTGCGC
>CAYVDO010000174.1:0-7044 GCA_964450125.1 uncultured bacterium
GGGGACCGTGACCCGCCGCGATCCGGAGGCGCGCGATCGTAGCACGGCACCCACGCCCGATAGCCAGCGACGGGGATGCGTCGCTCGCGTCGCGGGAGCCTCGATCCGCGTCGGCGGGCGCGGCTCGCTCCGACTCGGCCTCGTGGAAACCGATGCGTCACCTGCGCCACGCTGCCGTCACACGGGAATCACCGTGGGTCCCTGCCGCCGTCGCAACGGGCGGTTAGTCTTGGGAGTGATAGTCGACGAGGTCGTCGCACATGAGCTCGATCGCAGTCATCTCCGACCTGCACCTGGGGCGTCGCGACCGCTCGGATGCATTCCGTCACGAGGACGACGAGTTCCTCGGGTTTCTGGACTTCCTGGAGAGCAGCTTCAGCTCGATCGTGCTGCTCGGTGACATCTGGGAGACGCTCCGCTCGCGCTGGCCGAGGGCCCAGGCCCACGAGCTCGAACAGGTTCGCACGATCCACCCGGAGATCGCCGCCCGCTTCCGCCGCCCCCAATACCACTACGTCCACGGGAACCACGACCTGATCGGCGCCCGCGTCGATCGCGCGCCAGCGAGCTGGGCGACCACGCTGGGCAACACCCGCCTCTATTTCACCCACGGCCACGACTACGACTGGCACTGGCAACGGGCTCGCTGGCTCGGCGAGTTCGGGTCGTGGGCCGGCGGCTGGCTCTTGCGAATGCGCCTTCGGGCCATCTTTCGCACCTTCGATCGAATCGACAATCGAGTGCGCGGTGCGCGTGCCGAGCCCGAGCGCTGTGCCTTCCAACGCTGGGCGGTCGACCTCGCGCGCATGCAGCAGGCCGACGTGATCGTGACCGGCCACACCCACATCGGCACCCGAGCCGAGCACGGCGACAAGCTCTTCTTGAACAGCGGCTCGTGCTCACAAGGGCAATACCAATTCCTCGCCATCGAGCCGAGCCGCGGTCATTTCGCTCTCCACACGAGCTGGTAGCTCGGACGCGCGTTTCGTGCTGACGATGCGGTGAGCCGCGCGATCGCGGCGGTCCGCTTACTCGACGTAGCCGAGGGCTTCGAGGCGCTCGCGCGCCTCGGGGCTCAGCCCCTGGACGTGCTTGGGATCGCCTGGGTCCTCACGCTTGCCGGCCTCGTCGCGTTGGAAGGCGTGGAACGCATCGCGGAGCTTGGCGAATACCTCGGGTTGCTCCGCCCGTACGTCGCGGCGCTCACCGGGATCGCTGCGTAGATCGAAGAGCGAGAAGCCCCGCGTGAGACCCGCGGGAAAAGGCACGTTCTCGGGGAAATCGATCCACACCAGCTTGTGGGTGAGCGTGCGCACGGCCACGCAGTGGTTGCCGCGGCTGAACGCGACCTCGGGCACCTTGGCTGCAGATCCGAAGACGTCCATGCCTTGAAAGGTCGGCGCGAGCGAGGCGCCGGCACGGGCGGCCAGCGTGGGCAATACGTCCACGTTGCGCGCCTGGATCGCCGGCGCCGGTCCCCACGCGCGCGCACCGTCGTAGAGGACGAGGAAACCGCGCGCCACCTCGTCGAACGGGTTCCAACCGTGGCTCGCGGAGTAGCGGTCGAGGAGCTCGAGCCCGTGATCGGTGGTGACGCCGACGACGGTGCGCGTGAGCCGACCTCGGGTGCGCAGCTTGTCGACGATGGCGCCCAGCGCCGCGTCACCGGCGAGGATCGCACCGTCGTACTTGGCCACCAGGTTGGCGAGCTTCTGCGGGGTGATCTTCGCGATCTTCGCCGGCGGCGGCAGCTCGACGCACGCGAAGATGCGCCTCCCCGGCTCCTTCATCGTGAGCCACGGCGACGGATCGAGCCACGGCGGATGAGGCTCGAGGATGTGCACGTAAACGAACCGCGCCCGCCGCCCCGCAGGCAGCGGCTCGTCGAGATACGCGAGCACGCGGTCGCGCACTTCGGCCGCTCCCACGGCGTGCTTGCCAGCGCTCGCGAAATCCTCGTAGCGATCGAAGCCTTGGGCGTAGCCGAGCTCGGCTGCGAGGTGTGGCGTCGCGACGAACCCAGCAGTGGCGTAGCCCTGATCGCGCAGCACCTCGGCAACGGTCACCGTGCTCTCCGGCAGGTGCTCGTTTTTCTGAAGGATGTGATGGGTTCGGTACTCGAGCGCCGTCACCAGCGATGTGAGCGAGGTCTTGGTGGAGAGGCCCGCGGGCACGACGTCGCGCATCGAGGTGCCGTGATTGGCGAGCCATTCCAGCGTCGGGCTGGTCTTTCGCGAATAGCCGAAGACCGAGAGGTGGTCTTGACGGAGCGCGTCGAAGCTCACCAGCAGGATGTCCTTGGGGCCATCGTTCGCCTCGCTCGCCTGGGCCGCGGCAGGCTCAGCGTGCGCCACGCGAGGCGGCAACGTGAGCGAGGCCATCACGCACGCGAGCCAGAGCCGGACGCACGAGCCGCGGCACGAAGACGATCGGGAGACGTTCACGAAGTTGCCTCGCGGAACCAGAGCGGAAGGCCCGGCGAGAGCGCGCCGCGGACGATCGCGAGCAGTAGCGCTAACATGCCGCGCCTCCTCGGCTCATCCAATCCCGAACGCGGCGTACGCCGCGACGTGGAGCGCGCTCATGCTGCCATCCCGAGCTTCGTCCTCGACTACCCGCGGCTGCGGCACGTTCGTCCTGCTGTTGGCGCTCGTCGTGGCGTGCAATCGCCACCGATCCGTGACACCAGGATCTGGGTCCCCGCCGCCGACGCTCACCGAGCTCTGTCGCGCCAACGCCGGCGAGCCGCGCATCGAGCAAGTCACGCCACGGGTGTGGGTGGCGCTGGGTCACGACCTCGCCAACACGATCCTCGTGCGCACCGACGACGGCAACGTCGTGATCGACACCTCGATGTCGCCCGCCCGGGCGACGCCCGTCCGCGACGCGCTGTTGGCGCGCGCGCCCGGCCCCGTGCGCGCGGTGATCTTCACCCACAGCCACATCGACCACGTGGGCGGCACCTCGGTGTGGGTGGAGCCGGGCACCGAGATCTGGGCCACCCAGGCTTTCACCCAACACCTCGTCGAGCAATACGGCGTCTTCCAGGCGGCGCAGCGGACGCGCGGGTGGCGCCAGTTCGGCCGCCACGTCAGCGAGGAAGAGCTGCCGTGCTCGTCGCTGGGACGCCGTCCCGACCTCGAGGCGGCACTCCACTCGGGCCTGCGCATGCCCACGCGTACCTTCCGAGGCCAGGCGTCGTTCGAGCTGGGCGGCGTGCGCTTCGAGCTGGTGGAAGCGCATGGCGAAACCGACGACCAGCTCTTCGTGTGGATCCCCGGCGAATCCACGCTGCTCGCGGGCGACAACCTCTATCGCGCATTCCCCAACCTCTACACCATCCGCGGCACCCGTCCGCGGCCCGTGGACGAGTGGATCGCGAGCCTCGACGCCATGCGCCGCCGCGCGCCCGAGCATCTGGTTCCCTCGCACACCGGCGCCCTTCATGGTCGCGAGCTGATCGAATCCACGCTCACCACGTACCGCGACGGCATCCAGTGGGTCCGCGACGCGGTCGTGCGCGGCGCCAACCTTGGCGAGCCGCTCGATGCGCTGGCGAGCTCGATCCAGCTCCCCGAGCACCTGCGCACGAGCCCGTTCCTCGCCGAGACCTACGGCGAGATCGGCTGGTCGGCGCGTGCCATCTACACCAACGCGCTGGGATGGTTCGACGGCCGGCCCGAGGCGCTCCATGCGCTCCCGCCCAGCGAGATCGCTGCGCGCGAAGTTGCGCTCATGGGCGGGCCCGAGCCAGTGCTCGTCGAGGCGCGCAAAGCGCTCGACGCTGGCGATCCGCGCTGGGGGATCCACCTGCTCGGCAAGCTGCGCGCAAGCACCGCTCGTGACGGGCAAAGCAGGCCCGACGTCGATGCACTCTTCGTTCGCGCGTTGCGCGCGCTCGCGGCCACGACCACCAATACCAACGGCCGTGCGTATCTTCTCGAAAGTGCCTACGAAACCGAGCATGGGCTGGAAGATTTCGCCGAGTCGCATCCCGACGACGAAGCGCTCGCGCCGATCCCACTCGAGCTCTTCTTCCGCACCATGGCGACGCGCCTCGATGGAGCTGGCTCGCTCGACGTCCACGAGTCCGCGGTGTGGCGATTCTCGGACACGGGCGAGCGTTTCGTGGTGACCGTACGTCGCGGGATCGCCGAGATCGCAGCCGGCGAGCCATTGCCAGGCACCCCGGCGCCGGTCGCCACGCTCACCACGGACTCGCTGACGTGGAAGAAGCTCGCGCTCGAGCTCGAGAACCCGGCATTGGCGCTCGCCAGCGGCAAACTCTCGGTCGACGGCAGTTGGCTCGACTTCCTCGCATTCGTGCGGCGTTTTCAGCGCTGACAGGCAACTCAAAGTCTCACCGTAGCGAGGTTTTCGAGCCCATCGAGGCTTCGTCGGGGCTTTTCAAGCCCCGACCCGCGAATGGAATCGCGGTTTCGTGGGGCCCGCCCCCAAACCGACTCGCGACGCCCTCGCGCGGGCGGTTACGTCCGCGACGACGACACGGGAGCTCAGGTCACCCCGAAGTGACGCGGGTCGACTCCACACCCGGCGATCCGAGGCGGATCGCCGGGCGCGCTCCTTGCTGCGATCCAAGAGGACGA
The DNA here is from genome assembly GCA_964450125.1 of uncultured bacterium. Classification (GTDB taxonomy): domain Bacteria; phylum JADJOY01; class JADJOY01; order JADJOY01; family JADJOY01; genus JADJOY01. Next base: position 4,608 of record CAYVDO010000174.1, read on the forward strand.
TTCTCTCGCCCGGGAGCGCGACGTGGGCGACTGGCTTTTCCGGCTGCTGCGAAGCGCACGCGCCACGCGCGTGCGGAACGAGCACCTCACCGAGGTGCACGTCTTCGAGCGCCTCGGCCGGCAGGTTCTCTTCCACGTCCCATCCCAGCTCTTCTACGAGATCACCCCCCTCGTCGCCGAGCTGATCCAAGCGCTCGAAACGCCGGGCGCGAGGGATCCCCTACGGGCGCTGAGAAACCACTACCGGCGCCGCGACCTCGACGCGGGGCTGGCGCTGCTCAGAGAGCGCGGGATCCTTTCGCCCACCCTTCCGCGTGTGCCGCGCGTCACACCGCGCTCGAGCGGCCTGCGTCACCTCGAGCTGATGGTGACCCACGGCTGCAACATGCGCTGCCGCTACTGCTATGGGGCCGAGGAGCACGAGCCCGGACACGCCAGCGCGCACCTCTACGGCTCCGACGCCTGCGGCATGTCGATCGAAACAGCGCGTGCCGGCGTCGCACATCTGCTCGCGGCGAGTGGTGCGGCGCAGGACGTGGACGTGGTGTTCTTCGGCGGCGAACCATTGCTCGCTTTCGACCTGATTCGGACACTGGTGCCGGAGGCCCGTGAGCTGGCGCGCGCCCGCGGCAAGCGCATCGGATTCTCGCTCTCGACCAACGGAAGCCTTCTCGAGGACGAGATCGTCGAGTTCCTGGTGCGCAATCGCGTGGGCTGCCAGATCTCGATCGACGGACCTGCGGTCATCCAGGACGCGAACCGGCGCTTCGCGGGCGGGGCGCCCACGTACGACTCGGTCCTGCCCGGCGTTCGTCGGCTGATCGCCGCGCGCCCAGGCCGCGTGCCGGCGCGTGTGACCGTCGCCAGCGGCCTGGTCGAGATCCCGACCATCGTCGACCACCTGCTCGGGCTCGGCTTCGGGTCGGTTCACGTCGAGCCAGCGATCGGCGCCAGCCCCGCATCCGTCGGCGCCGAGGACGTGATCGCCATCGAGCGCCAAACGGAACGGCTCGCGGGTTTGCTGGTCGAGCGGGTGCGCCGGAATCGACCCCTGCCGTTCACCAACCTGGTGCGCTTCGTGCGCAGCACCCGCGTGGTGGAAAACCGCCTCGCGCACCACTGCGGCGCGGGGCGGAGCTACCTGGCGCTGGCCCAAGACGGGGCTTTCTTTCCCTGCCACCGCTTCGTCGGCATGACCGAGTACCGCATGGGCGACGTGTGGCGCGGCTTCGAGGCCCGCCTCGCGAAGCGCATGCGCTCGCTCACCGTCGATGACCGCCCCGGCTGCAGCGGGTGCTGGGCGCGCTACCAATGCGGCGGCGGTTGCTGGAAGCACGCCGTCGACGCGAACGGCAGCCTCGAAGTGCCCGACCGAGAGCGGAGCTGCCGGCTGATCCGTCATCAGATCGAGTGCGCGATGAGCATCAACGCAACGCTCGGCATTCCCGATGAGGCCTTCGTTCGTGCGGGTGCCGTTCCAGGAGGGTGAGCCATGTTCCGACGGCGATTCCTCGCGGGTCTGGCACGGGTCACGGGAGGCTGGCTGGCCATCGGGATCGCGCCGGCCAAACCGGCGCTGGCACGCATCAATCTGTCGCGCTTCGCACCTTCGGAGGCGGCGCGCGGCACGTGCGGCGACGACGCTTGCACCACCTCGGACGCATGCGCCAGCGGCGACGCGGGTCATACCTGCACCACCCAGGACATCTGTGACGCCGACGGCTCGCGCGATTGCACGAGCGACCGCTGCGGCGCCGATTCCTCCGCGGACTGCACGACCGACGGTGGGCCCGCGTGCTCCGAGGACGACACCTACGCCTGCGGTGCAGACCTGAGCGGCGCCTGCCAAAGCGACGCGTCGGGCGGATGCACCCACGACGGCTGCGTCGCCGACTCGTCGAACGACTGCGTCACCGACCGCTGCGTCGCCGACTCGTCGGGCGCCTGCACGCTGGACGCCGGTCCGACCGGAAACGACGAGTGCCCCAGCGACCTCTCGGGTTCGTGCATCTCGGACAAGTCGGGGGACTGCGGCACCGACGGCTGCGTTTCGGACAAGTCCGGGAGCTGCACGACCGACGGCTGCGTCTCGGACTCCTCGAAGGGCTGTGAGCTCGACTCCTGCTTGAGCGATAGCTCCGGCACCTGCCTTTCGGACCGCTGCCGCTCGGACTCGTCGGGAGAATGTGCCGACGACGGCGGCCCGGCGTGTCCGGACGAATGCTTGGCCGATACCACCGGCGAGTGCGCCAGCGACGCATCGGGGGCATGCATCGACGATGCGTGCGAACTCAACTGGAGCCTCGCCGGAAGCGGTGCCACCTGGGATCCCGATGCCACCAATGGGCTTGCCGTCATCGTCGACTCGCTCGAGCCGTTCACGATCGCAGCGACGTTCGTGGGTCCGACCTATGAGACGAGCGGAGTGCGACTGATG
>CAYVDO010000174.1:7054-15564 GCA_964450125.1 uncultured bacterium
ACCTGCCTCGGCGATGGCTGCACCGACGATGCTTCCGGACACTGTACGGCTGATGCCTGCACCTCGGACAAGTCCGGCACCTGCACGGACGATACGTGTACGAGCGACCACTCCGGACCGTGCACGACCGACAGCTGCGCCAGCGATTCCGCAGGCACATGCAGCCCCGACCTCTGCGTTTCGGACTCCTCGGGCGCCTGTTTCGTGTCCGATGTCTGTGTCGTCGACGCGTCGTCGACGTGCGGGAACGACCTGTGCCGCTCGGACCAGAGCCTCACCGACTGCGCCACCCAGGACACCTGCGCGCTCGACCTCGCGTCGAATCCCACGGAGACGCGGCGCCAGATCGCTCGCGCCACCCTCAACCGCGCCATCCGCTGGCTCTACCAACTCGCGTGCATCGTGCTCGCGGTGCTCGCCACCGATCGGGCACGAGCAGCCACGGTCGTCGACGCGCGGGCGCTCGCAGCCTCACCCGAGCCCGTCTACGCCACCAGTCAATCGGTCTCCGTGCCCGCTCCCGTCGGCCCCTTCGTTCGCAACTGCGACGCCGACCCGGCCCTCGAAGCCGACACCAACGGCGATGGCGTCTGCGCCGGCGATCCCGAGCTCACCGACACCGACGGCGATGGCTCGCGAAACCTGCCACCCGGCACCCCGTTCACGGGTAGCTTCCAATTCACCTGCTTCTGGGTGCCCGAGGACGTGACGATCACTGCCACCGGCCCGCTCACCATCAAGGCCTCGAAGGAGCTCGCCGTGTTCGGCGCGCTACGCCTACCGAACGACGCCAGCTTCTCGACGCCGGCGAAGGTGGACGTGCGGTCCAGCGCGTGGCTCGCAGACGACTCCGGCATCACGCTGCGCTTCAACACCGCGCTTGCCGGCACCGTCGACCTCTCGGCGACGCTGCCGCCGCGCTTCCCGACGATGATCTTCTTCACGCTCTGCGGCACCGTCATCTTCGAGGACGATTTCGAGTACGGTGATCTCGCGGCGTGGACCGCGAGCGTGCCATGAGCGACGCGGCGGGCGTCCCCCCGAAGCTCGACATCCACGAGCGCGACATCGGCCCGGCGCTCTGCGGTGCCTGCGGCGGCTGCTGCCGCATCACGCTTCGGCTGCGCGAGACCACGCCGCGCTACCGGCGCTTCCTGCGCCGCATCGGTTACGCGCTCAACCCCGAACCGCTAGCCGGCTCCGACGACTGCTGCAAAGAACGCCATCCCGTGACCGTCGACGCCGGCTGGTGTCGCTACCTCGAAGTCACGTCCTCTGGTGGTCACACCCACTACCACTGTTCGATTCACGACGCCGCCGACTACCCGGAGCTCTGCGCCCAGTTCAACTGTGTGAGCTGGGCCAAGGCCAACGAGACCTACGACGCGCGCAATGCGCTCTTGATGCGCGCACAACGAGCGCTCGACCGGCTGCGCATCCAAGCAGCCACCCCCGCTTGAGCGGCGAGGCCGACGACGCGCCTTCACCCGCACGAGGTGCTCGCGTCAACGGGTGTGGGGCGATGCCTTCGTCGAGGAACGGCTGTTGCCCTGCGAAGCTCGCGGCGCGCGATCCAACGCGCGAGCCACGAGGAGCAACGCCAGCGCGACCGCCGTCAGCATCGCGGCCGCGACCAAGTGCCGCCGGCCGCCCGGTGCGTGCGACCCACGCTGCGGCACCACGGTATCGATCGAGGTCCCGCCGGAGTGACGCGACCAGCGCCCCGATGCATGGCGTGGTGCAGTCGCGACTCGCGCCCGCGTCGCTGCTCGTGCGTCCGTGTACGTGGACTCGCCACCGGGCAGGAGCGCCGCGAGCGTCGCGTGCATGGCGCTCGCGCTCGCGCAACGCTCGGCCGGATCGCGCGCGAGGGCCGCGTGGATCACCCGCGCCAGCGCTGGCTCGATCGCTGGAACGAGATCCGCGATGGGCCGGGGCCGAGCATCGAGGCTAGCCTGCAGCGTCTGCGCAGGCCCGTCGTCGGCAAACGGCAGCTCCCCGGCGATCAGCTGGTACAGAACGACGCCGACGGCGTAGAGGTCTGCGCGCCCATCGACGACCGTTTCCGCGACCACCTCGGGAGCCACGTAAGCGGGCGTGCCCACCACGCGGCCCGCGCGCGTGAGATCGCGCTCGACCGTCGATTTCGCCAGCCCGAAATCCATGAGATGCGGCACCCCGTCGGTGTCGACGAGGATGTTTTCCGGCTTCACGTCGCGGTGAATCACTCCGCGCTCGTGGCAGTGTGCGAGCGCGTCGACGATGGGAAGAACGAGCGCGACGGCTTCCCACTCGCTCATCGCACCCTGGGCCGCGATGCTCGCCAACGTCGCGCCGTGGATGAGCGGCATCGAGTACCAGAAGATGCCGTGCGCGTCGCCGTACTCGTGGATCGGTACGATGCACGGATGATCGAGGCTCGCGGCGAGCCGCGCCTCGCGTTCGAAGCGGCGCGCGAACACCTGTTCGTCGTGGTGATCACGCTGCAGGATCTTGAGCGCCTCGCGGCGGCCGCTCTGCAGGTGCTCGACCTCGTAGACCGACGCGAAGCCGCCCTCGCCGATCCAGCGCACGAACGCGTAACGATCCGCGAGCGTCTGCTCGAGGTAGCGAACGCGGTAGTCCAGCGAGCGCACGACGCGACCAGGCTACCGCGCTCGCGCCGCACGCCGCACCTCCAGGATCGTCGCCTGCCGCGGGCCCGGCGCGAGCGAGTGCGGATCAACCCGCGTCCAGCCCTCCGACCGTGCCGCGAATCCGTTCGATCGCTTGGGCTGCTTCCTGCCGCACCCACGCGGTGTCGTCCGCGAGCGCGTGGTCGAGTGCCGGGATCGCAGGCGCAGCTTGCGCACCGATCGAGCCGAGCGCTTGCGCTGCAACCTGACGGACGTCGGTGGACTCGTCGCCGAGCGCGTCGATGAGCGCGGACACGGCGGCGTGCGCGTCTGCACCCACGTCGCCGAGCGCTTGCGCCGCCGCAACCCGCACCTCGGCCGTGGAATCCTGGAGCAGCCGCACCAAGGTCGGCACGGCGCTCGCGGCCGCGCCATGCAGGGAGCCAACGGCCTGCGCCGCGCGGCGTCGCACGTGCGCGTCGGCGTCCTCGAGCGCGGTCACGAGCGCGGGCAAGGCCGCCCGCGCGTCGGATCCGAGCTGGCCGAGGGCCTGCGCCGCCCAGTAGCGCACGTCGCTGGCCGTGTCGCCGAGCGCCGCGATCAGGGCCGGGACCGCTTCGGCGGGGTCGGGATGGATCGTACCGAGCGCCCACGCCGCGGATTTCCGTACGCCCCACTCTCGGTCACGAAGCGCCTCGATGAGCGCCGGTACTGCGTCCTTCGCTTCGCGCCCGATCTCGGCGAGAGCCCATGCAGCGCTGCGCCGCACGCTCCACAGCGGGTCTTTGAGCGCCTCGATCAGATCCGGCACGGCACCCTTGGCGACGGGACCGATGTCGCCCAGCGCGCGCGCCGCCGCCTGGCGCACCTCGCCGATCTCGTCCCTGAGCGCCTCGACCAGTGGCAGGATCGCGTTCCGCGCCGCCGGACCGATGGCCCCGAGCGCCATGCCGGCGCGGCTGCGCGCGGCCACGTCGGCGTCGGTGAGTGCCGCTTCGATGAGCGCTGGGACGGCGGCTTTGGCTGCAGGCCCGATCTCCGCCAGCGCCTGGGCGGCGGCCTGGCGCACCTCGGGAGAGTGATCCTTGAGCGCCGCAGCCAGCCCCACCACGGCGTCGACGCCGATCGCGACCAGCGCCTCGGCTGCGCGCCGCCGCACGTGGTGGTCCACGTCTTCGAGCGCGTCGATCAGCCACGGCACCGCCGCTCGCGCGTGCGGGCCGAGATCACCGAGGGCTTGCGCCGCCCAGTAGCGGACGTCGGCGACCTCGTCGCGCAACCGCTCGCCGAGGGCCGGCACGAGCAGCTTCGACTCGCCGCGCACGCGGCCGAGCGCCCACGCGGCCGACTTGCGCACGCCCCACTCGGAGTCGCGAAGTCGTTCGAGCAGCGCCACCACCACGCCGTCGCCTTCGACACCGATCTCGGCGAGCGCCCACGCGGCGCTGCGCCGCACCCGCCAGTTCTCGTCCTTGAGCGCAGCCACCAGTGCGGGAATCGCGGCCGCGGCAGACGCGCCGATCTCGCCGAGCACCTGGGCCGCGCCCTGCCGCACGTCTGCCGCAGGATCGCCGAGCGCACCGATGAGCGCGGGAACCGCGGCGCGGACACCCGGACCGATTGCCGCGAGCGCGAGTGCCGCACGGCTGCGGGCGCCACCGTCCACGTCCTTGATGCTCATCTCCACCAGCGCCGGCACCGCGAGCTTCGCAGCGGGTCCTTGCGCTTCCAGAGCCGCGGCGGCTGCACGCCGGACCTCGGCATCGGAATCCTTGAGTGCTGCGACCAGTCCCGGCACGGCCACGCGCGCCGCCGCGCCGAGCCTGGCGAGCGCCTGGGCCGCGCACGCGCGCAGCTCCGCTCGGCGATCGACGAGCCCGACGGCCAGTGCCCCCGCGGCACTCGCGCCGAGCGCCACGAGCCGCGCCTCCGCTTCGGCGCGCTCGACGTCGTCGCCGTCGACGATCGCAGCGAGCAACTCGATCACTTCGCCCGGCTCGTCGGCCACATCTTCCAGCGGCGGGCCCTCGACCTGACGCTGCAGCGAGTCGTAGCGACGCTCGAGATCGGTGAAGCGCGCTTCGAGACGCAACAGCAATGCCTGCAGATCGGCGGTCGAATCGCTCACGGCAGCGGCCTCCCGGGGGATCGTGGTGCGACGCGCGCGACGTGTGCCGCGGGGTCGCGCCGCATCATGCCACGGATACACGAGCAATCCCCTCGCTGCGCGCCGCGTGCACGATCTCGCGCACCACGTCGTCGCCGACCTCGCGCGATCGATCGGCGATCTCCTGAAAGCGCTCGAACGCGGCATCCAGCTCGTGGTCCGCCAGCGCCATGCCCAGCTCCGCTGCACGCGCCCGGAAGCCGGATCGGCCCGACAGCTTGCCCAGCACGATCTCGCTGCCTCGCTCGTTGCCGACCTGGGCGGGATCCAGGACCTCGTAGGTCTCGCGGAACTTCACGACTCCGTCCTGATGGATGCCGGAGGCATGACGGAAAGCATTGCGGCCCACGACCGCCTTGTTCGCCGCCACCCCGATGCCGCTGCGCTCCGCGACCTTGCGCGAGACGGGATGGATGCCACGGGTGTCGACGCCGGTGTGCACCCCCATCGCCTCGCCGTGGACGTGGATCGCCATCACCACTTCCTCGAGCGGGGTGTTGCCGGCGCGCTCGCCGATGCCGTTGACCGTGACCTCGACCTGACGCGCGCCGGCGCCGATCGCGGCCAGCGCATTGGCGGTGGCCAAGCCCAGATCGTCGTGGCCGTGGAACGAGATCACCGCGGCCTCGATCTCGGGGACGCGGTGGCGCAGCTCTTCGATGCGCGCCGCCAGCACCACGGGTGTCACCCACCCCACCGTGTCCGGGACGTTGATGGTGGTGGCACCGGCGCGGATCGCCACCCGCACCACCTCGGATACGAACGCGATGTCCGAGCGGGTGGCATCCATGGGGCTGAACTCGACGTCGTCGGTGAAGCGGCGAGCGCGGCGCACCATGGCGTCGGTCATGCGCAGCACTTGCTCGCGGTCCTTGCGCAACTGATGGCGCAGGTGGACCTCGCTCGCGGACAGAAAGACGTGGATGCGCGGTGCCTCGGCGCCAGCCAGCGCCGCCCCGGCCGCGTCGACGTCGCCGTCGACGGCGCGTGCCAGCGCTGCGACGCGCACCCCGCGGACCTCGCGGGCGATGGCGCCGACCGCCTCGTGCTCGGCAGGCGAGGCGGCAGGAAAGCCCACCTCGATCACGTCGACCCGCATCGCGGCCAGGTCGCGTGCGATCTCGATCTTGTCGGCGAGCGAGAACGCCACCCCCGCGGACTGCTCGCCGTCCCGCAGGGTGGTATCGAAGATGACGACGGGGCTCGACTTCGTGATGGTGTTGGACTGCGTGGACATCGCATCGCTCCTTTCCGCCGAGGAATCGGCCGGTGGGCGGTGCGATCACGGAGCCCCATGCTCCAGGAGCGCAAAACCCTCTCCGGCCGGATTCGGCGGGAGAGGGTTGGCTGAGTGGGTGCGTCGCTTGCGCTTGTTCGCGGCCTCGCTCAGGCGGTCCCTTCCCCCGCCTCGCTAAGGAGGAGAGAAAGGGCACCGAGGTGGGAGATCGCGAACGCGTTCATGACGAGGCACACAGTAAAGAGCGATTCCTTTCGCGTCAAGGGTGATCGCGGAGCTCGGCACGCACGCAGCCCGACGCCGCGTCGAACGCGCCGTCACTGCTGGCGCGTCGCGGGCACGAAGCGCTTCCGCACGAGCACGCGTGGTCGTGACCTGGAGGGCCACCGATCGCGCGGTGGCCCCGCGAAAGATGCGCTGCGCGGCGTGGACTTCGGCGAGTCAGCTTCCCCGCACGCGATCGAGCGCCTCGGCAGCCTGCTGACGCACCCAAGGCGTCTCGTCCTTGAGCGCTTCTTCGAGCGCCGATACGGCCTCCTGCGACTCGCGGCCCACGGCACCGAGGGCTTGGGCCGCAACCTGACGCACGTCGGGCGAAGCGTCCTTGAGCGCGCCGACCAGCGCCCCCACGACCGCAGCGCCGCCATCCACCCCGAGCTCACCGAGCACTTGCGCGGCGGCCTGGCGGACCTCGGTGGCCTCGTCGCCGAGCGCCGAGATCAACGAGGGCAGCGCGGGCTTGGCCTGCGCACCGATCGAGCCCAGGGCCTGTGCTGCGCGCCTGCGAACGTTGGAATCGTCGTCGGTGAGCGCCTTGGTGAGCCGCTCGACGGCTGCAGCCGCAGCCACCCCCATCTCACCCAGCGCCTGGGCGGACCAGTAGCGCACGTCTCCGACGGGATCGGCAAGCGCCTCGATCAGGGCCGGCACGCAACGGGCAGGATCGGGACGGATGTTGCCGATCGCCCAAGCCGCCGACTTGCGGACACCCCATTCCTTGTCGCGCAGCGCGTGGAGCAGCGCCGGCACCGCCTCGTCGGCTTCCTTGCCGATCTCCGCGAGCGCCCACGCGGCGCTGCGCCGAACCCGCCACTGTTCGTCACGCAACGCCGTCACCAGCGCCTGGACGGCGGAGCGCGCGTCTTGGCCGAGCTCGCCCAGAAGCTGGGCCGCCGATTGCCGCACGTCGGCGACCTCGTCGAAGAGCGCCTCGATGAGCGCCGGGACCGCGATCCGCGCCGCCGGGCCGATGGCACCGAGTGCCAGGGCCGCACGGCCGCGCACCGCGACGTCGGGGTCCTTGATGCTCGCTTCGATGAGCGCCGGCGCCGCCGACTTCGCCGCCGGACCAATGGCGCCGAGCACCTGTGCCACCGCTTGTCGCACCGACGCCGAATCGTCCTTGAGCGCCGCCACCAGCGCGTTCACCGCGCCGCGAGCCTCCGGACCGATCGCGCCGATCCCCAGGGCCGCGCGCCGCCGCATCGCCGCATCCGAGCTGCGCAGCATCGCCACCAGCGTCGGGATCGCGTCCGTGCCGAGACGCGCCAGCGCTTCGGTGGCGTTGAGCACCGAGTCCGCGTCACCCGAATCGAGAAGATCGATCAAGCTCGCGATCGTGCCGTCGTCTTCCGACTCGCGACGATCGAGCGTCGCGACTCGCGCTTCGAGCGCCTGCATCCGCTTCTCGAGGGCGAGCAGCCGATCATCGATGCGAGAGAACAACGCTTGCACGTCGGCTGCTTGGCTCACGAACCAGTCCTCCTCGAAGAACGCGCGTCGAAAACCCGAAGGCGCCGGGATGGTAGCTCCGAGATCTCCGTTCCGCCAGGTAACCCGGCGTCGCGTGCTCGCGGCTCCCGCGATGACGCTGAAAGCCAGGGAGCCGCGCCACGCAGCGAACGATGGGCCAGACTCGCGCGCGGCGCCGCGGTGGATGGCGCTCGGGAGGTGCCATGGACTTCTTCGACAATCTGCTCGACGACACTCACCGTGCGCTGCGCGACACGGCGCGGCGCTTCGCGGAGAAAGAGATCGCGCCCCACGCCGAGGCATGGGAGGAGGCGTGCACGTTCCCGCGCGAGCTCTACGGCAAGGCTGCGCAAGCCGGTGTCTTGGGCGTGGGCTTCCCCGAGGAGCTCGGCGGCGGGGGCGGCAGCGCGTTGCACGCCGTGATGACGGTCGAGGGGCTCATGCGCGGCCGCTCCACGGGTGTGGTCGTGGGCCTGGGCTCGCTCGGAATCGGGCTACCGGCGATCGTGCAATCGGGCGACCCGGATCTTCACGAGCGATTCGCGCGCCCGGTGCTGGCGGGCGAGAAGATCGCGGCGCTCGCGATCACCGAGCCCGGCACCGGCAGCGACGTGGCCGGCGTGAGCACGCGAGCGGTGCGCGACGGCGATCACTACGTGGTGAACGGCGCCAAGCTCTTCATCACCTCGGGCGTGCGCGCCGACGTCATCACGACGCTGGTGCGCACCAGCGACGACCC
>CAYVDO010000175.1:0-15551 GCA_964450125.1 uncultured bacterium
CGAGTTTTTCGAGCCTGTCGATGCTTCCTCGGGGGTCTCAACAGACCCCCGCCCCGAAAAAGGCGCGACCTTTTCGGGGCCCCATCCCCAAGTCGACTCGCGACGCTCGTCGTTGCGCCGCTGGCGCGTGCTTTTTTCTGCAGCCTGTTGAGCACAGTCACCCACTCGATGCCACTCGTGCTCGCAGCCCGCTGCGAGCGCCTTTCACCCCGCACCATCGGAGACGCATGGCCATGAGATCCCGTAGTGGTTCGATCCTCGCCGCCTTTGCCGTCGTTTGTTGTGCTTCCTCGTGGGCTCACGCCGCGCCGCGGGCTTGCTTCACCTTCGACCCGCCCTCACCCGTCCCCCTCGGCACCCCGGTCACCTTCGACGGGCGCTGCTCGTTCGATGAGGACCCCACGAAAGCGATCGTCGAGTGGGTGTGGGACTTCGACAGCGACGGTACTTTCGACGAGAGTGGTGCGGTGGTTCAGCACACGTTCACGGAGCAGCGGTGGTTGATAGTCCGTCTCCAAGTCGCGAACGACGCCCCAATCCCACAGAACGGAACATTCCTTCAGGATCTCCAGGTGGGGCCGGCCCTTCCCCCGGTGGCGTGCGTCGAGATCACGCCGAACCCTGGGGTCATCAACCAGCCGATTAGCTTCGACGCGTCGTGCTCGACCGGCCTTCCGCCGCTCGAGGGGCTTTGGACGGATTTCGGGGGGTTGCCGGGCATTCCGGGGATGCAGACGAACTGGAGCTTCCCCACCCCCGGCTCGCGCCCGGCCCGATTCGTGCTCACTCAAGGCGACGGCCAGCAGGATGTCTTGCTGTTCTTCGTGGACGTGTGGGACGACCAGTGCCAGGTCGACTCGGACTGCCCCCCGGACGGCAACGACTGCACGGACGATGCGTGTGTCGCAGGCACCTGTAGCTACGCGCAGCTGGTCCCCAACGGCACATCCTGCGAGGACGGCGACGATTGCACCATGAACACGGTTTGCCATGCCGACCAGTGCGTGGGTGGTGAGCCGACCGACGCCGACGGCGACGGGTACGTGCTCGCCGGTTGCACCGATGGGGACGACTGCGCCGATGGCGACGCCGCTGTGAATCCCGGCGCGACCGAGGTCCCGTTCAACGGCAAGGACGACGACTGCAACCTCGACACACCGGTCCCCGGACTGCCTGGTGCCTGCGCCGCGGTGGCCGAAGGTTCGCCGCGGACGCGCGGTGCGAACGACTTCTCCGGAATCCTCGCCGTCGGGCTCGCGCTCGTGTCGCTCAGGATCGGACAGCGGCGGCGATCGGATCGACCGGTGCGTTGAAACGGCTCATTCGGGCGCGCAGCCCTTCTCGGTCAGGTCGGGACCCGCTGCGATCGTGGCTGCAATCCACGATCGCAGCGGGTCCCGTGCGCGCATCAGGAACTCCGCCACGTCGGCATCCGTCGTGGCCGCTGCTTCCATCCAGGGTGCCTCGAGATCGATCCGTCCCGCGGCGTTGCCGAGGCCGGGCACCTTGGTCGACAGGCGATGGACGAGTGGGCCTTCGGCCCACGGATCGTTTGGATCGGAGGTGGGAAGCCAGCCCGGGGCATCGGTCCATGCCTCGATGAAGGTCATCTCGCCGGCATCGTTGAACGTGAACTCCTCGTAGATGGGGCACGGGAAGCCGCTGTAGTCGAAGACCACGCGGCAGCGGCCGAAAGGCTGCTCGGGGAAGAACCGGCAATCGCGGAAGGCGATGTCGGTGGGAAAGAGCTTGAGCAGGACGTCGGTGACGATCATGTTCTTCTCGGTGAAGCCCGTGAGCAGAAGCCACGGCGGCCATTCCCAGCGCGCCACCAGCTCCGCGTAATCGGGCTGGACGAAAGGGCTCACCGACGAGTCGAGGGTGTCGAAGTAGCGGCTACTCTGTTCGACGTAATGCTCGGGGGCGAGGGTGGGCGAGAGGCACGTCGAAACGGCGCTTGCGCCGCCGTCCGCGCGGCACTCGCGAAGAGCGTCGTGGCCGTCGCCGCCACAGCTCGACGTGAGCATGGTGGCGACGAACGCGGCCCGCTGAATCGAACGGAATCGCATGGCGATCCCGACGGTAACGAAGTGTGGGCGGCGCGACAATGTGCCGCGCGACCCGCGCAGGGCGGCGGGTGTCACGCCGCGCAGGCTCAGTCGAGCGAAAGCGCGTCCATCAGGATGCGCCCGATCTCGGTCTCGTGGTGAAGCCCCGAGAAGCGCCGCGTCCACGCCGGCGGGCCCGACGCGATCGCGAGCACCAGCGTCGAGGTGTGCGTACCGGTCCCCCACACCACGCCTTGCTGACGTGCGAGCGTGCGGCCGAGAATCGCCGCTCGCGCTCGCGGCGGATCGACGTAGAACTCCTTGAAATCCCGAATGCGTGGGAGCTCGCGCTCGTCCAGGTAGCGGTGCCCAGGCACGTAGGTTTCGTTGGGCTCGGTGGCGAGGACGGCTGCCGCTTCGTCCAGGGTGATCGGGAATCGCGACGCCGTGTTCACCCTCTCCATCAACGTCTGCGGCGTACGTTCGCTCTCGGGCCGTGCGTCGAAGTCGTCGAGCAGCTCGCCGAAGGCTTGGCGCTGATCGTGGAGGCGATCCAGCACCGCCGGATCGCCGAAGTTGAACTCGCTCTGGAAGGGCTTGCCGCCGAGCGTGGAGCCCGCGAGCGGCAGGCCGCCGGGGATCTGCCAGCGCGAGTAGCTGAAACCAAATGAGCCGGTCTCGTGGTCGGCGGTCACCACCAGCAGCGTCTCGGGATGGGCTTCGACCCAGGCGCGGATCTCGCCCAGCGTCTCGTCGAAGGCGAGCATCTCGTGGAGCAGGGCGCCGGCGTCGTTGTCGTGGCCGGCCCAATCGATCTGCCCGCCGGCCTCGACCATCAAGAAGAATCCCTTGGAAGAGCGGCCGAGGCGATCGAGGGCGACGCGGGTCATCTCGCTCACCGTCGGCACGGTGCGCGCCGCGTCGTTGCGGGCGCGATCCATCGCGATCGCATCGGGCATTGCGCCGGAAGCGAAGAGCCCGAGCAGGTGCGTGCCCTGCGCGCGCGCGAGCCCTTCGCGGTCGAAGACCGTCACGTAGCCGAGGTCGCGCGCTTCGGCGACGAGATCGCGCTGATCCTGGCGCCGGGACTCGAGCTCGAAAGACGGCGGCAGCGGCGCGCTCCACTTCTCGCGCATCGCCGAGCCGACTTCGTCCACCTGCGCGGGCAGGAAGCTCCGCAGTCCGCCGGAGAGCATCACGTCGGGCTGGATGTCGAGGAGGTCCTCGGCAATTTCCGCTTCCTGGTAGCGATAGGGACGATGGGCGGCGAAGGCCGCTGGAGTGGCGTCGGTGATGCGCACGTTCGACACCAACCCGGTGGCGTAGCCGGCGCGTTTGGCCTTCTCGAGAATGGTCTCGGCGCGATTGCCCTCGGCATCGACGCCGACCATGCCCGGGCGCGACGGGCCACCGGTGGCGATCTGGGTGGCCGACCCCGCCGAATCGTTGACGAGTCCAGCCGCCGGCTCGGTGCTCGAAAGCCCCACGTATCCCGTGTCCATCAGCGTCTCGAGGTGGAGCTTGCGGCCCGGCACCACCGAATGCGGTGCATGCTGGGCGTAGAGGTTCGCGAGCGCGATCTGTTGGGGGCCCATGCCGTCCCCGATCACCAAGATCACGTTGCGGATGCGATTTGCCGCAGCGTCGTCCCGCAGCACTGCTTGGGAACGACAGCCGGGCGCGCTGGTCGCGAAAAGCACGGCGATGGCGAGGATCGTATGAGGCTTGGGCATGGACGTGGATGACCGACGTGGCTCGGGGTGAGGGTGAACGGGCGCGCGGACGGCTGCGCGGCACGAGCCCTCAACGATGCCCACCCCGTATGGCGGCTCGCGGACGCTCGGGTGTCAGCCCCATAACCGCTCGCGGGCAGTACCGATTCGTTCCGCCGCCGCCACGCTCGTGTCATCGAAAGTTTTCCGAGCAGGGCTAGCGTCGTGACCCCGGAAAGCGTCGCGGCTTGCTCCGCGCCGCCTCGGGGGAGGAATCGATGCCGTCGCCCACTCAGGAGCCGCGCGGGCACCACTGGTGCACGGCACTGGCGGCTTGCTTGGTCGCGCTCGCCTTCGGTCAGCGCGTCGCCGGCGCCGACCGCACGCCGATCCTCGTCTACACCGCGCTCGAAGCGGACGACCTCAAGAGCTACAAGGCCGCCTTCGAGAAGGACGTGCCCGATGTCGAGATCCGCTGGGTCCGGGACTCGACCGGTGTGATCACGGCGAAGCTTCTCGCCGAGCGCGACAACCCCCAGGCGGACGTCGTGTGGGGGCTGGTGGCGACCAGCATCGTCGAGCTCGCGGATGCGGGCTTGATCGAGCCCTACGCGCCGCGCGGTCTGGACGCGATCCACCCGCGCTATCGCGATCCCGTGCACCCGCCGCGCTGGGTAGGCATGGAGGCGCTCATCGCCACGGTGTGTGTCAACACCGTCGAGGCGAAGAAGCTCGGACTGCCCACACCCACCTCGTGGAAGGACCTGACGCAGCCGGTGTTCAAGGGGCACATCTCGATGCCGGACCCGAGCTCCTCGGGCACCGGGCTCCTGAACGTCGCGAGCTGGCTGCAGGCGTTCGGGCAGGAGGGTGGCTGGGAGTTCATGACCGCGCTCGATGCCAACGTCTCGGTCTACACGCACTCGGGATCCAAGCCGTGCAAGGACGCGGCGATCGGCGAGACCGCCCTCGGTATCTCGTTCGACTCGCGGGGAGTGCGGCTCAAGGAGAAGGGGGCGCCGCTCGAGCTGGTGTTCCCCAGCGAAGGGGTGGGCTGGGACATGGACGCGACAGCCCTCGTGAAAGGTGCCAAGCACCCGGAAGCGGCGAAGAAGCTCGCCGATTGGGCCGTGAGCAAGGCGGCAAACCAGGTCTACGCCGAACGCTATGCCGTGGTGGCGCTTCCCGGAGTCGCCCACGTGCCTGAGCACGAGCCCGCGGACCTGGAGTCGCGGCTCATCCGGAACGACTTCGACTGGATCGGCAAGAATCGCAAGTCGATCCTCCGGGAGTGGCAGAGGCGCTTCGGGAGCAAGACGGAGCGCGAGCCGTGAGCACCGCCGCCGTTCTCGCGCATCAGCGCCTCGCGATCCCTGCTCGGGGCACGCCGACCGCACCAGCCCACGGCACCGAAGACGTCACCGCGACGGTGACCGCACTGGGCACCTCCGCCGTCGCCGAGGCGCGGACGCCCTACCTGCGCATCGAGCGCGTCGCCAAGTCGTACGGTGCTTTCCAGGCGCTGCGCGCCGTGGACCTCGAGGTTTTCGAAGGCGAGCTGGTGTGCTTCCTGGGACCGTCGGGCTGCGGCAAGACCACGTTGCTGCGCGCCATCGCGGGACTGGCGCCGCAGGACTCGGGTCGGATCGTGCAGGCGGGCCAGGACATCTCGAATCTGCCCCCGTCACGACGCGACTTGGGCATCGTGTTCCAGTCCTACGCGCTCTTCCCGAATCTCACGGTGGCCGAGAACGTGGGCTATGGGCTGGTGACGCGGCGCTTACCGCGCGCGGGAATCGAGGCCCGCGTGCACGAGCTGCTCGAGCTGGTCGGGCTCGCCACCTCGGCAAAGAAGTTTCCCGCTCAGCTCTCCGGCGGCCAGCAGCAGCGCGTGGCGTTGGCGCGGGCGTTGGCCACTTCGCCGGGACTGCTGCTCCTCGACGAGCCGCTGAGCGCCCTCGATGCGCGGGTACGCGCTCACCTGCGCCACGAGATCAAGCACCTCACGAAGCGCTTGCGGGTGACCACGATCCTGGTGACTCACGATCAGGAGGAGGCGCTCGCGATCGCCGATCGCATCGTGGTCATGAACCACGGTGTCATCGAACAGGTGGGCACGCCGCTCGAGATCTACCGCTCTCCCGCGACGCCGTTCGTCGCGGATTTCGTGGGGAAGATGAACTCGTGGCCAGGCACGTTGGACGGCGACCACCGCGTCGCCGTCGCGAGCCTTCGCTTCGTCGTCGAGCCCGAGTCGAGCGGCGGAACGCTGCCCGCGCCCTTCGGCGGCAGCCACGGCGTCGTGCTGTGCGTTCGCCCCGAGGACGTGGTGGTGGGAAACGCGGCCCACGACGCGCCGAGCAACGCATTCGAGGCCGTGATCGACGCCGTCGAATTCCTGGGTTCGTTCGTGCGGCTGACCCTCGCGGTGGCGGGTGATGGCGCGCCGCCGTTGCTCGCCGATCTCTCCATTCAGGCCGCTCGCGCGCTGGCGCCGAGCGAGGGCGATCGGGTGGCCGTGACGCTGCCGCCCGATCGGCTGCGGGTCTTCCCGAGCACGACTTCGCGGGCATGAGGCAGCCGTGCGCGCGACCATGGAAGCAATCGAAAGCCACCATCCGCACGCTCTATCCAGATCGCGTGCCTCGCCGCTCACGCCGAGGTCATTCCCGGTACCCTCGAGACCGTGGCGGCGCTGCGCGCCCGGGACATCCGGATCGGCAGCACCACCGGTTACAGCCGCGAGATGATGGACGTGCTGGTGCCCGAGGCCGCGCGGCGCGGCTTCGCGCCCGACGCGGTCGCGTGCGCGAGCGACGTGTCGATCGCCCGCCCGTCGCCGCTCATGTGCTTTCGGGTGGCGCTCGACCTGGGCGTGTGGCCGCTCGCGGCGTGCATCAAGGTCGACGACACGATTCCCGGCATCGAAGAGGGTTTGAACGCGGGCATGTGGACGGTGGGAGTGACGCTCACCGGCAACGAGCTCGGGCTTGGTCCCGACGAGCTTGCACGTTTGCCCGCCGCCGAGCTCGACGTGTGGCGGCACCGCGCCGAGCGACGGATGCTGGAAGCGGGCGCCCATCTCGTGATCGACGGCGTGGGTGATCTGCCCCGCTGCATCGACCAGGTGACGCGGCGCCTGGCCGCGGGGGAGCGACCGTGAACGAGGCTTCGCGGATCGCCGCCGCCATCCGCACGCTCTTCGTAGCGCGTGGCTCGGCCAGCTACTTCGGCGAGGACGTCACCCAGCTCGATCACGCGCTGCAGACGGCGTCGCTCGCCGAGCGTGCGGGCGCGTCGAGCACGCTGATTCTCGCCGCACTCTGTCACGATCTCGGCCACCTGCTCCACGAGCAAGGCGAGGAATGTGCGACGCAGGGGATCGACAGCCAGCATGAGGCCCTCGGCGGCCGCTTCCTGAACGAGCGCTTCGGACGCGAGGTCGCCGAGCCGGTGATCTTGCACGTCGCGGCCAAGCGGTTTCTGTGCGCGAAGAGTCGCGAGTATCTGCGCTCGCTCTCGCCGGCGTCGCGGACCAGTCTCGAATTGCAGGGTGGTCCCATGTCGCCGTGGGAGGCGGATCGATTCGCGAACAAGCCCTTCGCGGGCGACGCCGTGGCGTTGCGTCGCTGGGACGACGCTGCGAAGGTGGTCGGTCTCGCGACACCGCCGCTCGATCACTTCCTGCGCCACGTCGAGGTGTGTCTGGCGCCCCGGCTCGTGGCAGCGGTGTGATCCGCGCGAGCGATGGTGCGCACCCCGATTCGTGTGAGCCCGATCACACTCGTGAGCGAGTGTCCGGGGGGTAGACGAGGGCTGACTCGATGTGGAGGTCACCGCGTCGTGTCGTGGTGGGCGGGCTCACCTCCGATGGGCGCGCCCATGCTCCACGTCGAAGCGGAAATTCTCAATGGCGACGAGGCACGACGACGGCTCGGCGTTTGCGAACCCCGTCGGGCGTCGGTGCACGTGCGGGGGAGACGATGACGAGCGCGAGCGAGGGATCGAAGAACGACGTGCGAGCGGTGATGGAAGCAAGCGACGCCACGACGGGGAGCATCGAGGACACGCTGCTCGCTCGCGACGAGCGCTTGCTGCGTGCCCTCGAGTCGGAAGTGCACAAGCTCGTCGACGAGTTCGAACCGCTGCTGCCGCGTAGCGTGGTGGAGATGGAGTTCACGAGCTGTGTGCGCACTTTCGAGCGCGCGCGGATCCGCATGTACGTGCCGGTGCTCAGCTATCGGAACGCGCGCCAAGCGCTGCGGCAGATGGCGGTCGAGGTCGCGAGAAAAGCGAAACGGGCCGCCTGACACGCGCGCCGTCACACCTCGGCTTCGCGCGAGACCGCGGCTTCGTCGCACGCTTGCTCTCCTGCGTGGGCGTGATCGCGCCGCTGCGCTCGGATCTGCGCTCCGTGCTGGACGTACGCTCCTCGTGGGCGTCGTCGCCGGGGTGAGCGCGCTTCGGGTGCCGCGCGCTGGTCCGATGGCGCCAGACGTCCCGTCACGGACTCGCGAATTCATGGACGATTTTGCGGGCGCACCCCTTGCATCGACCTCCGGCTCACGCAGTCGAGGAGCGGCACCATGAACAGCATGCACCGACACGACAGCGCACGATCCTCGTTCGACTACTTCCGGGTATCCGCGTCCTGTGCGGGATGCGGACGCACCGACGACGCCCACACGATCCGCACTTGGTGGAGCGCTCCCAACCGCACGCAGGGTTGGGACGCGCCGACAACCTCCGGCGCGACGCTCGCGGTTGGCGCAACGTTGCCACGGCTCGGCAGGACTCCCACCGACTTCCGTGGCGAGTCGCGATGCTCGAGCTGCGGCCGATCGTTCGCGTGGGCGATTCGATCTGCACGCGGTCGCGTGCTGGCGATCCGCCCTGCTGCACGCGCGGCCTGAGCCCACTCGTCCGCGACGTTTCGGTCGTCGATCCGCGTGGCTCGTCGCCGCGCCGCCTCGCTCGTGGTGCGACCAGCGGAACGCTCGAGTCCGGCCCAAGCTCGGTCGAGAAGCTCACCGAGCCGCAGTCGTCTGCGCGCTCCTGCTCGTCGTCGAAGGCGAGTGGCTCGCCGACGGGAATGAGCCGTTGGTGTTCGACGCCAGACACGGAACCGCCGCGAGCACTTCGGCTTTGCCAAGGCGGCGTCACGCATTCCTGGCGCGAGGGTCACGGCGACGACGCCGTCCTGCAACCGCGCCCGGCGACTCTCCGCCGCAGTGGCGGATCGCCTGTCTTCTCGATCGAAGAGGGAGCTCCACGTGAGTCGCAGCACAGCAGTCACGATGGTGAGTGAGATGGTGGAAACGAGCGTTTGCGTTGCTGCCCGTTCCGCCGAGGCGGCGAACGCGGTGGCGTTGGAGGCCGCCGTGAGAATGTGGATGAGCTTGATGCGTCTGCGCGCACGCCTCGGCCAGGAGCGAGGCGGCCGACTTCGGCGGGACACGCTGCGGCTGATACGCGGCGGCGCGGCGCGGCCGGTACCCCCGGCTCAGCCGGCGGTGCGGCGGTCGCGAGCTGGCGGTGGTACCCAGCTTTGGGTGATTCGGGGCGGCCGCGACGGGGGAGCTCGACCAATGCGCACTGCGGATCCGCCGCGGACGGAACCGAGCGAGCTCGCTGACCGCAGACCGTGGCGCTGGCTGGCGGCTCGCGAATGATCGCCGGCCGCGGCCTGGCCACCACGTGCCCGCTCACAGCACGCCGCACGTGCCGGTTTCCGGCGCGGTCTCGACGGGTCGCGGCTCACCGTCGTAGCTCCTCGTGGCGGCGCAGGTCGTCGGTACCTTGGGCTTGCCGGCGTCGAGCTCGCGTACCGTGCCGGATCTCGAATCGAGCTCGAGGAGTGTGAGGTTCTCGTCGTCGTAGCGGGTGGCAGCGACGAGCGTGTGTCCGAAGCCGTTCCGACGCGCTCCGCCATCGCCGCGTCACCGCGGCCTCGCAGGCTTCCGCGTCATCATGCGACGTGCGTCGACGACTTCTCGCGTCTCGAAGTGGCTCTTTCTGATGGCGACATTGCTCGTCGCGTGCGGTGGTGCGGGCGGTGGCGACGGCACCGCCGCCGTCGGTGGCAGCGGGCTGCCGGCGTTCACCGGGGTGTGGGTGATCGTGTTCGAGAACCACGGCGATTTTTTCATCCTGAATCACGCCGACGCGAAGAACTTCCGGAAGCTCGCGTCGCGCTACGCCGTGGCCGGCGACTACTCGGACATCACACGTGTCATCTTCGTCACCTTCGACGAAGGCGACCTCGATCTCTTCGACCAGATCCTGTTCATCGCCATCTCGCCCTACGCGAAGCCGGGCTTCGTCTCGTCCACGCCGTTCGATCACGACAACTTCCTCGCCACCGTCGAGGACGTCTACGGACTGCCGCAACTCGGCCGCGCGCAGGGGGTGCCCAACATGGCCGAGCTCTTCCAGCCGTGAGCGACGCCGTTCAAGCGGCGGCGCGCGAGTGCGGGGGGTCGGCGAGGACGGCGCGCGAGTCGAAGCCGTGCTCGGTCGAATAGCGGAAGACGTGGGCGCCGGGGAACCGCCACGCGCCCTCGGGCGCGCGTAGGTGCACCCAGCCGCCGCAGTTGTGAAGCTCGATGCCCGAGCGTGGCTCCGTCCACGGGCTGGTCTCGTGCCAGCCGTGCGGCTGGTGGGTGTGGCCGAAGATCAGGTGTCGGGGAAACGGCACGTGGATCTCGTGCTCTTCGAGCAGGCGATCGATCTCGTCGAGTGACGCGTCGAGGAATTGGAGGAAGCGTGCCCGCGTGCCGGCGTGGTTGCCGAGATCGTGAGCGAACGAGCCGGTCTGGTAGTCGCGCAACGAACGGATGACGCGGGTGCTGAGCGCCGAGCTCGCGGCCTTGGCGAGCGCGTCGAGGTACCACGGGGCGCCGGTGGTGAAGGCCGGCAGGAGCTGGGTGAGCAGCGCCTCGACGCGGCCGAATTCCTGGCGCTCGACGTCGCGCTGGACGTGATTCACGACACGGCTCAACGGCCCCGATTGTCCGAGGCCCGAGCTGGTGAGCTGGGTGAGGGGGAAGTTGATCGCCACCAGCTCGCGCATCGAGAGCGTCGCGCGCTCGCGTGAGCGTTCGGCGAGACCCAGATCCTCGCGCACGATGCGCATCGCGAGGCTCGACAGCAGTGCCCAGTAGCCTTCGAAGTAGTGGCCGTGGGTCACCAGCACGGTCTCGCCACTCGCCGTGACCACGTAGAGGTTCGGGTACGCGAACGCGAGCGGTAGTCGCTCGCCGTCGCCCGCGCTGGCGTCGCGGGTCAAGCCTTCGAGGAAGAGATCGCCGTACTCGTCGGCGACGTCACCGCGGGGATTCACGTCGGGCAGACGTAGACCGCGGTGCGTGGCGCCGGCGCGGTCGTCGATCACCGCCGGCACCGACCAGCGGAATGGCCGCGGATCGAGGCCGCGGCGCACGCGATCGATGACGTTCACCTCGTGCTCGACGGTGTGCCAGATCTCGAAGTCGTGGTTGCCGGCGATGAGCACGATCTCGCGTGCCAGCCCGTCCTCCCGGACACGGCGAAAGAAGACGCGCGCAGCCTTGTACGCCTCGACGTAGCTCGAGAGCATGATCTCGAGGACGTCGCCAGCGAGCACCAAGTAGTCGAGCCCGGTGCCCACCGCTTCCACGAAGCGCTCGTAGAGCGGACCGATCGTGTAGCCGGAACCGGAGGGTACGACGAGAGCGCATTGCGGGTCGCCGAGATGCAGATCGGACGCGATCGCGAGCTTCATGCACACGAGCGTGCGCGACGCACGTGACACCTGCGTCGGCCGTGGGTGACGATCGCGTGTCGCGAATGCGAAGCGGTGGCAGGCGTTCAGGTGGATTCGAGAACGCCGCGGTCCAGCAAGCGGCGCACGGCAGTGAGCGTCTCTTCCTCGTCGAAGCGCGACTCGTCCACGAGCTCGCCGAGGCGCGCGCCGCTCACGCAGCGCGCCAGCACGTCTTCCTCGGCAGGGCCGAGGGGCTCGGCCACGCACTCGGCGCGCGGCAGGGGACGATACACGCGTCGCGCACCTCCCAATCCCTGGAAGAGCTCGACGACGCGGTTCAGGCGGCGCAGGGTGTCGATCATCGAGTCTCTCTCGCTTCGCGGGTACCGTTTCCGCGGATTCGCTCCGCGCACGTCACGATGGCGCCGACGTTCGAAGCGAGCGTGACGCGGACGTAGCAACTCGCGCGTCGCGGCGCGAGGCGCGGACCGATCGCTCACGCGTGTGAGCGGCGCGCCGCGATCGAACCGTAGACGTTGCCGCGGTGGTGCGTGTGCGTCGCGTGAGCTTCACCGCGCTAGACCAAGCTCTGGGGCTACCACTGGGCCATTACCGGCGCTTTCGCACGTCGCTACGTGTGGCCCTCGTCACGCCGCGTCGCGAGGCCCGAGAGCTCACCCACATGACGCACGTCGGCCATCCCGTTGTGACAGTCCCGTCACACAGGCCCCGTTAACTGACCCCCACACGCACGAGAGACGAAACCCAGAGGAGGATGCGATGAAGAAGGGCAAGATCACGTTGGCCGCGCTGGCGCTCGCCGCAGGCGCGGCGTCTTCGGCGGCGGGCGCGTTGCTCGTCACTGGCGCGGGTGCCACGTTCCCGTTCCCGATCTATTCGAAGTGGTTCGCCGAGTACAACAAGCTCAAGCCGGAGCTGCAGTTCAACTACCAGTCGATCGGTTCGGGCGGCGGCATTCAGCAGATCACGAACAAGACCGTCGATTTCGGTGCGTCGGATGCCCCCATGAGCGACTCGGAGCTCGACAAGGCACCGGCGGCGCTCCAGCACGTGCCCACGGTGTTGGGCTCGGTGGTGGTCACGTACAACGCGCCGATGCCCTCGCTCAAGCTCTCGCCACAGGCGCTCTCCGCAATCTTCCTCGGCAAGATCACCAAGTGGAACGACCCGGCGATCGCTGCCGACAACGCCGGCGCGGCGCTGCCGGACGCGCCGATCGCGGTGGTGCGGCGCTCGGATGGCTCGGGCACGACGGCGGTGTTCACCGACTACCTCGCCAAGGTGTCGGACGAGTGGAAGACCAAGGTCGGCGCTGGCAAGAGCGTGAGCTGGCCGGTGGGCCTCGGTGCGAAGGGCAACGAGGGCGTGACCGGCCTCGTGAAGCAGACGCCAGGCGCCATCGGCTACGTCGAGCTCGCCTACGCGAATCAGAACAAGCTGCCCAAGGCGGCCATCAAGAACGCGGCCGGCAAGTTCGTCGAGCCCAGCATCGAGGCCACGTCCGCTGCTGCCGCAGGCGTGGAGATGCCGGCGGACTATCGCGTGTCGATCACGAACTCGGCAGCGGCCGACGCATATCCGATCGCGTCCTTCACCTACCTGCTGGTCTACAAGAACCAGGAGAACGTCGAAAAGGGAACCGCACTCGTGAACTTTTTGTGGTGGGCGATCCACGACGGCCAGAAGATGGCCGCCGCGCTCGACTACGCGCCGCTTCCCGCGGCGGTCGTGAGCAAGGTCGAGGCGACGCTCAAGACCCTGACCGTCGCCGGCAAGGCCGTGTCCCCGTGAGCGAGCGCGCGTGACTGCGACGTCGAGCACGCTCACGGCCGGCGCGGGGACGGAGTTGCCGTCTCCGCGCCGGCCGTCGTTCTTCGGTCACAACGCCGCGGACCGCGCCTGGGGCACGATCCTCGGCGCCTTCGGTGGTGCGGTGCTGGCGGTTGGCGGAGTGATCGTGTGGTCGCTCGCCGATCTGGCTGCGCCATCCTCCCACGCGCTCGGGATCGGGCGATTCCTGGTCGGCAGCGACTGGGATCCGGTCGCTGAAAAGTTCGGCGCTCTTCCCTTCATCTACGGCACCCTCGTCACCAGCACGGTCGCGATCGGGCTCGCGATGCCGGTGGGCGTCTCCCTGGCGCTCTTCATCTCGGACATGGTCCCGCCGCGGTTGCGTGCGTGGATCTCGTTCCCGGTCGAGACCCTGGCGAGCATCCCGAGTGTCGTGTTCGGGCTCTGGGGCTTGTTCGTCTTGGTGCCGGTGCTGCGCAGCCAGGTGCAGCCGTTTCTCGCCAAGACGCTCGGTTTTCTGCCGCTCTTCCAGGGACCACCGATCGGTCTCGGGTTGCTCGCGGGTGGTGTGATCCTGGCGATCATGATCCTGCCCACCATCGCGTCGGTGACCCTGGAGGTGCTGAAGACCGTGCCGCTGGCGCTGCGCGAGGGCGCGCTGGCACTCGGTGCCACGCGTTGGGAAGTGATCCGGATGGTGGTACTGCCCTACAGCCGAGCAGGGATTCTGGGCGCGGGGCTGCTCGGTTTGGGGCGTGCTCTCGGCGAGACGATGGCGGTCACGATGGTGATCGGGAACTCGCCGATCATCCGGGCTTCGCTCTTTTCCGCGGGCTACTCGCTGCCCGCGGTGATCGCCAACGAGTTCGCCGAGGCCACAGGCGCCATTCACATGGGTGCGCTCGCGGGGCTCGGGCTGGTGCTCTTCGGTACCACGCTGCTTCTCAACTCGCTGGCGCGGCTCCTCATGCGTGCGGTGGGCGGCACGGGGCGCGTCGCGGTGTGAGCGACGAGCGCCGCGTCGCCTGTGGACGCAACGGTCGACAACGATGCGAAGGCTCTGGGCTCGGAAGCTGGTGAACGTGTTCGTCACGCTCGTGTGCGGGGCGTGCGTGCTCGCGGCGCTCGTGCCGCTCTTCTCGACGCTGTGGCTGGTTGTGTCGAACGGGGTGAGCGGGCTCTCGTTTCGGTTCTTCACGCATTTGCCGGCACCGGTAGGGGAACCGGGAGGTGGCGTGGGGAACGCGATCCTCGGCACGTTGCTCATCGTTGGGCTCGCCTGTGCGATCGGTCTTCCGCTGGGGATCGGCGCAGGGGTGTTCTTGGCCGAGCGCGGCGACGGTCGCTTCGGGCGATTGGTTCGCTTCACCGCCGAAGTTCTCGCCGGCGTGCCCTCGATCGTGGTCGGCATCGTCGCGTACGACCTGGTGGTCAAGCCGATGGGTCACTTCTCGGCGTTGGCGGGCGGCGTGGGGCTCGCGCTGCTCATGATCCCGACGCTCGCGCGAGGCACCGAGGAGCTGGTGCGACTCGTTCCGAATACCTTGCGCGAGGCGGCGCTGGCGCTCGGTGTTCCCGTTTGGCGCACCAGCCTGTCGGTCATCCTGCGCACCGCTCTTGGCGGGATCGTCACGGCGATCCTGCTAGCGGTGGGACGTGCTGCGGGCGAGACTGCGCCGCTACTCTTCACGGCGCTCAACAACGCCTACTGGAACGTGCGCCCCGATCTGCCCACGGCGACGCTCACCGTCCAGATGTTCAACTACGCGATCAGCCCCTACGAGGACTGGCACCAGAAAGCGTGGGCGACGGCGTTGGTGCTGCTGCTACTCATCGGCGCGCTCAACCTGCTGGCGCGCTATCTCACGCGGAAGACCTTCCGCGCCGTCTGATCCCGCGGCGTGCCACAGCGTCGCCGCGGCGAGTGTTCGCAGCGGCTGACTGCCCACGCACGGGTGGGTGACGCGCGACACCCCTCCCGTCGAATGATCCACCGGTCGCCGCACTGGGGTCTCCCGCCTCGGGGCGGCCAGAGTTTCCGGAAAGGGACCGGACAGAGTCTCTGGAACTCACAGCGGGGCCGTCGAGGGACCGACGGCCCTCCAGCCGAGCGGCGCACCGGTCTCCACGCTCGACTTCCATCACGCCGCGAGCGCAGCGAGGCGCCTCGGGGGTGGGACCCGTCGCGGCGGAGGCGCCACAGGCGGGGGGGGGGTAAAAGCCAGGCAGCGCCTA
>CAYVDO010000176.1:0-15536 GCA_964450125.1 uncultured bacterium
CACGAAAAACGCGGTGCTCAAAGGGACCCACCCCCGAGCCGACTCGCTACGCTCGTCGGCGCGCCTTTGGCTCGTGCCTTTTTCAGCAGCCTGCGAAACGTACGCGTGTCGATCGAGGGTCCATCGGACATCGCTGCCGACGAGCGGGCGCGCTGCGATCGATAGCTCCTCACCCCTCTGGCCCGGCCGTAGCCGGGCGCTCGGGTCGCAATCCCACCGCACCGCCCGGCAGGAGCGCGAGGCGCATCTGCTTCCGCGGGTGCTGCGGGGCGGGGTAGCATCCGCGGTTCCGAGGTCGCGACGCGCTCGGCGCGCGCCGCGACGCTCGCCGAGGAGAACCGCATGATGCGCGCGCGCTGGTGGGGCTCGTGGGTGGTGGGGATCGTGCTCGCGGTGGCGGGCACCGCCGCGGCGAAGGACATGAAGGACCCGCCTCGCGGCAAGCTGCCGGCGACGGTGGCGCCGCTGCGCTACACGATGACGCTGACCATCGACCCGCGGAAGGACGGGCTCGAAGGCGAGTCGACGATCCGCGTGAAGGTTGCGGAGTCGACGCACCGGATCTGGATGCACGGCGGCGATCTCGCGATCCGCGAGGCGACCCTCACGCCCACGGCCGGCGCGGCCACCGCCACACGCCTCACGGCCACCGACGCCGGCGCAGGTGGCGTGCTGATGCTCACGGCGCGCACCACGATCCCGGAAGGTGAGGCGGATCTGCATTTCAAATGGCGCGCGAAGTTCGACACGCCGCTTCTCGGCGCTTACCGGATGGAGTGGGGCGGCGAGAAGTACGTCGTGACGCAAATGGAGCCGCTCGGCGCGCGGCACGCGTTCCCGTGCTTCGACGAGCCCACCTTCAAGACGCCGTGGGATCTCACCCTGGTGGTGCCCGAGACCGACGTGGCGGTGGCCAACGCGCCAGCAGCGAGCGAGGAGAAGCTGGCGGACGGGCGGAGAGCCGTGCGTTTCGCGACCACGGCCCCGTTGCCGACCTACCTGATCGCGTTCGCGGTCGGTCCTTTCGACGTCGTCGAATGGAAGCCGGTCCCGCCCACTCCCGAGCGCTCGACACCGCTTCGCTTGCGCGGCATCGCGGTCAAGGGTCGGGGCAAGGACTTCACCTACGCCCTCGAGAACACCGCCGCCATCGTGACGGCGCTCGAGCGCTATTTCGGCATGGCGTACCCGTTCGAGAAGCTCGATCTCCTCGCGGCACCCGACTTCGGCTACGGCGCCATGGAGAACGCCGGCCTCATCACCTACAAGGACGTGCTCATCCTCATCGACGAGTCGACACCCACCGGGCTCAGGCTGGCGTACTGGGGCACCCACGCCCACGAGGTCTCGCACATGTGGTTCGGCGATCTCGTGACCATGAAGTGGTGGGACGATCTGTGGCTCAACGAGTCGTTCGCCACCTGGATGGCGACCAAGGTGGTGACGGAGCTCCATCCCGAGTTCCACCCCGAGCGCTACCACATGGCGGAGACGCTCGAAGCGATGGAGACCGACGACCTCGCCGCGACCCGCCGCATCCACGAGCCGATCGACGACTACACCGAGGTGATGAGCGCCTTCGATTCGATCAGCTACGCCAAGGGCGGCGCCGTGCTGCGCATGTTCGAAGCGTTCGTGGGGCCGGAGCGACTGCGCGACGCGATCCGCGCGCACATCCGCCGCTTCGCGGGCGGCAGCGCCACCAGCGCCGATCTCATGCGCTCGATCGCCTCCACCACCGATCAGCCCGAGGCGCTGGTGAAGGCCTTCGCCAGCTTCATCGACCAGCCCGGCGTGCCGGTGGTGGACGCGCGCGTGAAATGCGAGGGCGGCGTGGGCCAGGTTTCGCTCACGCAAGAGCGCTCGCTGCCGCTCGGCTCCACGGCCAGCACCGCGCAGCAGTGGTCGATCCCCGTGTGCCTGCGCGCCGGCACCGACGATTGGCAGGAGCGCGCTTGCGTGCTCCTCGATCGCGCGGCGCTCTCGCCCGCCATCACGCTCGACCGATGCCCGACGTGGGTCATGCCCAACGCCGACGGTGCCGGCTACTACCGCTTCGCTCTCGAGCCCGCGGTGCGCACCCGCCTCGAAGCGCGCTTCGAGAAGCTCTCGCCGGTCGAGCAGCTCGCACAGGCCGGCTCACTCGATGCCGCGTATGCCGCCGGCACGCTCACCACCGCCGAGTACCTCGCGGCGCTCCCGGTCCTCGCCAAGGCGGCGACCACCGAAGCGATGGCGGCGCCGTTCGAGAACCTGGCGTGGATCCGCGAGCAGCTCGCCACCGCGCCGGCAGAGCGCGCCAAGCTCGAGGCGTATTTGCAGCGCGTCTACCGGCCCGTTCTCGATCGTTACGGCATCGACGAGCGCGAGAACGACGACGAGGACGCCTCCCTCGGCCGCCAACAGCTCCTCGCGTTCCTGGTGGGCACCGCCAACGACGCCGGGGTGCGGAAGGAGCTGGTGGCGCGCGCCGCGCGCATCGTGGGCGATGGCTCGGACGCAGCGTGGAAGCCGGGGGCGCTGGGCGCCAACGTGCGCCCACTGGCATTGGTGGCGTATGCGCAGGAGGGCGGTGCCGAGGCCGAAGCACGGCTGCTGGCGCGGCTCGGTGCCGTCGAGGATCGCGTGGTGCGCAGCGATCTGATTCAGGCGCTCGCGGCGATTCGCGAGCCCGAGCGGGCCGCCAAGATCCGTGCCCTCGCCCTCGACCCCAAGAAGACCCACACCGAGGAGGTCGGCCGCTTGCTCGAGGATCACGTGCGCTGGGCGGAGAATCGCGCCGCCACTCGCAACTGGATGCGCGCCAATCGAGAGGCGCTGCTGAAACGGTTCCCGGCTACGTGGACGCCGTGGGTGGCGTGGCTCTACCGCTCGGGGCAGTGCTCGGAAGCGGACGCCCAGGACTTCCAACGAGTCTGGGAGAAGCGCTTCGCGAACGTGGAAGGCGGCCCGCGCTCGGTTGCGCAGGCGCTGGAGGCCACACGGCTCTGCGCCGCGCTGCGCGCCAAGCAGCTTCCCGGCGGTCTCGGCAAGCTCTGAAGTAAGCGCGCGCTTCTTCAGAGCTTGCTGATGTTCTCTCGAGGTTTTTTTCAAGCGCCCAGCCCCGCTGAGGCGAATCCTCCGCTTCGGGGCCCCACCCCCGAGGCGCTCTCCGTCGAGATCGTCCGGCGCCCCCGACGTGCCGGCTACAAAGGCGGCAAGACGGCTCTCTACCGCCCCATCGCCGAGCCCCCACCTCGGACAGGCTCGCCTCCGTTACCTGCGCCACCCAGAGCGCCTTGGTCGCCCTGCGCACGGGCGAGCCATACCGTGTCGCACGCGCCCTCGCGTACGCGGGCTCGAACCAGCTACTCATCGGAACTTTCTCGGCGACGCGGAGCGCCTGTTCGCCGAGCGTTACACCCTGCCTTCATATCCTTTGCATCACGGGGTTGCCCCTAGTGCTTTGCAGCCCAGAGGTCTATGGCGCTTGCGGCAGCCGTCGGAAGCAAGAGCGAGGCGCGGAGCTCGCTACGCATCGACGAGCGGGACGCGAGGCGCCTCGATGGTGACGGGGCCCCGTTGCGCCACGGGTTCAGGCTGGCGCTCCGTGCTGCGATCTGCGTCGCGAAGAACGATCGAGACAGCGCGATTGAGCATCACCGACGCGCTCGCGCCGAGATCGGGTAGGTCAGCATGTTCGGAGTGTGGCCGTCGCGCGCCTCCGCCGGGGCGAGATCGGCAGCGCCTCCTGGCGGGACTCGACCTCACGGAGGTAATGGGCGACGTGCTCGGTCAGTGCCCGATCGAAGGCATTGCGCATCGCTTCAGCGACATGGTGCTGGAGCAACTCGTGCAGCCGATCGACGTCACGTACCCACTGCTCGGGTCGGCGATGGGTGAGCTCGGTCAGGTAGTCGAGGGATCCACCGCCGATCTCAAGCAGGTGTTGGCGCTTGAGGTGGTGCTTGGCGCGCTTGCCGGAGACCGCGGCGACCATCTGGACGCGGTGCTCGGGCAACACCGAGCGCTCTCCCGCAGCGACCCGATCCTGGGGTGGCCTCGAAGCGCGCCGCCGCGATGCGCACGTGATCGCGATGGAGGAACAGCGTGCCGCTGATCCCGATGGCGTCGGGTGGCACATCGAGTAGGTCTGAACGCCGAAGTCGACGAAGCCGGCGGGGCCGACGAAGACGAGGTAGCGCAGGGCGAAGCCGGCGGGTGTTGACCTCCGCGTGCCGCTCGGCGAGCTGGCGCGCGAGCTCGAGCATCGTGGCGCCGAAGGCGGCGTTCCACTCAGTGACCTCGCCTTGGCGATTCCACGCGATCGCGATGCTCTTGGGGCGGTCGAAGATCGCGAGCAGCGCAATGCCACCGATCGCGTCGAAGTGCTCGACGAGGGCGCGCGGCAGGCTCTCGACACGCTCGTTGGGAACGAGCGTCACCTGGACCCAGCGGGTGTACTTGAGCCGCGAGGCGAAAAAGTGGAGGGGCTGTTTCGAGCCGTCGAGGAAGTGCACGTCGACGTGGCCGAAGTCGTGTTGCGTGAACTCGCCCGGCAGTCCCCCGAACCGCACCATGGCGCGCGCGCCGCTGGGTCGCAGCTTGGCGATGAGGCGGTAGAGGGCCGTCTTGCGCCTTCGTAACCGGTTAGCCGGGCGCGCCGGACGACCTCGACGGGAGAGCTGCGAGAGGTCGGATTGAAGATCTCTCCGTACGAGGTCGCGGAACTGCTCGGCCTTCGTCGGGCGGACGATCCGCAGCCGCTTGCGTTCTGCGGCAGTCTCGGCGCTTACGAACGACGGCTCGGCATCGGATCCGCCGCACCGTCCGCTCACCGACTCCGGCCAGTCGGGCGGGGTCCTCTTGGCTGTGCCCCGCGTCGCGGAGCACCTGCATCTGGTGGCGATTGAGCATGTCCAGCATCTCTTCCCTGGCCTTGGATCGAGTCCGTGGCGATGGTCGTATCCGAGGCGGGATCCCCCAACTCGGACCGGTCAGAGTTTCTGGAACTCACAACGCAGGATGCGTTGTGGACACTCGCTACCCGCGCCCCCTCCCAGCCGGCCCGAGGCACCGCGCCATCGCGCCGGGCTGCGGATCGTAGGGCGGGATCCACCGCAGATCGACGCGTCCCGCCTCCGCGCGTCGACTGCCGGTTCGTCCGCGCTCGAAGCATCTACCGTCACACCTCCGTTGGTGGGTCCTAGATCCCGTGAACAGCGGATGCACGACGTGCCGGGAGGGCTCGGCCGAACTGCATCCGCGCGAGCCCGTTTGGGCGAACGAGGGGACGGAAATGAAGGTGAGCGCTTGGCTGAAACGGAACACGATCCTCGCGTGTCTCATCATCGGCACCGCTGGCGGCATGGGGTGTGGTGGCGGCGGGGGGAGTGACGATCCCGATCTGGTTTCCGAGGCCGCACGGGCCGTGAACAACATTTGTGTGCTCGGAGATCAATGCAACCGGCTCGGTGGGGGCGTGCAGGAGTGCGTCGATGTGCGAGTCAACTGCCTGGAGTCCCTCACCAGTGACGACCAACGCGACTGGGCGCACTACGTCAACCAGTGCCTCGAGTTCGCGGACTGTGACCGCGCCGTGGACTGTTACCTCGCGCTGCCACTCAACTGCGTCAACTGATTCGTCGGCCCAGCGATCGACGTCCGGGGCGAAGCCGCCCCGGCGTCGGCTTCGCGGGACCGGCGGGAGCCGCCGGTCGTCGAACCGCACGAAAGGAGATCCCCATGAAAGCACGAAACGCACTGGTGCTCGGCGCGGTGCTGCTGGTTGGTGCAGGTTGCTTCGCCACGACGTTCGGCAACCAGCCGACCGCGAGCGCCATCGACCCCGACGTCTACGAGTTCACGCTCTACAAGAACACGTTCGCCACCCGCGAATACATGGACGAGCAGTCGAACGCGATCATTCGCCGGATCATGCAGGAGCAGGGCTATCAGGACTACAAGATCCTGCGGGTCGAGAGCGGCTGGCTCATCAACGAGGACACCTTCCAAGTGAAGTTCTTCCGCCAGAAGCTCGCGCCGGTCGGCTGAAACGGCGCGGAGTGCGCATTCGAACGTCGGGCTCGCACTCGTGCCCGGCCGAAATTCGCACGCTGTGCGGCCGGGCACGAGCCCCTCGCATCGTCGTCCTCCGTGCGACCTCGACGTTCGTGGCCCCGTGCTTTCGTTGACGATCCGAATGCGGTCGTGTTCGGATCGGTCGGGGAGGAAAAGCATGCGGCGATGGAGATGTTATGTGCTCGCACTCGGAGCGATCGCGCTGGGTGGTTGCGCGACTAAGATCAAGATTCAGCGCCAGGTCGCGAGCAAGTCGGATCTGTGTGGGATTCGGCGGATCGCGATCGGAAACATCGTCGTCGACGGACGCGACGCCCAGGCGTTGCGCGCCCGGCTCGCGAAGGCGGAGGCAAAGTCCGGAAAGGGTGGCGCCGACGCGAGCGGCGAGCTCACGAAGCTCCGCGAGGACATCCGCAAGATCGAGATCTTCGAACAGACGATAGCCGGGAAGATCCGCCAGGGGATCCAGGACCAATACCTCACGTACGTCGAGCGAAACCCAGCCCAGCTCGCCGCGGTGACCCGCGAGATCGAGGAGTTTCACGACGGCGGCACCCTCAGCAAGAAGACGCTGCAGGCTCTTCAGAACGATCGTGTCGAAGGATTGCTCTTCATCTCGGTCACGGGGCAGAGCAATCAGCGGAAGCCCGAGCTGTTCGACGAGTCGTGGCAGGATCCCAAAGACGGCAGCATGCACCGCGCGTGGCGGCGGGAGTCTTCGCTCACCCTGCTCCTCAACGTCGAGTACCGGATCGCCGACGCCCGACCCGATTCGCCGTGTGGGGCGCTGGGGTCGCGCGCGCGGATGGCCGAGTCCGAGAAGCAGACCTGGGAGGTCGTGGAACGCGGTGGCGATACCGACCCGACCCGAGTGATCGGGGATCTCGCGGGCGGAATCCTCGGCGGTGGCGGCTCTGGCGCAACGAAACGGGTGGACATGCTGCCCGCGCCGCAACAAGCCATCGATGAGCTCGCTCAGCGCTCGGCGGCGAAATACCTGCGTCAGATCCAGCCTCACTGGCAACGCGGAGCCGTCGAGGTACGGTCGCCATCGACACCGCGTGGGCAGACCGCGCTCGACTACGCGTTGAGCTGCGAGTGGGACAAGGCCGAGGAGATACTCACGGAGACGATTGCCGCAGGCGGTGTCGTCACCGCCGACGACTACTACAACCTGGCTGTCATCAAAGAGCTCAAGGGTTGCCGGCACGAGGCGACCACGCTGATGGAGAAGGCCGTCGAGCTCGACTCGGATTCGGACTTGGTCAAGGCCCACGCGAAGCTGCTCAAAGGACAAGGCCTCGGAAACTTCGAAGATAGCGGCCCGCCCGCGAGCATGAGCGACAGCGGACTGCCGCTCGACGGGTGTCCGATCGTGCTCAACTGCCCACAGGTATCCAGCTCGCCGCAGGAGGCCGTCGAGGGCGACGCGCGAACCAATACCGAGCTCAACCTGTGGTCTGGCCCCGACAAGAAGAAACCGCTCATCAAGAAGTTTCCCCAGGGCACAGCCGTTCGCGTCGTCGATGACCACAGCAACGCCGCCTGGTGGAAGCTCGAGATCCGGGACGGCAACCAGACCTTGGAAGGCTGGGGGTTCCACAAATCGATCGATCGATGAACCCGGACGCGTGCGCGCGTCGCGGGTGCCATGCCCAGGCCGTCGTGCAAGCTCCTCCAGAGCCGTGAAGGCGTCCCCTACGGCCGCACAGTCCTGCGTCGACGAGGCGTGGCAGCGGATGAACGATGGCGATGCGTTTCGGTACGAGCCCGCGCCCCACGGCGGCGGGGTGTCTCTCGTGAGCAAAGCGAGGCCGCTCCTCGTCCGCCACGTGCTTCCGGCCATCGCGCGCATCGGCGCGAGGACACATGACTCGATGCTACTGGTGGATCCGGATCATCGACATCGTGGATCGCCCGCCTCACCCTCGAGGATGGCCGTCCACGAGACTGGGGCGAGGTCACCCACCAGTGGACGTCAGGTCAGGACTGCCACCCCGACTTGAAGCGAAGCCTCTACTCGGCGCCACGCTTCGCGAGCCACCGTACCCCGCCGCTCGGCAAACTGAACCGCTGCCCGTACGAGACACCGCCGTATCACGGCATGCTCGAGGCATGAGCGCGCGCGACGTGAAGCGATCGGCCTCCCCGCGCCGGGCGGCGTCGGGCCATCGGTCGCGCGGCGCGCCCGTGTCCGGGTCGGCGTCAGCGTTTGCGCGTGTCGCGCCCGCGAGCGGGCCGTCCTTCGACGGCGGCTGCGCCTGCGGCGACGTGCGCTATCGCCTTCACGCCGAGCCGATGTTCGTGCATTGCTGCCATTGCACGCGCTGACAGCGCGAGACCGGCGGCCCGTTCGCGCACCACGCGATGATCGAGCACACGTAGTTTTCGGTGCTGGCTGGCGAGCCCGAGCTCACGCTCGTCCCCACCGACAGCGGTGGCAAGCGTTGGGTGGCACGCTGTCCCCGCTGCCGCACGGCGATGTGGAACGAGCACGGCAGCCGTACGCCGATCACGCGCTACGTGCGGGTGGGGACTCTCGACGAGCCGAATCGATTCCCGCCGGCCGCGCACATCTTCGTTCGTTCCAAACAGCCGTGGTTGGTGCTCGCGCCGAAGGTGCCGTCCTTTTCCGCGTACTACGACGCCACCAAGACCTGGCCCGCCGCGAGTCGCGCGCGCTGGGCTGCCGCCAAAGCCGCGCGTGAAAAGCGCTCGCCCACAGTGCCCGTCCGTCGCAAGCGAACCTGAACGCCTCTGACGCTCACACGTCGTCGCCCTGTCGCGGACTCGTCTGCGCTCGCCTTCGCCGACGGGCGCGACGTCACGTCGCTGCCGCGACTCTTCCGGGTCGGTGTGTGGGTCGAGAAGGCCCCGCGCTCACGCAGCGTCTCGGGCGGAGCTCGTTGGGACTCGGGCCGTGCGGCGGCCGGGGATCACGCGCAACTGTGGCCGCTCGCGGCGCAGGCGGTAGCGCGGCTCGCTGGCGGGGATGAGCGCCACGTGGCCCATGGCGATCGCCAGCGCGAACATGACGGTGGCGATGGTCGTGGGGGCGAACGACAGCGCGTGGCTCAGCAATTCGACGTTCATCGGTTTCTCCTCAGCGATCGGACGGAAGGGTTGGGGTGAGGTCGGTGGTCGCCGGTGAAGCCGGCGGCACGACTGGCGGCGGCGCCGCGGGTGGTTGTCCGGCGCGGGTCACGACGGCCGCGCCGGTCGCGGCGATGGAAGCAAAGAGCGCCACCAAGGTTCCGAAGTAGGGGACGGCCTTCACGAACGCGAGCATCGCGACGCCGAGGAGCACGGCGATCAGCGGGGTCTTGCGCGTGCGCAGGAAGGGCAGCTTGTCGCCGATCCACGCGGCCAGCGCCGTCGTGCCGACGATGTAGAGCAAGGTGACGCCAGCGAGCACCACCGGGACGAGGGGGATCCCGACCAAGGTCAGCATCAGCACGAAGCAGATGGGCAGCACGCCCACCGCCAGCGCCACTCCTGCCAGCACCGACAAGCCTGGGCGCTGCACGAGGTAGACGCGCACGGCAGTGACGCGTGCGGGCCAGTACGTCACCAGCAGCACCGCGGTGCCGAGGAAGAGCGCCGCGCGCATCAGCTCCATCGCGATGCCGAACCCGAAAGGCGCTCCGCTCGCCAGCCCGATCAGGCCGAGCATCACGCCGCCGATGCGACCGCCCACCTGGATGCGGTCGCCGGCGATCGAGGCCTCGCTCTCGGTCTGCACGAGGCCGCCGACGGACACGGCGTCCCCACCGATCTGTGCGTCCTTGGCGGTGGTGACCCAACCGCCGACCGCGACCACGTCGCCATCCACGAGCGCGCCGGGCTCGAGGTGAACCGCGCCGCCCACGGCGACGGCGTCACCTTCCACGTGGCCCCGCACCGTGAGCGTGCCGCCGATCACCGTCGCCTCGCTCACGGTCTCGCCGGCTTCGACGACCGCGTCCGAGCCCATCGCGAAGCGCTCGTCCTCGCCCACGTCGATGGTGACGTTGCCGGTCACGTGGTGCTCGCCGTCTCCGTCGAGATCGATGACGAACGATCGATCGGACGGAATGGATGGGCTGGTGACGGACGGCGGTGCAGGCGGACGTGGGATCCTGTGACGACCATGCCGCTTGGAAGGGGTGCTCTTGCTGGTCACCACCAGCGCCGAGCCGCGGTGCTCGATGGTGAGCCCGCTCTCGTCGGCGAGCGTCGGCAGGATCTCGTCGAGCGGCAGGTTCTTCACCCGCAGCGCGACGAGGTGCTCGTCCACGGATTCCGTGTCCGTGATGATGAGCGAAAGCCCCGTCTGCTCGGCGATCGCCTCGAGCACCGCGCGCACCGACGCGTCTCGCAGGTCGAGGGTGACGCGCAGGTCATCGGTGGCCGGCGGCGACGCCGGAGAAGGTGCTGGCTGGGTGGGAGCATTGGCCGGTGCCGCGGGCTGCGTGGACGCCGGCTGGTGTTCGGGCTGGGCGCTCGCCGCACTCGCGGCGATCACCAGCAGCACCAGGGAAGCGAATCCCGATCGTCGATTCCACATGATCACGTTCCTGCGCTTTCGCTCTTCGCGAGGGGTTACGCAGCAGCCGGTGCATTTATTTCACGTGCCCCGACGCTCACGATTCGACCCATCGCCAGACTCCAGCCGACGACGAGCGTGGTGGAGGACGCCGCCACGACGAGCCAACCCAGCGGCACCTTGCTGGCCACGAGCGCCAGCGCCGAGATCAGCACCATGACGTTCTTGGCGCCCAGCACGAGGTATTGGAGGGTCGACCCGGCATCCTGCGCGAGCAGCGCCACCGCGGGAATCGCGAGGGCGACGCTTGCGAGCAGCGCCCACGCCACGGGACCGAAGGACGGCCGCGCGCGCGCTGCGCCGACCGGCGTTGCCACGGTCACCCTCTCGGTGGCGCGCGCGGCGCGAAACCGCATCGTGCTGCGGGCCACGAAGTCCGGTGACGGCTCCTCGCGGGGAAATGCGTCGATCAGCGAGAGGTTGAGCTCGCGCTCGCTGGCGAGCGCCGCGGCGCAGTGCGCGCACGCGTTCAGGTGCGTCATCTCGTCGTGCGATGGCTCGCGCGCGAGATCGAGCCCCAGCTCGAAGAGCCGCTCGTCGCTCAGGTGGCTCATGGCGTTTCGTCCTCAGCCGATGCGAGCGACTTCTTGAGCCGCGCGCGGGCCCGGTGCAGCCAGGTCATCACCGTTCCCACCGGGACTTCCAGCGACGTGGCGATGTCCTTGTAGGCCATGCCCTCGACGTGGAAGAGCATCACCGCTTCGCGCGGTCCCTCGGGCAGCTCGGCCAGCCCCTGGCGCAATCGCGCTGCGCGCTGGGCGTGGATCGCCGCATCCTCGGCACTGGGAGCGCGTTTGTCCGCATGGGCATCCGGGTCCCCGATGGGTGGCGCTGTGGGTGACGATTGGTGCCGGCGTATGCGATCGATCGCGAGATGCCGCGCCACCGTGAGCAACCACGGCAACACGGGACGCGTGGGATCGAGATCGGCGCGCCGCGTGAACGCGCGCACGAACGCTTCCTGGGCCGTGTCCTCGGCATCCGCCGGGCTCAAGAAGCGCCGACACAGTCGATAGACCGCGCCCTGGTGCCGGCGCACGATCTCGGTGAACGCGGTCTCGTCCCCGCTGGCCGCACGTTGCGCCAGCTCGCGCTCGTCGAGAGCGTCGGGGGATGAGCCGCTCATTCACGCCGTCCGGTCCGTCCTGAGCGCTTTCGCACTCTCGACCGACCTTACGCTTCACGCGGCGACTTTATTTCAGCTTCCCGTCGAACGCTCGAAATCCTGTCGAATCAACGGGTTGGCAGGGCTAGGCACACGACTCGCAATCGAGATCACCGGCGAGCATTCTCGCCGAGCGAATGCCGAGAACCGTTCCGTCGACCCGCGAGCAAAGCCGAGCCGCAAGCGCAGCGCCGCGGGATGGGGCGCCGGCCGAATTCACTTCGGACGGGGAGGGGGCCGTGAAACGCCCACGAGTGCGGGGTCGCGTCGGCGGGGTCGTCGAGGGACCGGCGGCCCGCCAACCGAACGGCGCACCGGTCTCCACGCTCGCCGTCGATCACACGGCGAGCCGCGAGCGAAGCGCAGCGACTGGGGGGTGGGACCCGCCGCGGCTTGGCTGCGGCGGGCGAGGGACGTGAAACGCCCCCCGCAAGAACTACGGAATCACCGGCTCCCCGAACCCGCGCCAGAAGTCCACGATGCGTTCCCAGGCTTCCTGAGCCGTCTCGGCGTACGTGAAGAGGTGCACGTCCTCCGCGTCGATGACGCCCTCGGACGCCAGAAACTCGGGGTCGAAGGCACGCTTCCAGAACTCGCGGCCGACCAGGATCACCGGCAACGGCGGAATCTTCTGGGTCTGAATCAAGCACAGCGCATCGAAGACTTCGTCGAAGGTGCCGTATCCGCCGGGAAACGCCACCAGCGCCCGCGCCAGCCGCATGAAGTGCATCTTGCGCAGGGCGAAGTAGCGGAACTGGAAGCAAAGCTCGGGAGTGATGTAGGGGTTCGGATACTGCTCGTGGGGCAGGTTGATGTTGAGACCGACGCTCTTGGCACCGACGTCGAAGGCACCGCGATTGGCCGCTTCCATGATTCCCGGGCCGCCGCCAGTCATCACCACGAACTGATAGGGCCCGCCTTGCTGGCACACGGTGCTCACGATCCGTGCCAGCTCGCGGGACTCGTCGTAGTACCGGCTCAGCGCTTTCACGCGCTCGGCGACCGCCACGCGGCGCTGCGCTTCCGGGTCGGTGGGGGCGCGATCGAGGTCGCGGCGGGCAGCTTCCAGCCGCCGCAGCGCGGCGGCTGGCTCCACCAGCCGGGTGCTGCCGAAGACCACGACCGTCGAACGCACCTGGTGGCGGCGCAGCACGATGTCGGGCTTCAGGTACTCGAGCTCGAGGCGTTCGCCGCGCAGCTCGTCGAGCTCCATGAAGTCCGGGTCTTGATCGGCGCGCCGGTAGCTCTGGCTCGCCATGATGCGCGCGATGCGCTCGGCGGCTTCCGGATCGTCCTCGGGCGGCTTGGGCGCGCTCCACGGCAGCGGCGTCGCGCGGCGCATCGCCAGATCGACGGCCCGGGCGCGTGCTAGCTCCCTGGGCGTGGGCTTGCGCGGACCGTTGTTGCCGTTCTTTCGGTTGCCGCGCGAGCTGCCGTTGGTGCGCGCTGGCCTCGGATCGGTGGACGATTTCGCGTTCGTGGCGAGCTCGTTCTTCTTCCCGTTCGATGCAGGCTGTGCGCGCTTCGCAGGCTCCGCGCGCGTTGCGTTCGTGGTGGGCCGGGCGCTCTTCGAGGCGCGCCTCGACGGGATGTGGCGCTTCATTGCTTGCTCGCGGTTTCGAGATCGTAGACGTCGCCGAGCCGCGGCAGATGGGCGTTCACGCCGAGCTCGCGCTCGACGCGTGCTGCCAGCGCTTCGGCGGATGCGGGCTCGCCGTGGGTGACGAAGACGTTCGCGGGTGGCGAGCCGTCGCTCGTGATCCAGCGCATGATCTCGTCGCAGTCGGCGTGCGCCGAGAGGCCGCTCAGCGAGAAGAGGCGCGCGCGAACCGGCACGTCCTCGCCGTGCATGCGGACCGTCCGACGTCCTTCCTGCAGCGCACGGCCGCGAGTGCCTGCCGCTTGATAGCCCACCAGCACGATCAGGTTGCGCTCGTCGGTGAGCAGCCGGTGCAGATGATGGACGACGCGTCCGCCCGACAGCATGCCGCTCGCCGAGATGACGACCCGCGGGCCGCCGAGCGCGTTCAAGCGCTTCGACTCCTCGACACTGCGGTGGAAATGCACGCCTTCGGGGAAGAGGCGGCTGCGGCCGTTCTTCAGGATGTCGGGGTCGAGGTTCTCGTCGCCGACGTGCCGCGCGTAGATCCGCGTGGCGTCGATGGCCATGGGGCTGTCGATGTGGATCGGTACGCGCGGTATGAGCCCGTCGCGCATGGCGTCGCCGAGCAGCAGCGTCACGATCTGCGCACGTCCCACGGCGAACGACGGGATCAAGATGGTGCCGCCGCGGGCGCAGGCCTGTTGGAAGGGCTTCTGCAATTGCTGGATCGGCGGTGTGGGGTCGTGGCGGCGATCGCCGTAGGTGGACTCGGTGACGAGCACGTCGCAGCGCGGACGCGGCGCGGGATCGGGGTGGAGTGGCGCGGCGTAGCGGCCCAGATCGCCGCTGAAGACCACGCGCAGCGTGCGCGTCGCTCCCGGCACCTCCATCTCGACGTGGGCCGAGCCCAGGATGTGACCGGCGTTGGCGAAGCGCGCGCGGAACCCTTCGCCGAGGGTGATCCAGTCGCCGTACGGCACGGGCCGAAGCTGCCGTAACGCTTGCTCCGCATCGAC
Organism: uncultured bacterium; assembly: GCA_964450125.1. Classification (GTDB taxonomy): domain Bacteria; phylum JADJOY01; class JADJOY01; order JADJOY01; family JADJOY01; genus JADJOY01. Next base: position 14,430 of record CAYVDO010000176.1, read on the forward strand.
CAACGTGTAGAGCGGCAGCGCAGGCTTGTGCTTGGAGAAGCCGCGCCGGTTCGCGTACTCCGCGTCTTCTTCTTGAAGCTGGGCCGCGTCGCGAAGCATCAGCTCGGCGAGTTCGGCGGTAGCCTCGGTCGAGTAGATCGGGCCGCGGTAGCCGTCGCGCACCAGCTTGGGCAGGTAGCCGGAATGATCGATGTGGGCGTGGGTCAAGAGCAGCGCGTGGAGGTCGGTGGGATCGAACGACGTGCCCTGCCAGTTGAGCAGGCGTAGCTCTTTGAGACCTTGAAAGAGGCCGGCATCGACGAGGCAGCGAGTGCCGCGTGCCTCGATCAGATAGCGCGAGCCCGTGACCGTGCCTGCGCCGCCGTGAAATCCGAGGGTGGTGCTCATCTGCGGCGCAGAATGCTCGATCTGCTGCGGTGCGCTCAAGCCGGACTTCACTCCGCGATGTCTCGGCGAGCGCCGCGTGCGCGTGGGTGCGCTACCCTCGGCGCGAGCCTGCCTCGCGAGGAGGATCGCCGTGTCCGAGCACTACTACCACGCGCACGATCTCGGCAAGTTCGGCGAGATCGGCCGGAACGCGCCCGAGCTCGCGCGGAAATTCTTCGATTGGTACGGCGCGGTGTTCGCCGACGGTGCCCTCAGCGCGCGCGAGAAATCGCTCATCGCCTTGGCGGTGGCGCACGCGGTCCAATGCCCGTATTGCATCGACGCCTACAGCAAGGACGCGTTGGAAAAGGGTGCCGATCTGGATCAGATGACCGAAGCGGTGCACGTATCGGCAGCGATCCGTGGTGGTGCGAGCCTGGTGCACGGCGTGCAGATGCGAAACCATGCCACCAAGCTCGGGATGTGAGCGCGCCCTCCGTTCCAAGGGCCTGAGCCGCCGATGAGCACGGAGACGGTCACGTCGCTCAGCGCCCGCGGCGCGTCGCTCGCCGAGCCCGAGCGGCAGAGAGCGCTTCTCGATCAGCTCGCGGGCGTGCCGGCCTTCGAGCAGGCTCTCGCGGGCGCGGGGCTCGATCCGCTTTGCGCGACGGGTATCGAGGTGCTGCAAATCAACGTCGGCAAGCTGTGCAACCAGACCTGTCGCCACTGTCACGTGGACGC